>CAYUTV010000054.1:0-7874 GCA_964447745.1 uncultured Planctomycetia bacterium | reverse complement strand
CTATTATAACAATGTTTACCAAAGATTCAACAAAAAAGAATAATTCTTTATAAATAATTAATAGTACAAAATTATTGCTGGGTAGGCCGCTGAAGGACGCTGGACAGAAGCTCCTGTCCTTTCGCCAACACCAGGCGCGACATCACATATTCCATATCCGGCTTGATGGATAAGCGTTTAACGGAGCCGGAGACTTTTACCGGAAGTACCAAACGGCCTTGGGGATCGGCGATATAGGCCAAGGCTGGGACGTTTGCCAAGAATACACTCGATAACTCTTGCTCGACCGCCAAGACCATCTCCCCTGCCACATTGCCGTCTAATGCTACGTTCAAGCGGAGATGCAGTTCGAGTCCGGTCGTATTGATAGCTACGGTAGGAAAAAGAACGGTTCCTTCGACAATCTGAATCGGCAGATCCATATCAGGCAAAGCGGTATCCTTCAGATTCGCCAGGCCCGCATATTTCGGCGGAAGCCCTTTATTGAGCGCGTCCGCAACCCCGGGGATCTGAGAAAGTTTTTCAAACAGGAGTCGAAGGACATTCAAATTGACGATCGCGGATTTACGAAGCGAGAGCTGTCCTTTGCCAGAAATGGAGCGAGCCAACAGCGGCCACGAATTACCCCAGCCCTCCCCCGTCAAATCTCCCGATACAAGTCCGGCAAGCGCGGGTGCCGCAGGATTAGCCGGCGGGATCAACCGGGTGAGGTCCAACCCGTCGACCTTAAGACTCGCTTTTAACTTCGCGTCGGGGTCGAGGTAATCTTTGAAATCCGCGTTAAAATCTATTTGTCCTCCGCCGATCTTCGCCGAGGTCTGATCCAGAACGATCCTTCCTTCTTCGAACAGGACTTTTCCCTGAATGCCGAGAAATGAGCGGAACAAAGGGGCCTGCAGATTCAACTGTGCCCAATCAACCGAGGATGTGTCAAAGTCAAAGACGAGGTCTTTGACCACCGGAGATCCGTTTACTTTTCCGATGCTCCCCTTTAGAGAGAAATTCTGGTCGGCGCTAAAAACAGCCGCCTTCAATTTAAAACTGCCTTGGACGCTCGGATGCAACGGATTAATGACTTCAATGTCCACCCGAGACAGACGGATTTCTTTGACCGCGCGGTTCGATACCTGCACAACCGTCAGCTCGCCGTTGGCCACATCCAAATGGTCCAGGCTCCACTGAGGGCCGTCAGCCGTTTTTTGTTCGCCCGTTGAATCCGGCTTCGAGGAAGAGCCTGACGCTATCGACGTAAACTGCACCCATTCCCCTTCCCTTTTGATCAAGCGCGCCTTTGGCTGTAGCACCGAAACAGCACCCAATTCAATCTTCTTGTTCAATAGCGGCAACGGCTTGATTTCCACCTGCACTTTATCGGCTGTGATAAACGGCGTGGTTTCCATCGGCGAGGTGACCTTCAGATCGGAGAGCTCAACAACCAGAATTCCCTGCCAACGCAACGTGATGCGACCGATTTCGGCCTGCAATCCGGTAGCGCTTTTAATTTTGTCGGTAATTTGGGGTTTGTAGCGATTGATGTCTAAATAAGGGAGGAAAAAAAACAGCGCCGCCGCGGCGACGACGATCAGGACACATAAAACAATCAGAATTTTTTTGAACATCTTAATATTCTACATGAATTTTACGAGTTCTTCTAAGAATAACTGCTGGGATGTCTCCTTGGTGGGACGTTACGTAGGCGAGCGACCATGGTGTCCGCCGAAGGCGGACGAGCGAGCCGGAGTACCGAGCGAGATTTTCCTCGGCGGGGAAAATCGAGCGTTCCCGCCAAGGAGACATCTCAGCCAAATGCCCCAGGGCCGAATCGAACGGCCATGGCAGGTTTAGGAAACCTGTGCTCTATCCAATTGAGCTACCGGGGCGAGAACTTAAATGGTAATGTCGGAGTCTTTTTCGACGAGAATGCGGAGTTTCTTAAGAGCCGCTGATTCAATTTGACGCACGCGTTCGCGAGTGATGCTGAAAATCTTGGCGGCCTCGTTGAGGGTATGCACTTCGCCGTCTTTAAGGCCGAAACGCAATTCAAGAATTTCCTTTTCCCTGCCAGTCAGCTTATCGAGAAGGTTGGTAATACGTTCACTGCGGAAAAGCTCTTCGATGTGATCCGAGGAAGAATTTTTGGGGTCTTCCATGAGATCCATGATGGAGGCCTCGCCCTCTTCGCCGATCGTCTGATCGAGGGAGGTCGTGCCTTGGTCCATCTGCATCAGCTCTTTGACCTTGCCGGTGGAGAGCTTCATCGCGCGCGCGAGTTCCGCCACTTTGGGTTTGCGGCGGTATTTATGCGTGAGCTTCTCGGTCATCTTGCGGAAACGGGATAACGTTTCCACCATGTACACAGGAATACGGACAGTTTTACCCTGGTCAGCGAGAGCGCGCGTCACGTGCTGCTTGATCCACCACGCGGCGTAAGTCGAAAAGCGGTAACCCAGCTTGGGGTCAAACTTGCTGACCGCCTTCATGAGCCCTAGGTTGCCCTCTTCAATCAGATCAAGTAAAGGCACGCCGAAATTGGAGTACTGCTTCGCGATATTGATCACGAGTCGCAGGTTGGAGCGAATCATCACGCGACGCGCCTGGGCGTCACCGCGCTTGATGCGCCGTGCCAGCTTGATCTCCTCTTCGGCTTTCAGAAGAGGGATGTTCTTTATATCTTTGATATAAAGCTTGAGGGCATCCATTAGCCGGTTATTTTTTCTCCTTAAGCACTGCCTGGGCAGCGGCCAATCTTGCGATGGGCACGCGATACGGAGAGCAGCTGACATAATCCAAACCGCTCTTGTGGCAAAATTCGATTGATGCTGGATCTCCGCCGTGTTCGCCGCAGATACCGATCTTCAGATTTTGTTTCACGGAGCGTCCCTTGGAGACGGCGCCCTCAATCAGTTTGCCCACGCCCTTCTGGTCGATGGAAACAAACGGATCCACTTTAAGCAGGCCTTTCTCAATGTAAAACGGCAGGAACTTGCCGATATCGTCGCGTGAAAAACCGAAGGTCATCTGCGTCAGATCATTGGTCCCGAAGCTGAAGAACTCAGCGTCTTTGGCGATCTCATCCGCAATGATCGCAGCACGCGGGATTTCGATCATCGTACCGACGAGGTATTCGATCTTGATCTTGCGCTTTGTCATGACGGCTTCGGCGACTTGAATAATGTCGCGCTTTGTTTCCTGAAGTTCTCCTACCATCCCGACGAGCGGGATCATGACCTCAGGCACCACGCGCTGACCTTCTTTGGCCAAATCGCACGCGGCTTCAAAAATCGCCTTCGCCTGCATCTTATAGATCTCGGGATACGTGATGGCCAAACGGCAACCGCGATGACCCAACATCGGATTCACTTCATGCAAGGAAACGACTTTCTTTTCGAGTTCCTTGACGTTGACCTTAAGGTCTTTGGCCACTTTTTTAAGTTCGGCAGCGCCTTTGGGCAAAAATTCATGCAACGGAGGATCCAGAAGACGGATTGTGACCGGCAGACCGATCATCGCCTTAAAGATTCCTTTGAAATCGCCCTTTTGAAGCGGTTCAAGCTTGTTGAGCGCTTTGATTCTGTCCTCTTCGTTGTCGGCCAGAATCATTTCGCGCACGGCCTTCAGTCTAGATTCTCCGAAGAACATGTGCTCCGTGCGGCAAAGACCGATGCCTTCTGCTCCGAACTCGCGCGCGATCTTTGCGTCTTCCGGAGTATCAGCGTTGGTGCGAATTTTGAGCTTCCTCGTCTCATCGGCCCACGCAATGAAGCGGTGGAAATCATCGGTGAGCTCAGGATCCGTCAATTTGGCCTGACCCAGGATCACTTCGCCGGTGGAGCCGTTCAGCGTTAGGTAATCGCCTTCTTTAACTTTGATTATTCTATCGTTGGCATCCTTCACCGTGAAAAATTTGCCTTTTTCATCGATGTGAATGGCGCCGCAACCCGCGATGCAGCATTTGCCCATGCCGCGCGCGACAACCGCCGCGTGGCTGGTCATGCCACCCGTGGCCGTCAGAATACCTTCCGCGGCCGCCATACCACCCACGTCTTCAGGGGAAGTTTCCATGCGGACCAGAATGGTTTTCTTTTTCTTTTCGCTTTGCTCGATCGCGTGATCGGCCGTGAATACGACTTGGCCGACGGCGGCGCCCGGAGACGCCGGCAATCCTTTGGCTAAAGGCTTGTATTTCATTTTGGGGTCGATGGTCGGATGCAGTAGCTGATCCAACTGCTCGGGACCGACGCGAAGAATGGCTTCCTTCTGTGTCAGCATCCCTTCCTTCACCATGTCGCAGGCGATCTTCACCGCCGCGGCGGCCGCGCGCTTACCGTTGCGCGTTTGCAGAAGAAACAGACGTCTGTCTTCAATGGTGAATTCCAAATCCTGCATATCGCGGAAATGGTTTTCAAGTTTTTTGTAAATTTCGACTAGCTGAGCGTACGCATCAGGCATCTGTTTTTGAAGCTCGCTGATAGGCTTCGGTGTGCGGATACCCGCGACCACGTCTTCGCCCTGCGCATTCATCAAAAATTCACCGTAGAATTTCTTCTCGCCGGTGCCCGGGTCGCGCGTGAACGCAACACCCGTGCCGCTGGTCTCGCCCATGTTTCCGAACACCATCGCCTGGACGTTGACGCCCGTTCCGAGATCATGGGGAATCTTATTCAGGTTACGGTAGGTGTAGGCACGGTCATTTTGCCAAGAGTTGAACACGGCATTGCAGGCCCCTCTTAACTGCTCGTGCACATCATCGGGAAACGGCTTCTTGGTGGACTTTTTGACGTAATCCTTGTATTCCTTAATAAGCTCTTTAAGGGCTTCCGTCGTCAGCTTCGTGTCTTCCGTGACCTTCAACTTCTTTTTCTTGGCGGCGAGCAAGTGTTCAAAACCATGGTGATCCATTTCCAAAACGACGTTGCCGTACATTTGAATAAAACGGCGATACGCGTCATAGGCAAAACGTTCGTTGCCGGATTTCTTGATCAAACCCTTAACGGTTTCTTCGGAAATACCCAAATTTAGAATCGTATCCATCATGCCCGGAAGCGAAACGGAAGCACCGCTGCGAACGGAAACCAAGAGCGGGTTATCTTTGGACCCAAATCCTTTACCTGTCGCCTGTTCCAGACGGCCCAAGTTCTCCGCGATTTGCTCCTCGAGACCCGCGGGCCATTTTCTATCATTGGCGTAAAATTCGCGGCAAGTATCGGTAGAGATCGTAAAACCCGGAGGAACCGGAATACCTAGATTCGTCATTTCTGCGAGATTGGCGCCTTTACCGCCCAAAAGATTCCTCTGGTCCTTGGTGCCCTCGGCTTTTCCGTTTCCAAAAAAATACACGTATTTTTTCATTGAATTTTGCGATCCCTCTTTTTTCGTTTTGCCTTCCGTAGCCACGTTCATGCGTTACTTTCCTTTCATGCTTTAATGAAGTTTTAAGAAATGTGACAAAACTAAGCCCTCTGGTGAGGGCGTCTTAAAAAATTGGCTTATTTCTGTGCTAACTGAATCTTGGAGAGATCCGCGATCTCTTTCGTATAGAGCTCTTTGACGGTTTTCAAAAGACAGAGACGGTTCTTACGGACGTTCAAATCCTCGGAATTCACGAAAACCTTCTCAAAGAACTCATTCAAGATATCAAAAAACGCTTCGGCATACAAGCTTGTTGCTAGGGCGTAATCGGCCTGCTGCTGGGCTTGCCCCAGACGACCCTTAAACGCCTCATAACGCTCAAAAACAGCTCCTTCCACGACCCCTTCCGGCCCCTTTCCAAAGAGACCCGGTTCCACGGCGGCCGGCAGCTGTTCCTTATTACCTTTAAGTATATTGGCCAAGCGTTCCACGACCTTGGTGGACTTAATGAATTCGTCCTTGCGGCGGAGCTTCGCGATCGCCTCAGCGCGACGGGCCGCCTCATACGGGCTGTCAAAACGCGAGTTCATGACCGCGTCTAGAAGATCCTCGGGCAAATCCTTGTCCGCCAATAAGGCCTTAAAACGGTCTTTGAAAAAAGCCATCAGCTTAGGATTAAGCTGGGCTTCCTTATCCTTTAATATATAGCTACCCAATTCCTTTTTTGACTCATCGATCAATTGAGACAACGTGCAGGAAATCCCCCCTTGGATAAGAATCTTCAATATCGCGGTGGCGCTGCGGCGCAGGCCATAAGGGTCCGCGCTGCTCGAGGGCTCCATCCCCAATCCAAAACAGGCAACGATCAAATCCAGCTTGTCCAATAAGGACAAAATCTTACCGCACTGCGTTGCGGGCATCTGATCATGAATGGTTCTCGGCAAGTACTGCTCCCCAATCGCGGCCGCCACATGAGGGTTCTCACCGTTTCCGATCGCGTAGTATTTGCCGATGATTCCCTGGAGTTCCGGGAATTCTCCGACCATCTGAGTCAACAAATCCGATTTGGATAAATAGGCCGCGCGTTCCAGCGTTTTTTTGTCTACATCAAATGATATTTTCTTGGCCAGAGCCACCAGGCGGTCCGATTTTTCCAGCATGGATCCCGCGCCTTTAAGAAATACGAGGTCTTTCAGCTCAGCTCTTTTCTTTTCCAAAGAAATCTTACTGTCTTCGCGGTAGAAGAACAGGCTGTCCTGCAGCTTCGCCTGTAAAATGTTCTCCATGTTCTGAGAAATCGTTTTCCGCTCCTGCGCGGAAACGGCACCGTCCAGCACACCCAGGAAATAAGGCATGACTTCGTTTTGATTGTTCACAAGGCCAAAAATTCTTTGTTTCCGGGCCATGCTCACCGTCAGCACTTCCAGCGGAAGCTTGAGAAACTCGCCTCCAAACGGCGCGGACACCACCGCGGGGTTTTCCACGAGAAAATTAACTTCATTCAGCAAGAAAGGATCATCGTAGAGCCGACCCTTGGATTGGCCTGAGGCCGAAGCCAATAATCCGGAGATGGTTTTCTTTCTTTCCGCGGGATCCAGAACCACATTCTGTTTTTTGAGCAGGGCGAAATACGCGGCCACCGATTTCACGGGGTAGCTCTTCCTCTCCCCTTTGGAAAAAATGCGCGTCTTTGGTTCGGCCTTCATAGTCCCGATCTTAAAAGAGAGTGCCTTTTCACCGTACAGGCAGGCCAAATGGCGTATCGGTCTCGGAAAAAAAATATCAGACCCGTCTTCCCACCGGTCTCCCCATTTCATATTCTTGGGAAACGCCAAAGATTTAAGCAGTGCTTTAAAAATGACATCAGCCACTTTCTCCGTGCCCTGCACCGCCTCGGCCTTTTTAATGAACACCATTTCTTTGCCTTGAAAATCCTGGGTAATCAATTCACTCGGTGAGGCGTTGCGGTGCTTGAGGATGGTGAGCAGTTTTTCCGTCGGCTGACCCGAAGCGTCATACGCCTCTTGTTTCGAAACAAGTTTGGTGAGCTGGTCTTTTGGCAATTGTTTAGCGGCCACACTGGACGCGATAAAAACCAGGCGCCGCGGTGTGGCTAAGACCCTAGCGTCCCCGTAACCGATACGCGACTCCTCGAGCACTTTCTTAAATTTAACAACGAGAGCATTTTCGCCCGAGGATTCAAAAATATCGGCTAGATTGGTGGCGGGAAGCTCTTCGCAGCCAATTTCAAACAAGAGGTCTTTGGAAACTCCCTTAGCGCTTTTAGCCATTGTTCGCCTCTTGCCGGGCCAAATACGCCTGCGCGCATTTCTTGGCGAGATTACGTACGCGAGCGATATACGTCGGCCGCTCATTCACACTCACGGCTCCGCGCGCATCGAGCATATTGAACGCGTGAGACGTTTTAAGAGTCCATTCGTAGGCCGGCAGCACGAGACTTGCAGGGTCTGTTTCCTGCCCTAAAAGCCGCTTGGCTTCCGCTTCATACAATTCGAATAATTTAT
>CAYUTV010000053.1:4544-7875 GCA_964447745.1 uncultured Planctomycetia bacterium | reverse complement strand
GATCCCGAATCAATCACCATGATTTCACGCGTCGAAAGATTGGCCCCAATAACCTTCAGCGGAATTTTACAATCATCAAACGTTTTGTTGCCCAGATGGCTACGGTAGCGCTTCATAATTACTTTTCCGTCGATCAAGCCCTTGATAGGGAAAAAATTGATGTCCAAGAGACGCATCAGTTTAATTTTAGATGCGATGTCGGTTGTGGCGGTCTCTATCTCCGCGGTGGTCTTACCGACCGCATACAATGCGCCGATCAGCGCCCCGATACTGGATCCCGCGATAATATCGATGGGTACTTTTTCACGCTCCAGTACACGCAGAACACCGATGTGCGCCAAGCCCATCGCGGCGCCACTTCCCAAAGCGAGACCGACCAAATTATTTGAAATTCGCCTGGCAATGTGTCTGATCACACGGGCGTAATCGCTCTCCGGTTCGTCGAGCACAAATGGCGTGATGGATTTTTCTTCGTGCTCCTTGAGTTTGGGCGCGTCCGGCAAGGAATAGCAGGTGGTACTCCCAAAAAGTTCTTTTTTAAGCACATTGGTGGCCCGGATGCCGTAGAAAACATCATGAATAACGACAAATATCTTGTCCGGAGGAAATGCCGTATTTTTCTCTACCGCCGAGGCCACTCCGCGAATCTCCGTGATGTTGCTGATATTGCTGTCAGTGACCAAGTAGATGGAATCGGATTGAGTGAAGGTTTTGTAAACCAATTCGTCGAAGTAAGGCGGCAGATCGATCAGAATGAACCGGTAGTCGATGGCAAGATGATTCAGGAGAGGAATCATGATCTTGGGGCCGACATCGTCCCCTTCCCTATGCGCGACACTCAACACATCGAAACCCGACGGGTGACGCGTAATAAACTTATTAAGGATCTCCGGGGGATGATTCTCAATATCGTGAAATTCTGTGATGGGAATTCTCTCAGCCATATGAAGACGCGATGTTATCTCGGAGCCTGAGGGACTTAAATCCAATAAAATAGTTTTCTGATGCGTTTCCTGAAATAAACTCGCGGCGAGATTGATGGAGAACGACGTGCGACCGACGCGGGGTTGGTTGCTATAAATAGAAATTAGATCGCTTTTAAGAAGAGAGCGCGAGTGGGTGTCTATCCCCTTTAATCGCGCGGTCAGGCGGCGGCTAATCTCAAGAGAAATGGTCGCGTTGTGCTCGATGGTTGTCTTGAAATCGTCTTTCTTCAGTACCAATACAAGCGCATCGGAAAGAGACCGAATTGTGGCGGAATGAGGTTCTTGCGTAAGCAGCGACATCTCGCCGAAATAATCCCCGCGCCTGAGGTAGGCCAGGATCTTTTTCTTTTCGGCGACGGTGTGTGAGGCCTCAAAACGGCCTGAAACAACGACGTAGAAGCACTCGGCTTCCTCGCCCTCGTGATAAACCACGTCGTCTTTTTTGAATTCGGCCAAACGCGTCAATTGCGCGATGGATTTGAGTTCCCACTGGCTGAGTCCCGCGAACAACGGGCACGAAGAGAGTACTGAAACTTTATCGATGTGCCGAAATCGCGCGTTAGCCTCAGAGCCGAGATTCGGGTCGATGCGGTCCATTCGCTAGCCGCTGACGCGATAATCGATATAATTCTGAAGGAGTCTTTGATCGTCGGGTTTGATGTCCGAAAAAAAGATGGCGGTCCAAAAACCGCTGCTCGAGGAGTCACGATCCTTGCGAACCACAACGCCTTTTATCTTGATCGTCTTTTTTGCGGATTTCCCGTGCGCCGGAATGGACAAAGCGATGCTCAGCTTTGTCATTAATGGAATGTCTAAATCAATCAAACACAACGTGCCGGTGGCACTGATGTTGACCGTCTTGGCTTCCGCGTCGAACCCCTCTCGACCCAATTGAACCGGTAGCGCTTCATCGATACGAATACACCGCCTGCGTTCCAATATGGGTTTGGGGATTTTCATTACGCGGTTTGAGCCTCTCCCGCGGCGGGGGTGGCGGCTTTATCGGCAGCTTCTTTCGCCTTTTTGGTCTTTTCCTGCGCGGTAAAAAGCTGAAACGCTTTTTTGTTCGCGAAATACTTGCCGTTGCGGTAATACCAATCCTTACGGCGGATGCGCTTATTGCTCTGCGCGCAATTCGTGGGACGCAATTTCTTCTTCTTTACCTTGGCGGTTTCCTGCGCGCCTTCAGCCGCCTGCTTTGTTTCCTCTGCCATGCACTTAACTCCTTAACTGTAATTGATTTGAATGCCTTATGATACTACACTTGGTCTTCTTTTAAAAGCTTCCCCGTTTCGATTTTCCATACCGAACACGCCTGGGAGAGCCGATCGAAAAACGCCTCATCGGCAAAGTCGTCGATTTTGTCCGCCTCTGTCTTAAGAAGGATTCCCGCCCGCACCATATTAAACACTATAGTCCCAAAATCAAGACTATTTTTAATACCCCAATGGTCTAAAACCGTGACCGCCATCGGACCGAACTGCTCCAGCGCCTCCCGCTGAATGCCTTTCAGAAACTCGCCGCCCGATATATGCCGGTGCTTATCCAGCCCGCGCACAACCCGTTCTAGGGCGCTCAGGACAAACAGGTAAGATTCTTCGTGGTACTGGCGGTCTTGCTTGAGGATTTCTCGGAGTCTGGAAAACAAATCGTCGGTTTTCCTGCTCATGAAGAACCGGCCCCCGCCTTTTGTTTTTTATTTGTCTTGAGCCACTCGCTATAAATAAACTCCAGTATGCGCGCGCGGTCAGACGTACTAATCTTGGTCAGTTTCAGACCCGCTTCCAGGCCGTCCGCCCAAGCGACTTTTCCGGTGGCAAACACGGGCAAGTTGTCTCCAGGAACACTTAGACTTATCTCGAGCATGGTTCCGGTGGGTATATCCTGCTTCAGATCCAGACGGACACCTTCCTTGCTCAAATCCTTGGCCAAGGCCTTGCCGAAGATAGGGTTTAAGGTTAGCGTCTTATACTCCATCTCCATCGCCGTATTGAAACGAATGTGCCGGCGACGTTCCGCTCCTTTTTTGTCTTTGGGACCCTCGGGATGCTTTGTCATGGGTCAGTCGTTCTTAAAATAGCGGATGAGGTCGCTCTTGAGAAAACGGTAGTTATCACCTACTTTGCGACCGGGTATCTTCTTGGATTTGACGAGCTTGTAAAGCGTCTGGCGGCTGATGCTGAGGAAATTACATGCATCCTCAGTCGTCAACGCCTTATCGGCATCTCTATCGAATAGATTCAAGCGTCTAGACATCCCATCTCCTCGTTTTCATCGGGTGAAAAGCGGAGTTCATTAAAACAAATAAGGGCCTTCTTGTCAACAAATTATTATTTGCGTTAAAA
>CAYUTV010000053.1:2075-4444 GCA_964447745.1 uncultured Planctomycetia bacterium | reverse complement strand
AAGAATTTTCGCTTGTGGCACATAGGACGCCTAATGCGAGAATTGCGACACCAATCAATTTTTTTTGCATAATCTTTTCCTCAGTTACTTATGAATGCTAATGTATTGATAAAATTTTATGTCTTTTTGACTTAAATATATGATATCCAACAAGGTGTGAGCTGTCAATTCAATTCTGGCCGGAATCCCTGAAATACCTTTACACGCGGCCCCGTCAGTTGTTAGAATGAGTTTCTATCGGGGCCAACAAGCAAAAATATGTACGAACCTTTCTACTCCCTAAAAGAAAAGCCGTTTACCTTAACGAGCAACCCCAACTTTCTCTTTCTCAGCCAACGGCACCGCGACGCACTCTCGGGACTGCTTTACGGTGTTTCGGAGCGGCTCGGATTCATTGAAATCACGGGCGAAGTCGGAACGGGCAAAACCACTCTCTGCCGCGCTCTTCTGAATCAACTCGACGACAAAACAAAAACAGCTTTCGTATTCAACTCGAATATGACCGAGTTGCAGCTCATGGAAACTATCGTCGAAGACCTGGGAATAAAAACCGAGAAAAAAGGCCGCAATGCGCTGTTCGGCGAACTCAATCGTTTCCTGATCCAACAATTGGCCGCCGGTAACAATGTCGTGCTGATCATCGATGAGGCTCAAAATCTATCGATGCGTCTTCTGGAGCAAATTCGGATGCTTTCGAATCTTGAGGCAGAAAATGAAAAACTTTTACAGATTGTGCTCGTGGGCCAGCCCGAGCTCCGCGAGAAACTGGACTCCCCTTCTCTGCGGCAGTTGAAGCAAAGGATTTCAGTGCGGTGCCGAATAGAGGCCTTAAACAAAGCGGAAGTGGCGCAGTATATTTCACACCGCCTCCAGCATGCCGGAGCCAATGGGAACGGTCCCTTCTTTGACGAGGCCGCTTATCTTGAAATTTTTAACTATTCGGGCGGCATCCCCCGCTTAATCAACGTCGTCTGCGATAAAACTCTTTTGTTGGGATTCGTGACGGAGCAAAGGCAGATCACAGCCGACATGGTCAAAAAAAGCATCTCTGAGATTGAGGGAGGTTTTGCTGTATGAGTATTATCAATGACGCGTTAAGAAAAGCTAATCAAGAGCGGAATGTTTATTCGCTCGGTCAAAAATTGGAGGGGAATCCCATGAGTTTGAAAGCAGCCAATGAAAAAAAGCGTTCCGTGAATTGGGGCCCGCTCTTTGTGGTTCTGGTGGCCGGCGTGATAGTGGGTCCGATCGCCGCGCCCTATTTTTCAAATCCGTTTCGCCAAGCCGCCTACGAGACCGGGTCCAGCGGCCTGGGCTCAGAGAACCGCAAGGGTCAATTCGGCATTGAAGAAATGGGCGCTCTTCGCGCTATGCCGCCGGCGGCCGTGATGGATTCACCCGTGTTCAATTTGAGCGGGATTGTCTTTTCCCACAAAGGAACCGACTCCTTCTGCATCATCAATGACCAGGTGCTAAAACCGGGTGATACGATCCGTGGAGCGACGCTGGTGAGTGTTAGCGCCGAAAAAGCCGTCCTCAATTACAAGGGCGAAGAAATCGTTTTAACGAATTAGTTTTTGCCGCGGTTAACGCTTGCGGCGCAGGAGCGCTTCTCGGATAACTTCTTGAGGGATGTCGCGAGTAATGGTGGTGCGTCCCAGACTGACCGGGAGAATAAAGCGATTCACTCCGCCTTCCGCCTTCTTATCATAGCCCATCGCCTTTAAAATCGATTCCAGTGCGAGCCCTTTGTAAAACGTGGGTAGATTAAATTTTATCAACAAAGATTCGATCGCTTCGGGAAGAGTTTGATCCCTGAGCACATTCAATTGCTTGGCAATGTCACATGCTATCAGCATGCCGATACCCACCGCTTCGCCGTGCGTGTAGGCGGTTGAGAAGTTTGCCGCCGCTTCAAGCGCGTGACCTCCGGTGTGGCCGAAATTCAAGATCATCCGTAAGCCCTTCTTATCAAACTCGTCCTTCTCGACAAGTTTGGCCTTGATTCTGGCGCAGCGAAAAATAACGTTCTCCAGGTGCTTGGGATTGCCGCGTACGCTTGTCAGGCCCTTTTTGTCCAAGAATTTAAAGAGGTTCGCGTCTTTGATCACGCCGTATTTTATTACTTCGGCGAAGCCATCCGACCAGCGCCTGTCCGGCAGAGAACCAAGGAGCTCCGTATCACTCAATACCATGCAGGGCTGGTGAATCGCTCCCAACAAATTCTTCCCTTCCGGTAAATCAATGGCGGTTTTCCCTCCGATAGCCGAATCCACTTGAGCCGTCAAGGTGGTAGGGATCTGCACGTAAGGAATACCGCGCCTATAAACAGCCGAAGCGAACCCCGCCAAATCACCGACAACGCCGCC
>CAYUTV010000053.1:0-1975 GCA_964447745.1 uncultured Planctomycetia bacterium | reverse complement strand
GCGACCCTGAGCTCTACTTTCTTGAAATCCTCAAGCGTAACTACGCTCATTTCTTATCGGCTTTACCTGCAGGCGCAGCGGCTTTAGCTGCGGGAGCGGCGGCGGCGGGAGCGGCGCCAGGAGCGGCGGCCGTACCTTCAGCCTTTGCGGCCTTTTCCTTCTTAACCTTAACCTTCTGCATTTTGACTTTGGGTAATCCAAACACGCTGTTCTCTTCCACCCACGCGCCCTTGCCCTTCAAGAACTTAAGGCGTTCGTGGCGCTTCATGACGGAGCGGTGTTTGTTCCCTTTGCCGGATATACGCAGACTCGAATGAATAGACATAACCTTCCCTTTCTAAGTGAATAAGAGTGGAGATAATACCACAAGCTCTTTAAAAATGCCAGTATGAAGAAAAGCCGCTACCGGCGGCGCAGGAAGCAATCTTTATACTTCTTGGAGAAGAATTTGAGGTCCTTTTGCGCTTCGGTTTTATTGGCATATTCCCCTATGCAGACGAGATAATAATTGCCCTTTTGGATTACGGATGCGAAATACCCCTTTTTACGCCATTGAGCGGCCTCTGCCTGCGCCAGACTATCCGTCTTAAACGTCACGAGTTGCAAAGTATAGGGCTTGCTGAGGTCAGGCTTCGGAAAGGCTCCGTAGGCAGCGGCAACAGTCGCGTTGGCGGCCGGAGTATGCGTAATGACCACCGGCGACGGCGCGGAAACCGCGCCTCGCACAGGGACAGCGGGCAGCGTTTGGGCCTGTGGTCTAGACACGGCCATCTGTTGCGTTGTAGGGGGTGTCGCGGGAGCGGTCTTTAAAATCGTACGGCCGCGGAGCACTCCAAGAAAAAAAACAAAACAGCACAGCAGAATAAGTACAATGCCGCACAAAATTATCTGCTCAATAGACGTGGTTAAAAGAATGGGTTTCTGCGTGTGCCCGAGCGATGGAAAGCGGTCGGGTTTTTTGGATTCTTTGGAAAATTCCTGAAACAGCTCGTGCTGCGTCTCTTCCGGTTTGAGTTCACCCATGGCGATCAGTATAACAAGTCCGCTCGCGCCACATCAATACTTTTCATCGCTTTACTTGCCTCTTTGCCAAGTCATTTTAAAAAAAGGACCGTGCGTCCCTATGAGCGTAATGAGCTGGCGGTTATACAGAAGCCGCCATTGGCGCCAATCTCCGTTCACAATGCCGAATTCACGCGCTTGTTTGGGGAGGCGCTCTATGATGTCCGGTGATACCGCAAGCGTGACAAAGGCCTTGGCCAGACGCCCCTTTTGCGTCAGGATACCCCCTCGCAGCGAGACCTGATCGGATTCACATCGATAGACATGCAAGGTGCTTCGCCCTATGCGCCACCGGTAAACCGCCGCAAACGAATCAATGTGAAGCGATGGGCCGAATAGTTTTTTAAGCGAGGAGGCCGCAAAAGGGATCGCCTTGTAGCTGCGAATCGTGATATCGCGTACCTGGCAATCAAATCGAAAACCGCGCCAATGAATTTTTCCGGCTCCCGTCTCCAAAACAAGGGCTTTGTTTTCATCCAGCCAAACAGACCGTTTAAACGCCACCGAAGACCATTGTCTGATCTGTGTTTTTTCCATGACGATGCGTTGTTTTGTCGCGCCGGAAACAGCGGCTGAAAGCAAATAATCCGTCGCTTCGCCGGAAATCGGAAAAAAATATCCCAATAAGAGGATCCCGATAAGGACAAGCTGCAGTCCAAAGAAAAATCGTTTCACGTTTATTTTTTAAGCTGGCTGGCGATGCGCGCCAATTTCTGCTTGTTCAGAGGACAGGAATAACCGATCGTGGATGCGGTTCGGTGGGCCTTAAGAAGCCCTATCGTCACCAGATCCTCCAAAGCGATCCGAACCGTTTGAATGTTTTCGTTGATCCAGGTGGACACTCCTTTGGCCGTGTCGATACTCCCCTGGTTTTCGATAAAAAAGAGAAGGATTTTGCGGTGAATATTCGATT
>CAYUTV010000052.1:5832-8086 GCA_964447745.1 uncultured Planctomycetia bacterium | reverse complement strand
GTGACGCAGCGGCACCGCGCCTACCTGT
The DNA here is from genome assembly GCA_964447745.1 of uncultured Planctomycetia bacterium. Classification (GTDB taxonomy): domain Bacteria; phylum Omnitrophota; class Gorgyraeia; order 2-02-FULL-51-18; family 2-02-FULL-51-18; genus CAYUTV01. The sequence continues at coordinate 8,058 of CAYUTV010000052.1, read as the reverse complement.
CCGGCAGTCCGTTTCTTAAAAATACAAATCAAGCCGCACAGTCTTTTTATGCTTTTTTCCCGGGGTTGTGCCTGACGCTAATTCGGAAGGGGTTTGCACATTTTTTCTTCGATCTCGTGGAAGGAATGGCTTGGCGGATGGGCTTACTTTACGGATCGCTAAAAAATTCTAGGAAGATTTAATTCTCACCAAAATGACGGCTACCACAGACGCCAGCGCGCGCTTCGGAAAAGTTACAAGCCAATAATAGATTTTTTTTGTTCTAACTCTCGCATGGTGATTTTTCAATGTGCCGAATGTCTTTTTTCCCATACGTTTTTCACACCATGACAAAAAAACCTGATATAGAAATTCGTTTAAGAAATATTCCCATTTTTTCCTGCCTAAATGCCGGCCGGTCAACACGCGGTGCACTTGAATATCCTGAGGGAAGGTCTGCGGGTTGAATGCTTCGTCATAATGATGATTGATTGATGTCTCAGCGGCATTCGGTTCATTGTGCATGTTGGCAGCATCCGGGTGACCACAGCCCGCATTATAGATAAGTGATTTTTTGGAACAAACGGTAAGCCAAGCTCCTCGAAAACAGTGATACGTCACCAGATGAAACCACTCGTCATTACGGCCTTTGCGGTGGTTATGATACACATGGGGAAGATGAGGCAGATGTTCATATAGCGGGAGGTCCAAAATACTTTTGTACGGGATTTCGCCGTTTAATATCTGCTCTGCAATGTCGTTCCAACGATCGGCCCATGTGGCCCAACCCCAGCAGACAAAACTGTTACTCACAAAAAAATCTTCCCGAATCTCCGATTGGGGCGCGCCGATATGGTTAAAAAATTTCGGAGAGTACCCCGACACCGAAAATACGCTTGGCACCGACCGATAACGGTCAAGAAGACGGCACATGGTTTCATAAAAGGCAGGGGCCGGTACAAGGTCATCCTCGAGAATAACGGCTGCCGGATAAAGTCTAAGAACTTCGGTAACACTCTGTAATACATTTCCTGCGCAACCCAGATTGCGTTCTCTCTGATAAACGGTGATCGGCAATACCGTATACAGACGAATCAGTTCGCGGCATTCTTTAACCTTCAGCGCTTCCTGCTCATCGCGCGGCGCGTCCAAATAAATTAGGATCTCCGAAGGCGCTAGACGTTGGTTGCATAAAGCGTCCAATACCTGCCGCAGAAGACCCGCGCGTTGGAAAGCGATCAGAACAACGGGAGGCAAGGATGAATCAGAAACTTTTTTCATAGGCGTGAATCACTTCCTCAGGTTTTCCTTCCATCAAAATTCGCATGCCGTCCAGCCAGAGGACTTTGTCGCAATATTTTTTGATAATGTCCGCGTTGTGGCTCGTCATGATCACTGTCGCATGGCCTCGCACCAACTCCTCGATTTTGGCCACAGCCCTTTCATGAAATTCGATATCTCCGACGGAGCCAAGGACCTCGTCAATCAGCAAAATATCGGGATTATTGTGTTTAATACACAGGATAGCCGTGGAAAATGCGAGGCGTGCGGTCATTCCGGAAGATAGTTGATAAACTTTGGTGTCGATAAATTGATTCAGTCCTGAAAACGCAATTATTTCATGAAACTTGGCCTTCATTTCCTTGCGGGAAAGACCCATCAACGACGCGATAAATTCTATGTTCTCGCGAACCGTCAGCCGAGGAACAAGGCCCTGACCAAACGTCCCCAGATATAAAACTTTGCCTGTGGTGTATATCTGACCCTTGTCCGGTTTATAAATTCGCGCGATGATTTTAAGCAATGTGCTTTTGCCGGAACCGTTCCTACCCACAATACCGACAATTTCCCCCTCCCGCGCATCAAAGCTCACTCCGTCTAAGACAGGCAAAACTCGTTTCGCATCACGTCTCAGCACCAGACGCAAAAGCCATGCGAGAGCACCCGCTTGATGCTTGGTGTCCATATTGAATTTCTTATGAATCTGGGAGATCTTGATTCTGATAGCACCCTTGCTCATGCTCATAATCTCTCCGAAAAGCCATCTTTCGAGGCGTGAAAGATACTCAGTCCCACGGTCATCGATGCAATACTCATCAAAAGAAGAAGGCCCAACGTCTGCCAACTGGGAATGCCGGCAAATATGACGGCATCTCGAATGGCCGAGATAAACTGATTCAACGGATTAAATTGATTAAAAACATACAAAGGATGGTTTTCGTTCACTGAATAAAATATAGGTGTCGC
>CAYUTV010000052.1:3848-5732 GCA_964447745.1 uncultured Planctomycetia bacterium | reverse complement strand
GGTTTACCCGCCGCCATCGCCTCAACAGCGTTCATGCCGAAATCCTCTTCTTTGGAAGTTGTAATAAAACCCGTGCAACCGGCGTAGAGCTTCACCAATTCATCCTTAGTCACCCAACTCCTGATCTCTACGTTGCCCGGTTTGATGCGCTGACAATGCCTTGCGTATTCGAGAAAATGCCTTGATTTCTCATAACTCCCGACGACGATCAGTTTTTGATCAGGCATGTGTGAGAAAGCGGCCAACTGCATATCGACGCATTTATGTTTTATGAGCCGGTTCACCGACAGCCAATAGCCGCGCGGTTTGTCGCAGTAAAAATCGGCTGTTTCGATTGGCGGAGGAATGACGACCGCTTGCCTGGCTAAAAATTTCTGAACGCGACTTTGGGTGTTCAGTGAATTGCATGCGATTTTTTGTACATGCTTGATATATTTTCTGTTTAAATGCCTGTTTAATAGCACCCACAGGTCGAATACGGGCCGCTGCCAATAAACCACAGAGTGTTTGCGCACATATTGATGCAGATCCCAGATCTCCCGGATAGGCGAATGTACGTACCACAGGTTCGGTTTGTTTTTGACCGCTCCAGACATTGCCCAATCACCCGCAATAATATAAAACAAGTAACGATTCTTTAGATTCAGACGGCGAAAGCGCCATAACGCGATTTGCTGCCTGAACGGCGCGTTGATCGGGACCGATCCGATAGAAAAGATTCGTGGGAGAATGTCCGAAAAACCCATTTTTATGATTTTTTCGCGGTCGACGCTCGTGGTATAGATATCTGCGCTAAGTTCGCGGGCCAGCGTCAAAGACACCATCTCGGCCCCGCCGATATTGTCCATGAAGTTATGAAAGACGGCTATTTTACCCGGCATTTTGCATCAGGCTGATCGCGGCCAAGCGGTTTTCACGGGCTCGGTCGTGATAGGGATTGATTTTCAGCGCTTTCTCGAAGGATTTAACGGCGTTTTCGTACTGCCCCATCTGAGCGTAAACGATGCCCAGGTTGTTCCATGCGGCATCGAGCTCAGGTGCGAGCTGAACCGCCGTTTTGGAGGACTCCAGCGCCTCGTTGTGTTTACCCAGCAAGGAATAAGCGTACCCGAGATTGCTATACGCCTGGGAATCTCTTGGATTCCATTCGATAGCCTTCAGGCAGTACGCTGCCTGCCTCTCATAGTCTCCCCTTTTCCCGTACAGCGATCCCAGAGTCACAGAGAGCTGAGCGGCAATGGTGGGATTGGGACTCAACTGAATCGCCTTCTCATAAAGAAGAATCGCCTCTTCATCCCCGCCGCGCCGCTCATAGGTTTTCGCGAGATTCGCATACACGCGGCTTTTGGGCGATTTCAACGCCGTATCGTGCCATAACGCAAGATCATCCGCCCAAACAGCATTTCTCTGATAGGTCAGAAAAGACAATCCCAACATGAACACACATAAGAAAAGAGCCGCCACTTTAGGACGCACCACCGAGAAAAGACCGCACGTCAACACCAAGGCGAGACCTGCGCTCGGGAGATAGAGCCGGTGTTCCACCATGGGATCCAGCATCGGAAAAATACTCGATGTAGGTAGAAGTGCCGCAAAGAACCACAACAAACCAAAACTGACCAATGGCATACGACGCCGCCAGCGAATCGCGAGCGCCAAGAGGGATAGGAGCGCAATGGCCGCACCCGCTGTGGCCGCCAACGGCGCGGATAGCGGGAAATCATAATCCAAGTTCTGTGAGACCGGAGAAAACCACAGGAACAAATATTGTGTAATCACGCGAACTTGAACCGTCAGATATTCTCCGCTCGACATACCTTCCGAAGTGTATCTCGAAAAATTCATCCAAAGGCCCGGAAACAGGAAATGAATTCCTCCGAGAAC
>CAYUTV010000052.1:0-3748 GCA_964447745.1 uncultured Planctomycetia bacterium | reverse complement strand
TTGCGATACTTTTCCGTCTGCCAAATACTTCCGTCGGCGGCATTGCGTATCGTGGGATTTCTAACGATATACTCTTCGTCATCAAACACAAACGGCGCACGAAGCGTATGGGAATAGAGGAGTGCACCCCAAAGGCAAAGACCCGCCAGCAACAGAGGAAATAATTGAGATTTTTGCAGAGTGCGCATGCATTTTGAGTGTAGCACCTTTCCCCTGGAGGGTAAAGAAAGGGCTGGCCTAAAATCAGCGCCGGAAACAGCTCACTTCGTGGTCATTCACCACACCTACGGCCTGCAGATGCGCATAGATAACCGTGCTGCCGACAAACCGAAAACCGCGTTTTTTTAAGTCCTTCGACACCGCATCGGACAAGGGCGACCGGGGAACCAGGTCTTTCATGGAACGGATCACATTCCGGACCTGTTTGCCGTCAGAAAAACTCCAGAGATATTTGTCAAAGGAACCGAATTCTTTTTGGATTTGCATGAAGGGTTTGGCGTTCGAAATCGCCGAGCGTATTTTTAACTCGTTACGAATGATACCCGGATCTTTCATCATCCTCTTCACATGTGCTTCGCCGAACTTGGCTACTTTTTTGCAGTCAAAATCGGCAAAATGGCGGCGATAGCCCTCTCTCTTCTTCAAGACAGTCAGCCAGGACAAACCCGCCTGGGCCGCTTCGAGGATCAAAAATTCAAAATGCACGCGATCCTCATGGGATGGCCGACCCCATTCGCTGTCATGGTACTCGGCAAGCAGCTCATGGCCATTGGCCCAGCGACAACGTTTCTTCATTGGTTTTTCTTCATGGAACGCAGCCGCGCGACACGCTCCTTCACGGGCGGGTGTGTGGAAAAAAGCTGAAAGATATTTTCGCTTTGAAATTGGTTCACGATATATAGGTGTGCGACCGCGGGTTGAAGATCCTCCACGTCTTCGCGACTGCGCATGGAATTCACGAGCGCAGGATTCGAAATTTTTTCCAGTGCCGAAGCCAATGCATCGGGATCTTCGGAAACATGCGCGCCCGATTCGTCGGCCATGTATTCGCGCGCTCTGGATATCGCGGCGCGTATCAAGGTAGCCGCCAGAGGTGCAAGAATCATCATCACCAAAAGAAAAACGGGATTAACGGACCGACCTTCGCCGTCTCTTCGGCCCCCGATGCTCACCCATCGCATCATGTGAACCAAATACATGATCGCCGAGGCGAAGCATGCCGCGATCGTTGAAATTAGAATGTCTCTGTTTTGGATATGCGAGATCTCATGCGCGAGCACCCCGCGTAATTCCCTCTTGTCGAGAATCTTAAGAATCCCTTCCGTCACCGCGACGGCCGAATGCTGCGGGTTGCGGCCCGTCGCGAACGCGTTCGGGGTCCATTCAGGAATGGTATACACTTTGGGCATCGGCAGGTTCGCTTTTACGCACAGCTCTTCTATCATCTGATAGACACCTGACGGATGGTTCGCGTCAATCGGCGTCGCGCGATGCATCGCAAGCACCATCTTGTCCGAGAACCAATACGCGCCGATGTTCATGACGCATGAAAGGATTAAAGCCGTGAAAAGGCCTTGCTGACCGCCCACGGCATGACCTATTAAAAGAAAGATAGAACTTAATAAAACCAGAAGAAAAAAGGTTTTGAGATTGTTAATCATTTCAGTCTCTTGAGTCCATTATAATATAGCCGCCCGAGGACCTCAAAATCCGCGGGCGGCGCAAAACCTAGGATCGTTCGATGCTTTCGATGCCGTACCCCGAACTTTTTACTAAGGTAGTGACGGTATCATCATCCAACGTACTGCCTTTATTTACACGGATGGTTACGGTTTTTTTCGTGAGATCCACGGACAACCCCGCCACTTCCGGCCGCTTCATGAGAACTTTCTCCATGGCGCGTGCGCAGAAATCACACACCAACCCTGTGGCCTTCACAGTGATCGTCTCGCCGATCTCGCCGTTTTGGACCTTCGTGGATTTAATGATCGCCGCTTCAGAACTCTCATGAGGATGCCCCTCATGATTGGCAAACGCAGCGGAATTTGAAGCCAGCAAACAGATTACCGCGATAAATTGAATCATCAGATGAGTTTTCATATTTTCCTCTTTTAATAGCGAAGCATGACATTGAGCAATAATTCCTCCGAGTCGCTGACACCCACTTCTAAAAGAATGTCGCCTTTAAAAAAGCGAAGCATGGGCGTCCACACCAGCTCGTCTTCGGATTCGGGGCGGTGATCCACCTGCAACATCACCCACGTATGCAGAGACCCGTATTCGGCGACATACGGTGCGAATCCCACGCGCGCCTTCTGTTCAAAACCTCCGTAGATGTCCCCCGCCTCCACGTACCGTCCTTCATAGCTGAAGTAATAGCGTCTGTCCTCGATGTCGAACATGATGCCGCTAAAACCCGCGGGCTCCGTTTTGTCGTCAAAATCCGCGTGATCACTTGTCGCCACGCCCAACCCTCCTCGAAAATACAGGTTTGCCTGGGCATTCGGCATGTTCCAACGGTTAATCAGCCAAACCAACTGACCGGCATTCATGATCCAGTCCTCTTCACGCCAATAATCCAGCGCATAACCGATGGAGTAATAGGCGGTCGGCGAATAATGGATATGCAGATCGTTGTTTTCGCCGTCATTCATCTGCATGACGGACCACCCTCCGGGATAATCGATATAACGCGCCTCTGATGGAATCGAGATCATCATCAAACATAGCGCCGCTAAGATAATTTTATTCATAAACCCTGCCTATTCATTGGATATCACGGGTGAGCCGAAGACCCTGGCCTTCGGCAAGGATTAGAGAGCTGACGGAGGCGCGTGAACCGCGTAGCTCATTAAAAAAATACGCGGCGGCGACAAATCGCTGGGAAGATATAGATATAGTCTCGGGCGGAGTACCGACCCGGTCGAGGTACTCTGAAAATCGGATGAGTCCGTAAAAAAGGTGTTGTTAGGTGTAAGCACGACCTTGGAATGAGAGTGATGGGGCGCCTCAAAAGAAGGGCAACAAAGCGCTCCGGCTTCGTGCGGAGTCCGGTCCTTTGTCTCAGGATTGCCGTGGCACTGCATCGGCTGAGCGTAAGCGCACTCCGCGAAACAAAACACACCGGCCGAAATAATCGCCAGCGCCAAAACCATTGAAGTTTGTTTGACCAGTTTCATCCTAAATATAGTTTACCACAGAGTTTCAGGGGTTTTAGTCTTCACTGCCCCACGTGGGCCAGACCGATGCCTAAGCGATAGGCCGCAAACCCCGCGCTGACACTTAAAAGAATATAAGCAAATGCTCGTAGCGGATGCCCGTCTTGTGTCAGAGTACCCGTTTCCAGCATGAACGTGGAAAACGTCGTAAACGCACCGCAAAAACCCGTCATCCACAAAAGCTGCGCCTCGGGCCCCAGTGAAAGTCTTTCATTCGCCAAAACGCCAAGAAACCCAATGATAAAACAACCCAGTAGATTAACAGTGAGTGTCCCATAGGGGAATCCCGCTCCGGTCAAGCGCGTCACGGCACCGGTGAGAAAGTACCTCGCAAATCCCCCCGCCAACGTCCCGGCTCCGAGATAAAGAAATTGAGTCATGTTACGGTTGCCTCCCTGAATAAAGAATTTTCCTATGCTTGCGAACAACGCCCTCGACAAAGATCATCGTCCACCAACCGATTATCTCTGCGAGGGCCTTGCACGTCCAACATATTTAGCAGCAACCTCCTCCGCAACAACCGTCCATAT
>CAYUTV010000051.1:0-8192 GCA_964447745.1 uncultured Planctomycetia bacterium | reverse complement strand
CACGCAGCGCAGAGGACAACCGTCGATCCCAATGATGATATCCGCCGATTTTGCCTTTTCGACAAGCGGCGTGACACCGCCGCCGATACCGGCGATACACGACATCTCAGCCACCCCTTTGCGATCCATTTCGAGAGCGATCCAGTTAGCCATTTGCGCCGCGGAAGAACAGCCTGAGCAGGAATAAACCAAAGGAATCTTTTTTTCCATCACAACCTCCCTCAATATCGTTGAAATACCAAGCATGCATTGGTACCGCCAAAACCAAAGCTGTTTGACATAACCGTGTTTAGAGATACCGTCTCATGATGCTTCGTTATAATCGGAATTTCTTTGGCTTCCTCATCCAAACGGTCAATATTTGCAGACGCCGAGATAAAATTATTTTCCAACATCAATAAACAATAAATCGCCTCATGGACTCCCGCGGCACCAAGAGAATGGCCCGATAATGATTTCGTCGAACTGATCCATGGGACTTTCTCTCCGAAAACCTCTTTAATCGCTCGAAGCTCTACGAGATCGCCCACGGGTGTGCTCGTCCCATGTGAATTAATGTAATCTACTTTTTCTTTGACCATTCGTAGTGCCTGACGCATGCAGCGGGAGGCCCCTTCTCCCGATGGGACAACCATGTCGTGTCCGTCCGAAGTCACTCCATAGCCCACCAGTTCCGCGTAAATTCTAGCTTTTCTTTTTAAAGCATGTTCCAATTCTTCCAACACAAGAATACCCGCGCCTCCGGCAATCACAAACCCATCCCTCGCCGAATCGTATGGACGAGAGGCCAATTCCGGTGTCTGGTTATACCCGGAAGATAGCGCTCCCATCGCATCAAAAAGAAAACTTAGCGCCCAATGCTCTTCCTCCGCGCCTCCGGCAAACACAATATCTTGTTTGTCGTATTGAATCTGCTCCATCGCATTTCCAATGCAATGAGCGCTCGTGGCACAAGCGGATGAGATGGAGTAATTGACTCCTTTAATCTTAAAGGAGTCTGAAAGACAAGCCGAGACAGTGCTGCTCATTGTCCGAGGAACCATAAATGAGCTGACCCGACGAATTCCTTTTTTTCTCAATAAGTCAGCGGCTTCGATCATATTGGCGAATGAGCCGCCCCCCGATCCCGCGATTAAACCGGTCCTCGGACTAGAAACCTGCGCAGATGTTAAGGCCGAGTCCTCAATGGCCTGTTTCATGGAAAGATAAGCAAACGCAGCCGCATCCCCCATAAACCGCCGCATCTTACGGTCTATTTTATTTTCCATGTTTATCTCTATGCTTCCAGCCACTTGACTTCGCAAACCAAGACGTCGGTACTCTTCTTTGGATCGAATGCCTGACCGTCCTTCCTTGAGAGATTCGAGCACCTCCTCCTTTGTTTGCCCCAGGCAAGAGATAATCCCGTAACCGGTAACAACCACCCTTCTCACGAAACAATCTCCAAATCCAGAAGCCGACGTCGGTGGTGCTCGGTATACCAACGAACGGTGTCAAGAAGACCATCCCCAAGAGTGACTTGTGGTTTAAAATCCAATAATTTTCTCGCCTTCGATATATCTACCAGTCTAACGGGAAGCGTTGTCGGCTTTGACGGATCAAACACCACTTCCACCTGTTCATGCCCGCAACATTTCAGAATCAGACGCATAAGCTCCCTAATCGTCACACCTTCTCCGTGACCAATGTTGACCGGATCGCATACTGCGTATTTCTCCAGCATCAAAAGACAGGCTTTGGCTAAATCCGTAATGTGAAGAATATCCCTGATTTCGTCCCCGGTGCCCCAAACCACAAAGGGATCCTCTTTTTCCAAAGCCCTGCGAATCAAAGCCGGAATCACATGGCAAGTATTGACGTCAAAGTTATCAAACCGACCATAAATTGCCGTTGGTCGAAGAACCGCTATTTTCATGGATGATTTTGAAGCGACATATTCTACAAGTTTCTCAAGATAGCGTCTCATCCAAGCGTAACCGAAATACGATGCGTGCGGTTCCCCCTCCCACATCTGCTCTTCCTTCACCGGATAATCCGCAGCCGGGTAACAGGTGCTGCTGCTGCAAAAGCAAAATCTTTCGACTTTCATGGCCCAAGCCGCCTGAAGGACTCGCGATGTTAGAATAAGGTTCTCTGATATGGAAGCCATCGCATAATCATCGGTAACGCTCGCTGAGGCAACTCCCCCGGCCGCATGAAAAACGTAGCGCACATCGCGCATCAGGCGCTTGCAATCCTCAATTTGAGTCAAATCAGCGGGTAACGTTTCAATCCGCGGATCGTTTGTTTTTAACGGCCTGCGATGGATGGGTACCCTCACCCGAGCGCCTTGAGCTAAAAGCTCCTGCACAATATGGGTGCCAACAAATCCCGTTCCTCCGGTCACCAGAACTTTCTTCCCCTCATAAAACATGTTTAAGCTCCATAGTCAGCAGGTTTTTAACCAATCTATGAATCGATAAAGCATCCAACTCTATTTTTTGTCGGATTTCTTTGAGCGTTCCGTAATAGCTTAGGAATGTGTCCGGCAAACCATGATAAGTGGCCCGAATTTCCGGAACTTCGCAAATAGCTTCATACAAACCTCGCGCGTCGTGGATGACGAGAATTCTCTTATCTTTGAAACGGTTTATAAGGTCCTTATCAATCGGCTTGATCGTATGAAAATAAACGAGCGTCACATCCAAGGATTTGCATGCATCGAAAACTTCGGCCAATAGCGGACCGGCCGTCATCACAACCCAATCAGACGTCGACTCTTTTAACACCACCCCGCGCCCGTAGTGAACCGGAAAAACACAATCATGCGAATGATCCGACAATCTGAAATAGTTCACCTTGCCGCTGTCATAGCACTCCCTCAAAAGCGCGTCCAATTCATGTGCGGAACCCGGTTGAAAAATATTTACATTGGGGAGAGTGCGAAGAATTTCCATATCCGCATAGGAGTGATGCGTAGCGCCATCCCAAGCATAATCAAAGGAGGCCCCGCAAGACACGAGATTACCCCCAAACTGGTTGTAACATAAGTCTATTTTGATTTGTTCGAAACTCCTTTCTATGAGGAATGGCGCGATGGTGTGCACAAAAGGTATCAGCCCCTGGGAACTGAGGCCCGCCGCCACGCTGACCAGCGTATTTTCACAAATTCCCATGTTAAAAAATCGTTCGGGATATTTGATTTGAAATTCATGAAAAAGGTAAACCCCTATATCGCCTAATATTAGTGCAATTCTTTGGTCGTGTTGCGCCAGATCCATCATTGTTTGTTTAAACTGTTTTCTCACCCGAGCTCCTTTAAAAGGATTTCATATTCGCGCACATTGGGAGATTTCCGGTGCCACTCATGAAAATTTTCCGACAATAAAGTTGAGCCGTATCCTTTGCGAGTATGGGCAACGATGACACGCACAGCATCTCCGGATCTGTTTATCTCTTCTTCCAAAAGACCGACATCATGACCCTGAACTTCGGACGTCTCGCAGCCAAACGCACGAAACCGCTCAACAGGATTGGTTATTTGCAGACATCTGGACTGAGAGCCATTGTGGTCATAAATAATAGTAAGATTCGTAAGTTTGAGGTCCGCTGCCACCATTAAAGCCTCCCAAACAGTCCCCTCATTAGATTCCCCGTCTCCAATCAAAGTAAATACACGACCTGATTCTTTATTGATTCGTCTAGCGAGCGCTATCCCTACCGCGACGCCAATGCCGTGTCCAAGAGAACCCGTAGACACTTCTACGCCCGCCACTTTAGTCCGGTCCGCGTGACAACCAAGATTCGAAAGAAACGAGCCAAATGTTATCAATTTTTCCTGATGAAAATATCCGAAATGTGCCAATACACAGTAATGTGCCAATGCCGCGTGTCCTTTGCTTAGAATAAAAATATCCCTGTCTTTTTTTAATGGATTGTTTGGGTCGTGACGCATGGAACGGTAAAGCGCGTATAAAATTTCAACGACTGAAAATGAGCTCGGCAAGTGCCCATGTCCGCTGATTCTTGAGATCATCAGCATTTGGTGTCTGAACTGCCGGCAAACAGCATTCATCGGCAAAACACCGGCTATGGAACCTCCGCGTAACATATTCTAGAAGCCATAGGAAACCTCTTGAATGTCAGTTGGCTCAGACCTAAGACATCACGCAAGGCCATCGTTTCGCCGGGAAAAACATCGTCACAGAGCTCATCAAAAACAAGGATGCTTCCCTTGAAAAAATGAGATTTTGAAATTTCCAAAGCAACCTTCGTGGGCTCATAAATATCAAAATCGAAAATTGCCAGGGAAACCATCGTCTCAGGATGTTGTTTAAAATATTCAGGTATGGTTTTGACGGCATCTCCTTTCACAAGCTCATATTTTTTAAGATGCGCCAAAGGATTCAGGCTCTCATGAAAACTTAAAATGTCTTCAAGAAGATTTTCATAGCCAGGTTCCACTGAAAAATCTCCGTCACGAGCGGCCGCACACGGACCGTCTTTATCTCCGACTCCCCTAAAACCTTCAAACGTATCAAACCCAATGATCTTTCTATGTCTATTGAACGGCTCAAAGATCGAGCGAAGCGCCATCATGAGAGATAGCGTTTGGCCCCAACGTACTCCGAATTCAATAATCACGCCATGCGTATGAACGATTTTCTTATAAATTTCATAAAAGAAAAGAATTCGCCCGAGATTCTTGGACGTCAAGAAAAGCCCCAGGTTGGCTAGAATTTCATTTTCCGGCAAAGGAGCGGTCTTTAGCGCGATTGCAAGACTATTAAGAACTGCCTTCTCGTCATGGCTTTGTAATGTAACCGCATTATATTTATCGTTCATATTTAAACCGCATGCAGGGCGCCGTCGCGCTGTGAAAGTATCGGGTCTTTGCAAGGCCAAGGAATTCCTAATCGAGGATCATTCCACAACACGGTAAATTGGCTTTCCGGATCATAATAGTTGGACTGTTTGTAATGAAAAATGGCGATATCGCTCAAAACCACATGGCCATTTCCAAATCCGGGAGGAATAAACAGTTGAATTCTGTTTTCGTCCGATAGCTCAAACGTCTCCCACTGAGCAAATTGGGGCGACTTTGGATTCCAATTGACCACCACCAGAAAGAATCGCCCAAAGAGGCAGGAGACAAGTTTGGCCGTCTGATTGTTTCCATGAATACCCCGCAAAACATTTTTTTTAGAAATAGAGATATCATCCTCAACAAAAGACGCTTGGATGCCGGCTTCTTCGTAGAGTTTTCGGTTAAACGTTTCTATATAAAAGCCTCTATCATCCTTAAAAACCGTCGGCGGCCGGATCATCCATACGCCGTCAAGCGAGGTTTTATTTATTTCCAAATTTTTCAAGATAAACTCCTTATCTATTCGCAGTCTGAGGCACTTTAACTTCCTGAAATGCAAAGCCATTCATTTGAAAACACTCTTTGACCCTTTGCCTTTGGTAGTCCAAAAGATCTCTCAAGGTTTTCTCCACGGGGATTTGAGGAGTCCACCCCGTCGCTTTTCTAAATTTTTCCGTGTCCGGAATCTGGAGAGTGACATCCGAGGGCCTAAGGAGCAATGGATCTACTTCATGATCAATATCACAGTGAGCCATGCCCTTTAGTATCTCAAGCATTTCACCGACGGTCATCGTATGGTCTCCCCCAATGTTATAAACCTCTCCCGCGGCGCATTTTTCCAAAAGAAGCCAATAAGCTCTGACGACATCCCTGACATCCGCAAACGTGCGGACGCTGTCAAGATTACCGACGTGCATAGGCCCCGTTCTAAGGCCGGCCTCGATTTCGGCAATTTGTTTCGCAAAAGCGCTTTCGGCAAAAACATCTCCCCTCCGCGGGCCGGTGTGCGTGAACATCCGCGTCCTGATCGTTTTAACGCCGTAGGAGAGAAAATATTGAAGCGCCAGCATATCTTCTCCGACTTTGGAAACCGCATAAGGACTGGCCGGACGAAAAGGATTTGTTTCCCGGATAGGCAGCTCCTCGGCCTTTACCTGCCCATAAACCTCGGAGGAACTGCAAACATGGACCCAGGGGTCAACGCCAGCAATCCTTATGGCATCCAGCAGATTGGCCGTGCCAATGACATTGGTGTGAAGCGTATCGGCGGGAAGCAAAAAACTCGTCGTCACATAGGATTGAGCGGCCAAATGAAAGATCTTGTCGGGCTTTAAAGCCCGTATCAGGCAAACCATGGAATTCAAATCGCGGAGTTCTGCCTGGTGAAGATGGATTCTTGGAAGAATGGGCCGTATATTATCCAGCGGACTTCGCCAGCGTACGATCCCATGCACTTCCGCTTCCGGATGAGCGTCTAAAATATACTCCGCAAGATGGCTCCCTACCATTCCCGTAATGCCCGTAATAAGCACGCGCTCCAAAGCGACCTCCTTTGCTATTGGCAGTCCATTTATTCGGATAAGTATATCCTAATTAAAACAAAAAAACAACTTTTCACAAACAAATTCAGAGAAGTTTTTCGAGGCCCGCCTTGTCTAAAATAAGAATCTGATGAGGTTTGATATTAATAAGTTTTTTGGCTTTTAATAAGTAAAGCTGGCGTACGACCGTTTCTCGCGTCACGCCCAATCGCTGCGCCAGTTCTTCACGCGTAAACGGTAGAATCAATGACCCTTTTTCATCGCTTTCAACCAGCATGTCTAAAAGAAATTTAATAAGGCGTTTTTTACTGTCTTTTAACGATACTTCCTCGATTAGAGCGCTGAAGCATTGAAGTCTCTCCGCAAAAAGCCGGTTTAAAGCCTGCGACAGTTTTGCGTTGGATTGAACGAGTGCAATATAATTTTCCCTGGAAAGAAACCATGCCGTGCACGGCGTTAGCGCGACAGCGGTAGAAACGCAATGCCAATTCGTGGAACCTGGATTGCAGGCACAGGTATCTCCGGGGCCCAACGTTTCGAGAATTTGCTCTCTGCCAGAAGAGGCCGTTCTTGTAAGCTTGACGCGGCCCGAACTAACAAAAAAAACCCTTTCGCAAGTACTGCCTTCGATAAAAAGGGATTCACCTCTTTCGAAAGATTTCTCTCTCAAGCACTGCTTAACAGTTTCCAATTCAGGCTCAGAAAGCCCCTTAAAAAACGGAATATCTTTAATGGTGAAAGGCATAGATTATATGTTCGCATACCTATACCCCTTTAAGCAAGTTTGATTGATAACCCTTTCCAGCTAGGTCCCTTATAATCTTTTCGGCTTGTAATTCGCCATCCGTCACAGCTTTGGCAATCCCGGTCCCTCTGTAAGAAGACCCGGTGAGATAAAGCCCTCGCTCTTCCAAAACCAACTTCTCTTCTTCGCGAACCAATAAATGATGATCGACCCCATATTGAGGCAAGGCATCCCGAAAGCGCGTTAATAGATGAAAATAGGGATTCCCTTGAATACCTAAAAGAGATGATAAATCTGTAATTACGGCGCGTATCAGCTCCGTATCACCCATATTAAAAACCGTTTTTCCAAACGCTCCTCCAATGAAGGCGCGCAATAAAACATAGCCCTCACTGGCGCGTCCTTTGAATTTTTGACTGCTGAATGTACAGGCCATAAATGATTGGTTTTCAATAGCGGGAGCCACCAGCCCAAAACCGTCAAGCCTATGAGAAACTTGATCTCTTTTATAAGCAAGGTTCAATGTCGCTACTGACTCAAAGTGAACCTCGTTCAGTTTGCTGGACAGCGGCGCATTGACTTCTCGAAGCATTTTTGCCGCCTGTTTGGCGCTGACAGATAAGCAAACAGCATCAAAGGTCTGGCGTACGCCCTTATTAGCAATCATCCACTGGCCCGAAGCCTTTTTATGGACAGAAATACGACTTTCAAGTTTAAGCGAGTCTTTCGGCAAAGCCTTGGCCATAGAGTCGCAAAGTGTTTGCATTCCATTTTTAAACGAAAGAAAAAGGCCGTATCTTGGGCCCCGAGCTTCGGTGGAGGCTTGCTTTTCCTTCATTTTTTTTTCAAGCCCACGAAGGACGCTGCCATGTTTACATTCGAGCTCTTTGAATTGGGGCATGGTTGCCATGACACCCAATTTTTCAGGATCCCCCGAATAAATTCCCGCAACCATGGGCTGCCCCACCCGCTCAAGGGCTTCGTGGCCAAATCGGCGTTTGATGAATGACGCAACGGTCTCATCTCGGTTCGTGGCGGCAGGTCGAATGAATGCTTCCGC
>CAYUTV010000050.1:0-8230 GCA_964447745.1 uncultured Planctomycetia bacterium | reverse complement strand
TTTATGTCCGCCAATTTCAGACCCAAGAGCGGCGATATCTCGCTAAACTTCAATCGCGATCAGGTGGTCGTCACCGCGGACGGAGATAACATCCTTCTCAACGGCAAACAGATTTACTTTGAAGAGCAAGCGCCTGATTTCATTCCGTTTAAACAGGTTACTGATGCGACCGGGAAAGTGCTCTCCAATACGCTGACCGGTACCGAATTAGACGGCATGACAAACCAGGAGATGTGGGATAAATTCCGACTGGCCATCGCCGGCGCCATGGCCCCCGCGGACGCATTTCGCGATCCCAGGATCAAAGGTCTCATCGGCGAAAAAGCCGTCTATGACCCTGATCTGAGTCTCGTCACCTCCCGCTTCACCATGGATCTCAACTATGTATTAAAGGTCAAGGACTCATCCGGCAAAGTGATCACGCTGGATGCTCAGCCCTTGAAGGAAAACTCCTGGAACCTTTTGCGCGTTGAGGCCGATGGACTGATGAGAACTGTGTTGATCTACAATGACACGATCGCGCCAACCTTCGTGCCTGACGCCAATATGATCAAGCCGGAAAATATGCGCATCCATCCGCAGGATATTCAGTTTGGCATTAAAATTAAAGGTCAGGTCACCGATCAGGTTGGACTGATCAATACCAGCGAAAAATTCGAAAAGGTGTTTAAACTCGCCAAAGACCCGGCTAATCCAAAGGCCGGCGAATTCGTGATATCCCAAGACGGGCAGTCGATCCTCGTGCGCGGCACGGTATCCGACAAGGCGGGCAACAAAACGCCGTTCGAGTTCATCTTTAGCATCGACTCGAATGCGCCGATCCGAAATGGCAACGTCGGCTTCTTCGGACAGCCCAGCTACGGCAAGAAACTGCCGCCCCGGTTGGTATCCAAGCTCGTCAGCTTCATCAAAGGCTTTCAGCGAATTTTAGTTCGATAAAACTAAACGCCCATCTGGACATTCCATAAAGGAATGCCCAGGTGTTGGCGGAAGTTCTCTCCTTTAAGCGGGTCCGTTTTCCGTGAAGCAAAATCCCCCCGCTCTCCCAAATGTTGTTTATATCCGCGCAGTGCATCGCTCGAGGCGAGGTGCAACGTGTGCTTGCCGTACATAGCCCCCGCCTCATCGATCACCTTGGAGATTTCCCGCAGGGACGTGAATTTCACGGGGTCGTCGAATAAATCCTGCGGCGCATCGACACTTCCCGCCAAATGATGAAACCACACTCCTGTCGCGCGGTACCGCACGCCCGGATCAAATAAACGGTCAAAGAGCTCCGAGACGATCTTAATGCCTTCGAGCGGCGAATCCGTGTGACGGCTGAGCTCCGCGCACAACCCCGAGCCCCGGTGGTCGCTGTTTTTCAGATAAACTCCGATAGTCTTGGTACGCAGACGATGCCGGCGCAGTTTAATAAACGCCGATTCCATATTGCGAATCAACTGCGCTCTCACGAAATCTCTCTCCGAAGAAGGCGGCGTGAATGTCTTGGTCTTGCTGAGAGACGCCTGATCATCCTTCTTTTCTTTTAAAACCGGATAAACCGCATGCCCCTTCAATTCATACCACAACTCGCTTCCGATCTTACCCAGGAGTTTCCTGGCAAAGGGTTCGGGTCTTTGAATATAGTCCCACACCGTATGAACACCGTGTTTGGCCAACAACGCCACACTGGCGGGCCCGAAACCGCACACGCGTTCAGTCGCTACATTTTTAAAATATGCATCCAGCTCATACCCTTTCACACATTTGAACCCGGAAGGCTTGTTCTCTTTTGAACAAATTTTGGCGACGGATTTCGTGAGACTCAGCCCCACGGATACGGTGATCCCCAACTCGCGCTCCAGCGTGTCTTTGATCTCCAGTGCGATCGCTTCATAGGAACCCAGGCGATACACACGCCGCAGACCCGTCAGCTCCGCGAACGCCTCATCGATCGAATACTCTTCGACATCCGGCGTAAAGCGCCGCAAGATTCCGTAGAAGCGGCGCGACACGAGACTATACGTCTCATAATCGCACGGCAGGAAGATCGCATCGGGACACAGCTTTTTGATTTCGGACAAATGCATGGCGCGCTGCACGCCGCGCCTCTTAGCCTCATAACTGAACGCGGCCGCGATACCGCGGTCTTTGCCGACAATCACGGGCTTGCCTTTTAGCGTAGGATCCAGAGACTGCTCCACGCTGGCAAAAAAGGCGTCGCAGTCCACGTGCATGATGGCCTTGGGGAGCGAGTGAAGATTCAACGGCATTATTTGTACTTCCGGATCAATGCCACGATGACACCACCAACCACCAGTTCGCGCTGAGGAACAATAGGGCTGTATTTTTTATTGGCGGGTAGAAGACGGACTTGAGCTCCCTCTTTCTCGTAATACTTCATCGTCCACTGTCCGTCTACCTGCGCGATCACGATATCCTTATTTCTCGGAGTACGGCCGCGCTCCACGATGACGAGATCTCCTTCGTGGATCCCCGCGTCAATCATGGAGTCGCCTTTGGCCTTGATGAGATAGCTTTGTTCTGGGTGACGGATAAGGTATTCGTCGAGACTAAGCGTATCCACGAGTTCTTCTTCGGCGGGACTGGGCCAACCGGCGGCGATTTCGCCTAGGAGCGCGATCTTGTCGGACATGAAATATTCTCCGACATGATCTTACTTGAACGATCGTTCAATTGTCAATCAGAATTCGATTTTTTCTCGTCTTGGAGTACGGCGTCGCGCAGCGCGTGGAAATCGGCCGTCTGGGAAACCGCGTTTTTGGCTTCATAGAAGCGGTTGTGGGTGGAAATGGTATCGTCTACGATCACGGCATTGTGAGAGTGAAATGCTTTGCAGAGATCGGCGGCGAGAATTTTTTTGCGGTCGTACAGGCAAAGAGCCGTGATCTTCTTGCCCTTCAGTTGGCGGTCCAGCAGTGTTTCGTATTCTTCAAACTTTTGAAAATCAATGTCCATCCCCTGCTCCCAGATGGCGTCCCCCACTCCGCGGAAACCCGAGAATCCGTTGGCCAGCGCGGCTTCGATCGCCCTCTCGGCGAAACGAATCATCTGGCGCGCATCAAAGAAACCGTTATTCAAATGCCCGCGGCTGCTGGTAAGGATCAGTGCTCCGCGCATCATCTCGCGGTGAACGTCGACGCCATAGTCCGTCAGACGTGCTCTGACGGCCGCCACAGCGCGGGGGTCCGCCAAGAACATGCATTGTTCTTTTCTTTGGAGGCCAACCGAAAGGAAGTCCGCCGTCACGGAGACAGCTTCTTCCTGATCGTCATAAAAAAAACAGCTATGATGGCCTTGTTTCAGCAGATCAATTCTCATTGAAGGTCCCAGTGAGGATGAATATCAACTACTTTATAATGTATCAAAAAAAGCCAGTTTTGGGTAAAAAAACCGGACATCGTCAGATGCCCGGTTTTTGGCTTAAATTAGCGTTCGAGCTTGGTAAATTTCGCGCCCTCAAGAGTCAGATTGTACATCAGGCCTTTCTGGCCAAATACAAAACCCAAGATCGGCTTGTTGAGCTCCGAAGTATCCATGGCTCCGTCCGCGCCTACCTTAACGATCGCGATGGAGGCATCTACACCGGCCTTCCATCCGGAACTGGCGCGAAAGTTATCCAACGTGGTTTTATCCATAAAAAGAATAACGATGGATTTCTTTTGCACGCCCAATTGCAATCCGAGAGAAGCCGCCGCGGTACTGTAATAATCCACGGTTTTACCGTTCACCTGCAGCGCACCTTCTCCGTATTCGCCGCCCAAACCGATACCGGCTTTATAAACGCCCGGAAATACCAGAGCTCCCTTGGCGCTCTTCAGAAGATTCTTGCCGCCCGGAGTTTCCTGATAAAAACGCTCGAGCGTCGCATCCACGCCGGCCTCGATTTCACCGGAAGTCGCCGCGAGGGCGTTCGTTGAAACGAACAAACAAACAGCCACCGTTCCCCATAGTGCCGCTTTCATCATTTTCGTACTCATTCAGTCACCCCTCCGTTTAATAAAGATTTAGCTACCTTATCACAAAAACCGCCGCGACTACACTATCTCAACTCAAATCCCAAAACGGAAATGTCATCATCCGGTTTTCCGGGATTGCACCAGTGATACGCTGCCCTGGCCAAACTGTTGACCATATACTCCATAGAATACTGTTTGTGATGCTGATTCTTGAGGTGCGCGTAGACGCCTTCAAGGCTGAATTCCTGATCGGCGGGATTTCTCGCCTCATAAATTCCGTCCGAGATCAAAAACAACCGGTCACCTCGGGCTAACGAAATACGCTCCTGGCTATAGACGCTGTCCTCGAACATGCCTATCGGCGGACCGTGGCTCTCATGCTGAATAACCGTCCCGTCTTTACTCAGATGAATGGGTCCCACGTGTCCCGCCGAGGAATACACAAGCGATCCGTCCTCGAGATTCACGATGCCGTACACCAGCGTGAACGTGTGATTCTTGTAACTCTCATGCGAGAAATGCCGGTTCATCCCTTCCATGACATCCACAGGGCAGCTCGATTTATAGAACCCCGATAGGAAATGCGTCGCGGTCACCGAGAGTAGCGCCGAGGCGACACCGTGCCCCGTCACATCAAGCACATAGAGACCGATGCGCTTTTCATCAATACGGAAAATATTCAGGATGTCTCCGCCCAGTTCTTCCGAGGGTTTATAAAACCAACTCGACTTGCACCGTTCGGAATAAGGCGTCACAATGGGCAAGAGAGACCGCTGAAATTCCGCGGCTGCTTCCAATTCGTTTTTCATGCGCTCATTGAGTTTCATGAGTGCCTGCTCCGCGCGCTTGATCTCCGTGAGGTCGTGCCAGATCGCGACCAGCACGGGCTTTCCGTCTATCTCTGCGGAGTTGATCGTCACTTCCACGGGAAACTCCTCCCCATCCACCTTTTTATGAACCCATTCAAAGCGATGGAATCCCTTTTTCCATGCCAAGGCGTCCATTTCCTTGAGCTTTTCGGAAGAACGTCTGCCATCGGGCTGGAATTCCGGCGATAGCGTTCCCGGATGAATGGATAAAACCTCGGCCTTACTGCGGCACTTGAGAAGTTTGACGGTGGCCTCGTTGCAATCCGTAATCCCCTTCCCGTCAAAAATGAAATGCGCGTCCGACGAATGCTCGAACAGTACGCGGAATTTGTCAGACTCGGCTTTTTTCTTAACCGTGGAAGAGGCGAGCATTACCCGGCGACTTCTTTTTTGATTTCGGCGACTTTGCGCGCGCCGAATATTTTTTTGAACAGTAACACGGCGAACCCCCAGAGCATCCGGATGATGAAGAACGAAGCGATGATAATCGCGAGAATAATGAGAATCGCCAGAATCGGATGCTTCATAAAAAACCAGAAGATAAAAATAACAAAGGAATTCTCGGCCACACTCGCCGTGATGTTCGAGAACGGCTCAGGCGACGTATTGATCGCGAGGCGCGTGGATGATTTCAACGCATGCGCGTCGAGCGCGAACGTTCCCGCCATGAGCGCCAAGGCCGTTTGAAGGAGCGGCCCCTGCTCCGCGCCGGCCATGAAGCCCAGCGTGGCGGCTCCTCCGGGACGAATCAGCGTGTGAAAAGAATCCCACAGAGAATCCACATAAGGGATCTTGTCGGCGACAAACTCAATCGCGAATAAAATACCGGCGAGTCCGATGATCAGAGGATTCGAGAGCATCTCCATGGTGCCGGGGAGCTCGACCCAACCCGCCCGGTCCGAAATACCAAGGATTACGATCGTGAGGTAGAGACTAATGCCGGACGTCCAGCTCCCGATAAACAGAACTGCGTATTCTCTGATCGCCGGGACCATGCTTAATGATCCGTGTGTTTGTGCGACAGCATGTGCTGCATCTTCCCAACCTTGCAATAGAGGTCTGAGATAAGGACACAGGTGCCGATGACGTAGACGACAACCGCCGCGATCAATAATTTATAAAAAATAGGTCTGGTCTTGGTCATCGATCCCCCTTTAGCGGAAAAAATACACACAGATACGCGGCCTGCCACGCACCGATGAATAACAGCAAGAAATTCAAATGCATTCCCGGCGTGAGAAGATCACGCAGGATGGAGATCAGCACCACAATATAATAAGAAACAATGAGTGCGATCACGGCACTCTTGAACGTTTTGACGCTGGCCCCATAAATCATTTTATGAGCCAGCGGAAGCAGAACACTTCCCGTAATGATCGCAATGGGAAACGAACCGTAGAGCGAATCGGCTAAATCCGACCCGTAATTCCAATTCTGCGAAGAAATATGAAAAACGATCGCGTAAATAAGGGTTGAAGCGATGAGAAACGAAATGTCTTTGGGTTTGAAGAGCGGCTTCAGGTTGGCGGAATGAAAGACGACGACCACCAAGCCAAACAAGGGTCCCACCACCCAATAACTATCCGCGTATTTGGCGGAGATTAGAACACTGGACGCATAGATCACAAACCGGACGATTCTTTGCAACATGGGCTCGCCTCCTGCTCGACTCATTAGGCCATAAAATCGGCAAAGCCGCCATATTTTTTGCCATTCTTCTATTTTGAAAATCCTTCGTTATGGTAAAATACACGCATGAATTTACGCGCCCTCAGAACACTCACGATCGCAGTCCTTCTTTGCGCCTCCTGGTTAGCGCCCTCGGCCATGGCCTCGGAGACCTCTGAGGACGCAGCCAACAAGAAACCCATCACCTACACACAGCTGCGTAATCTGATCACGAACTTCGCCGACAAGTACATGCAGATGATCGGACAGGCCGCGGATACGCTTCAGAAGAAGCACCCGGATCCCGAGGCACGGTCAGGCATTCTCGCGTTAAAGCTCTTTCCCTGTTCGGCGGCATTCTCCATCGCCATGGATTCCAATCCTCATCGAACCCTGCTGGATATGGTGGTATTGGTGCATCTTCAGGGCAGGGTCTGGAGAACCTCCATTCCGCAGAGATTCGGTGAGAGTGCCCCCGCATTCATGGCCGTTCAGAGAACACTGGAGGACGACATCGACGAGATCGCGCTAAAGGTCATGACGCGCGAGAAACTCGATCAACTAAAAGCGCTAGTCGACGAATGGCGCAGGAAGCACCCCGATCAGCGCTATGTGTCCTATATCCGCATGGAAAATTTTGAAGACCTTATAACGTCGGTCAATATGCCGGGCAAAGGAGGTCCGGGACTTTCCATCGGTACGCTGTTATCCGTATTCCAATTGGTAAATATCGATGAGGCCAGCCGCTCCATGGATCAGGTGCGGACCACGGCCGAAAAAGGAATTTTCCTGGCGGAGAGAATGCCCACGCTCCTGCGCTGGCAGACACAGATGTTGTTTTATGAGCTCGTCTCTTCGCCTGAAACGAAACAACTCATCGCGACCAGTCAGTCGCTGCGTGAAACTCTCGACAGAGCGCCCGTCATTGGACGCCGTCTGATCTGGGAAGCCGTGTTGGGAATGATCGTCGTGGCGCTGGTCGTCTTCTTTCTCGCCGTTCTCTACAAACTCATCTCGCGCCGACTGCGCTAATTCTTATAAACCAACAGACAACCGAAGAGAATATTCAGAACGCCGACCACCTGGAAGGCGATTAGCGGGATTTTAAGGAAGAGCTCCTTCACCGAAGCGCGCGCCATCTTCATGACTATCCAGAAGACAATAAACAACGCGACCACACCGAGAAGTCCCCAGCGTTTGCCGAAATGAACCAACGGATAAAAGAGAATACCGAACGCCAGCCAGAAAAGCTGCCAATTGGCCTTCCGCGTGAACCATCCCCTGAGAAACTCAGGCTTTAGCACCCACAGAATACCCAGCGCGATGGAGAGATACCCTATGATTTTGGCGAATAGGTTCATGAGGGCCAGCGCGTCACAGGCAGAGGGCGTCCGGCAACCATGAGACGCCGCTGAACTCTGGCGAATAATTTTGTCTTGGCCAATAACACGAGAATCAGCGCCGCGAGCGCCTTGGTAAAAACATTATTCGCGCTAATGAGCTCTGCCGCGCCGTTCTGAATCCTCTGAATTTCCCGAACATCCTCTTCACGCAGTTCCTGCACGCGGCCGAGGCGCCGCGCAGAATAGTCCTTGGCTTCAATCGCATCCGTAATTACGTCCGCGGCTACGATCGCGGAGGCCACGGCGACAGACACGCCGATCGCCCCCGCCGGAGAGCAGGTGTGCGCAGAATCACCCACTAACAGGACGCCGTCCTTGGCCCATTCTT
>CAYUTV010000049.1:0-8418 GCA_964447745.1 uncultured Planctomycetia bacterium | reverse complement strand
CTTCGCTGAAAAAACGAATCGATCAGGCGAAAAGGTGTGTGATAGACAGCGGCGGAGTGGATTTGGTTTTCGAATCCGGGCTTGAAGAAGCGAAGCTCAACACCGGGGATTACACCGGTATGAAGAACGTTGGCGGACAGTTTCCCATTGGAGAAGTGTTTACAGAAGCCAAGGACTTAGAAGCGGTGAACGGACGCGTGCGTATTTTCGTTTTCGGAGACACGGCGTTTAAGGTCAATCAACCGCCAAAGCCCATTACACTTGTCGTGAACAAGGGGCGTATTACCGAGGCATTCGATTCAACGGACGAATTCGAGCGTGTCCTGGCGAATATCCGCGCGGACGAAGGGGAGATTTGGGTACGCGAATTAGGGTTTGGCCTGAACCGTGCGTTGACGCGGGAGCGCATTGTAAGCGACATCGGAACTTATGAACGCATGTGCGGCGTTCATTTATCGCTGGGCGCCAAACACGGGATTTACAAAAAACCGCAAATCAAACGCAAAATAGCCAAGCACCATGTGGACGTATTTGCGGCCGCGGAGAGCGTGACCTTGGATGATCAAGTTGTATACCGCAACGGACATTGGACGGAGTAGTCTAATCCCGGGCGAGTAATTTTTGAATTTAGGGGATTCAAATAGCGCATCGGCCGTGACGGCGTGACCCGCGGCGGTCCAATGGCCGTCACTGTCGTAATAAAGAATCTTATCGCTGTTTTGCCGCATGACAGGCAATAAGTCGATCCATTCAATGCCGTTGTCTTCGGTAAATTGCCGGATTAGAGACAAGGCCTCCCCGGCCTCATAGACGCGGTTATCCTCAAAAGCCCAGTAATGGCGTCCCCGCGTCCACTGATTGACGCCTACTTGATGGCCATAAGGGTAGGTGACCAGTAAAAATTCAATCTTTTGTTCATCACAGAACTTCTTGATTGCCGCCAATTGTGCGGCAGTTCTCTTCCAGTGCCGGTTGACGATCTCAGGATTTTTATTCTCGCGAACGAAAACAAACCGGTCAAATTCGATGTTATCAATGCGAAGATTGGTGAGAATTTCAGTTTTGTTTCTTTTGCCGCTGAATTTATTTTTATAATATTCGATGAATCCCAATGTTTTCATTTTATTGAACGACTGCACCACTTTCTCATCGATGATGGAAAAGAAGATAGAGCCCTCTTTTAAGCGCTTCCAAATATTCGGGTGTCCTTTATAGGTAAAAGGGTCACAACCCGTGATGTCACCTTTCTTGTCGTAAATCAGATTTTTCTCATAGAAATAATCGTCTTGGATGTCGCAGAAATCCATCGCCAGAATCAACATATCGGGTTTATAGCGGAACAGTTCCTTTTTCAGGTATATAAATTCCAGCGTCGGAGAAAAACTCGACACGCCAAAATTCATCACCTCGTGGCGGCTGGGTTCTTCTGCGTCCAAGCGGGTTTGCAGGACGGAAGCATAGGTCTCATCCGTCCCGACTCCGACGCCGAAGGTGTATGAATCGCCCATCACGGCAATGCGAAACACACCCGGCGTTTTTTCATAGGAATAATCCCCGGGGCCGCGCATTCCCCGGTTGTTGGCGGTGTACGGGATATTGAATTCATTTTCGCTGTTCATGACGCCGGTAGCCTTGGGCGGCAGCATGTGGTGGAACGTCCGGTCCATCTTCATGTTCACGGACAAATAGGATTTTTGATATTTCAGGCGGGCGATAGCTTCAAAGCCAGCAATGGCGATGAGGATGAGGATAACCGCGTAGATGGTAAAAGCTTTGCTTTCTCTCATGAAGATTTACCATAGCATAAAATATTAAAACACCCAACCATTTCCAGGTATTTCCCCTATATAAAAATACGAGATTACCCCGATTCACCGATGCCCAACGATGACCTATGCTGGTACCAGTTCAGAAAAACGTTTTTAGGAGAATTACCATGCTACCAAATAGAAAAATTTATAGGTCCGAGAAAGTCATGTTTTTTATTCTGGCGTTGGTTTTATTCGGCTCGGGATGCGCGCCTCTGTTAATAGGTGCCGGCGCAGTCGGCGGTTATCACGTGGCGAAACATCACGATAAATGAAAAAGGAAAATTTTATGGGACAAATGTGCCGAGCGTGCAAGATTCAAATTCCATCGGGTTTTACCTTTTGTGATAGTTGCTATTACAAGACTGCGCTGTCCAAGAAGGATGAACTGAAGATTTTAAAAAACATTGCCGTTTTGGCAAAGACGATGGCCAGATGAAAAAGTCTTATCTAAAAACTGCCGCGATTTTTTGCGCGATCATGAGTGCTAGTATTCCGCTTTCTTATGCGGCGGATAAAAATTCAGACGAATGGATTGCCGAGGCCAATCTCGCTTTGCAGGCCGACAACCGAGATGCGAGGGCGTTCTATAACCGCGGGACGGCTTACTACGAACAGGGGGAATATGAAGCCGCAGAAAAGGACTTTTCAGCGGCTGTTCAACTCGAATCCAACGCGCCCGATGTTTATTACAACCGTGGCTTGAGTTACCGTAGACAGCATAAAATCCAAGAAGCGATTTCAGATTTTTCGAAAGCCATAAATCTTTATAAGGGAAATGCCAGCTATTATTTGGAAAGGTGCAATGCGTTGATCGTAAGAAATGACCTGGATTCCGCCATTGCCGATTGTTCCGAAGGATTGGCATTATCACCGGACAAAGCCAACGGGTATTTTATGCGGGGGGTTGCGCATATGCTTAAAGGCAATATCGATGAAGCGTTGGCAGACAGCGTTCAAGCGCTTCAGATACAACCCGCTCATATACTCGCCCGTCGTCTGTTGTACGAGGCGCTTATCTTAAGAGAAAATGGGATAAGTTCGCGTAATTCAGCTATTATCCGTGCGCCTTACTTAAGCAATACCCCTACCGAGATCTAAAGCGCGCCACAAACGGTCCGTTTCCCCTATACAAACCTAAGGGATTCCCCCGATATCGTGACTGTCGGAGGTGCTTTATGCTATTGGAAGGTACAAATCACTATTAGGAGATGAATATATGAAACGATTTATTGCAGGAATTGCGTTTATCGCGTGTACGTTGACGTTGGTAGGTTGTTCAACGATACGCGGCGCCGGTCAGGATATCGAAGGTGGCGGGAGAAATATCCAAAAAGCAGCCAGCCAGTAAAATCTTCCCGGTAGGTGTATTAGTCCCGGAAGCGTAGAATAAGGTCAACATCCTGAGACCACGAAATCATATGTCCAAGAAACCCGTTTTAAGAAAACAAAAACGACTGAAAAAGCATGCCAAGCGACCGGTTCCTGCCGGTAGTAAGAGCAGACGGGAAAATGTTGCCTTGCAGGCTTCGGAAATCCGCTATCGGCGTTTGTTCGAATCCGCACAAGACGGTATATTGATTTTGGACGCCAAAACAGGCCGTATCTCTGACGTGAATCCCTTTTTGGTGCAGCTCTTGGGGCGTTCGCGAAGCGAATTTTTGGGAAAACAGCTCTGGGAGATCGGATTGTTCCATGATGTGGAAAAATCAAAATCGGCATTTAGAGAGCTCCAGCGTGACGGCTATATTCGATATGAGGACCTGCCGCTGGAGACATGGGACGGCCGGTATATTGACGTAGAGTTCGTCAGTAATAGCTATAAAGTCAACGGCGAGCGCGTGATTCAGTGCAATATCAGAGATATCACCGAGCGTAAGCACGGTGAAGTTGAAAAAGCCATTTTGGAGACGATCGAAGCGGAACAAAGACGCATAGGCCAAGATTTGCATGACGGATTGTGCCAGCAATTAACCGGTATCGCATTGATCGCCAAAGCGTTGGCTCATAAATTATCCTCCGTAATGCCTGAGGCATCGGGGGAGGCCTCAGAAATAGCCGAACTCATCAATAAATCCATAGATCAGACAAGGGATCTGGCGCGCGGGCTTTCACCCGTTGAAATCGAAGTGGCGGGTCTCTCGCCTGCGTTGCAAAAATTCGCATCCACAATAGAGCGTCTTTACAACATTTCGTGCGTGTTTTCCTACGATGAACTCGATAAGTTTCAATATCCCTACGAACCCTTTTTAGCGACGCATCTTTACAGAATAGTCCAGGAAGCGGTAAGCAATGCGATTCAACATGGGAAGGCGAAAAAAGTTGTCATCACACTGACAGCCGTTCATGACCGCGGGATGCTCACGATTCAGGATGACGGGGTCGGGTTTCCCTTGGAGGCAGAAAACAAGCCCGGTCTGGGTCTTCGCAGTATGCGTTATCGAGGCAGAATGATCGGCGCCCGCTTCAAGGTTTGCCAAGAGCCGGCCGGCGGTACGATTGTGACCTGTTCTTTCCCACATCAAACCGGTATAGCGCATAAAATCAAATGAAAAAAATTACAAAAAAAGCCTCCTCTAAAATTAAAAAGGCGAAGATTCTGATCATTGACGACCATCCTATTATGCGTCGCGGGTTGGCCGGGCTTATTAATCTAGAAAAGGACCTGTTTGTTTGCGCGGAAGCCGATAGCGCGAAGGCGGCTCTCGAAATGATGAAACTGCAGTCCCCGGATATTGCGTTGGTGGATCTCTCCCTTAAAGATGAAAGTGGTCTTGAATTGATTAAGGATATTAAGACGCGATTTCCCGATGTTTTGATGCTGGTATTGTCCATGCACGACGAGGTTTTTTACGCGGAACGAGTGCTCCGGGCGGGGGCGCAGGGGTATATCATGAAACAGCAGGCGACCACCCAAGTGTTGGTGGCGATCCGCCGGATATTATCGGGTGAAGTCTACTTAAGTGATGCCATGTCATCCAAAATTTTGAGAAACTTTTCAGGAAAGAAAGCAAAACAAACAGGTCCTAATGTTGATCAACTGAGTGATCGGGAATTGGAAGTTTTTCGACTGATAGGAACAGGTATCGGAACGCGTCAGATAGCCGACAGACTTTCGCGCAGCGTGAAGACAGTCGAAACCTATCGTGAACATATTAAATTAAAGCTTAATCTGAAAGATTCCTCCGAACTTGTCCAGCATGCCATCCAATGGCTTCAGAGCAATCCCTAACGCTCTCCGTCGAGTTTTCCTCCATAAACAGTAGGTGTTTCCCCTATAAATAATCGAGCGATTGCCCCGATTTTCGGGCGATGCGTACTGCTTTAGTATGTTCGGAGAAACATATCAAAGCCAAAACAGGGGAACTATCTCATGATAACAAAGATCACACCACTCAAACTCGGTTCGTCTGCGGTTGTCACCGCCGGTCGAATTGTTTTTTTTGTATCCATAATGTTTACCCTGGCTATTAATTTTAGCCAGAACGCATGGGCTGATTCAGAAAGTGAGTTGCGTGCGTCCGAAGATAGCGGAGATTCAACGTCCAATATCAGCGGCGACACACAAGGCAGGGGATATACCAATAAAAGTTATCATGCGTCCGACGGGACTCATACATATAAACATCCCAACCAGCCGTCATATACGGCGCCCTTTGATTACGGCAGCAATCAATTGCCGGCAAAGGTCATCGCTCGTAACGAACGATGCAACTGCTTCACTTTCGATGCGACGAAATCTTATGAAATAGACGGGCAGAAGCTGTCCGCGATGTGGGATTTCGGCGATGGACAGACCAGTGACCAGGCGGTCGTCCAGCATTGTTATGAAAAATCAGGCGTCTATAACGTCACGTTGACGGTTAAAGACAGTTCGGGGAAAGTTTGCGATACGGGTGTTGCCTCTACAAAGGTAGACGCTAACTTTCCGGCGCAAGCGGATGCCGGTCCCGCGCAAACGGGATGCTTGAACGAAGCCGTGACCTTTAATGGCACCGGCTCGGCGAATGGTCCGTTCACATACAACTGGGATTTCGGCGACGGTGAAGCCGCTCAAGGGGCAACCGTGAATCATTCCTATAAACAAGCCGGCAAGTATCGTGTTCTGTTGACGGTGGATGATGGCAAAGGAACCAAGTGTTCAGTTGCCCATGCCTCTACAACCGCTCATATTTTCCAAAATGCGACGGTTGACTTACAAGGACCCAGAAATACGTGTGTGGGTAGACGCGTGGCTTTTGAAACTCAGGGTACCGGCGGGAAATTCCATTGGAATTTCGGCGACGGGCAGACCTGGGACGGTGGATCCAGCGCCAGCCATACTTATGCCAAGTCGGGCAGTTATACGGTGAACGTGACCGTAGATGATGGCCGCGGTTCTAAATGCTCCGTAGCCACTTCCACGGCAAATATCCGTGTCAATGAACCTCCAGTAGCCAAAATCAGCGATGTCGAGACATGTCT
The DNA here is from genome assembly GCA_964447745.1 of uncultured Planctomycetia bacterium. Classification (GTDB taxonomy): domain Bacteria; phylum Omnitrophota; class Gorgyraeia; order 2-02-FULL-51-18; family 2-02-FULL-51-18; genus CAYUTV01. Next base: position 2,146 of record CAYUTV010000049.1, on the reverse strand, counting down.
CGTCAGTGACGCGGTTGATTTTGACGCTTCGAACTCAACTTCCTCGGAAGGTGATTTAAGCTACAGCTGGAATTTTGGCGACGGAGATACGGCCGATGGAATGGAAGCCTCTCATACCTATAAAAAGAGCGGCTCCTATCGCGTCATCCTGACTGTTAAAGACAGTTCAGACGGTGAATGCGGGATGTCCAGCGAATCAATCGTTGTGACGGTAAAGAATAGACCTGAGGCGGTTATCACGATCAGGTAAATGTGTTTAAAAAATGGCAGCCCTTCTTTATCGGAGGGCTGTCATTCTTTTTTAGAAAGGTGAGAAACATGAATATTAAAATTTATTTCGTGATTATCTTTATTCTTATTATTGCCGGCCAAAACGACTTTTCAAAGGCGTTTGCCGAGGTTCCGGACAAATATGTTCGTAAAGGTCTTCCTTTTGAGATGGTAATATCCGCCGATGAGTTGAGAGAACTTCAAGAGAAAAAGACCTATTTAGTCTTGTTGGATGCCCGAAGCGAAAAAAGTTATGAAGAAGGCCATATTCAGGGCGCTATTCTTCCGTTAACGCCCGGTTATTACGAACAGGCGGTTCTATATAAAAAAGGACGGCTCAAACAAGCGCCAAATGGGGAAACGGCTCTCCGCGACAATCTAAAAAAATATTCCACCGACACGTTGATCGTAACGTATTGCAGCAGCGGAGGTTGCCAAGCCAGCGCGGTACTGGCTCTCCAAATAAAGCGTTTGGGTTTTAAAGATGTGAGAGCGATGGAAGACGGTATTCAAATATGGGCCGAAAAGGGATATCCCGTTACTTTGGGGGCAAAAAAGGAAAATTTAAGAGGCGCAACGTCTAAGGTCGAGCAAGCTTGCCCTGATGCACAATCGAGCGATTGCCCTGATGGTGTGACCATCGCATCTCGATTAGGATAGCTACATAACGACAGAAATATGTTTGGGTACACCAAAGGAGAATCTCATGAATAATTTAGAAAGCTTGCTGATATTTTTATTTATTGGTTTGATCGCCGGCTGGTTGGCGGGAATGTTGGTCAAAGGACGCGGATTTGGAATGTTGGGCGATATTCTCGTGGGTATCATCGGTGCCGTGATAGGCGGCTGGATTTATGGTCAGATGGGTTTTTCTTCCTACGGGTTTTTAGGAGCGGTTTTGATGGCATTTGTCGGCGCTGTTGTTCTACTGGTTATCATTAAGCTCATTAGAAACGTTACTTCATGATCCGGTTTGGGAAGCATGATATGAAGAAAATAAGAATTCTGTTATTTATGGCGCTGTTTATATTGGTCTCCGTGAACGTTGAAGCCGCCACATCAGTAATTGTGGAAGATAATACGCAAATTAAGGCCACCCGGCCCTTAACAAAAAGCCCCGTGATGCGCGGCATTTCCGGCAGTTTGTCCAAACCTGTTCATATGAAACCGGCATTTGTGTCGGAGTTTGATGATCTCTGGAGTTCAAAAAGCCGAATTGTCAAAGTGGAGAAGTCTAAAATAAATAAAAAAAGAAAAGGGGTTTATCATGACTCAAATGGATAATAACAAAACGAACAACACCTCAAACGTCGAGACGCCGACTGCCAACGGAAAACCCGTTGCCGGTACGGAATCTAATGCGGCACCCAAGATGGAAGTGAAACTCATCATGAAAGAAGAATTGAACAAAATGATTGAAGCAAACGAGCCGATTCAAGTGGTGAACGTACTTGATCCGGCATATTACAATCTCGGATTCATCAAAGGATCTAAACTAATTCCTTTGGATAAGATGGACGAGCGTATCAGCGAATTGGACAAGTCTAAGGCGGTTGTCACGTATTGCGCAAGCAGTGATTGCAATGCCTCCAAAAACGCGGCAAAGAAGCTGATGAGCAAAGGATTCGACGTCAGCGCTTATGAAGGCGGAATCAAGGAATGGAAAGAAGCGGGTCTACCGACGGAAGCATAGTTTAATCCTTAGGTCGCCATTTCAAATATAGATAAGTTTAGATAAGATAACCTTGTTGGCGTAACCCGTCGACAGGGGTTATTTTTTAATCATCCTTTAATGTCCCATTGAGTATACTAGTTCATGCGCATTTCTATTAAACCCAACAAAATGACGGACCTCATAGGATGATCGCGACACTCG
>CAYUTV010000048.1:1549-8542 GCA_964447745.1 uncultured Planctomycetia bacterium | reverse complement strand
CTATCCGTATTGAATCCTACACCCGATAGCTCTGTCTGGCAGCTTTTTCTGTTACGCCCCTTATTGGCCGTTTTAATGGCCTCATTGGGCGCATTTATCGCTGTCAGTGTCAAAAAGGTCAACCACCTAGTCCTATGTATCCTGATTTCCTTTGCCGCCGGCGCTCTGTTGGCGGTCTCTATATTCGATATTCTTCCCGAGGCCTTTGAGGCGACTGGATGGATCGGCGGAACCTTAGGGGCGGTGTCGGGTTACCTGTTGTTCTGGATTCTCACGCGCTATGTTTTTCATGTGTGTCCCGCGTGTTCGGCGACTCATACGGAGGTGAATCTTAAAGGACTTACCGGGGCCATGGTTGTGGCTCTGTCCGTGCATAGTTTTATGGATGGTTTGGCGATTTATAGCGGAAGTATGATGGGATCCGGAGTCGGTCTCTTGGTGTTGGTAGCCGTCGCCTATCATAAGTTTCCCGAGGGTATGGCGTTGACACTGGTGGCCCGGAGCGGTGGAATGAACCGCTGGAAGGCCTTTGGACTCACGGTAGTCGTGGAAGGTTCTACGACGCTTGTTGGGGCGATTGCCGGCGCCTTTGTCTTGATTTCAGGGCCTTCTCAGTGGCAGGGGCTTGTCATGGCCCATGTGGGAGGAGGTTTCATCTATATCGTGTTTCACGCGCTTCTGAGCGAAGTTATCAAGCATCACCCGCGCTGGACAATTCTTGCGGCCATTCTGGGCGCCCTGTCCATCGCTTCCTTAGGCCTGATCATCGGGCATACGCACTAACCCTAATTTTGCCTTTACGTTTAGGGGTAAGATTGCTAAAATTCTACCCTCTGGATTTTTTGTTGTTTCCATTTTAGGGCCTGTAGCTCAGTTGGTAGAGCGCCTCAATGGCATTGAGGAGGTCAGCGGTTCGAGACCGCTCAGGTCCACCATTTTTTTAACCGAACAAATCAAGCCGAAGTGGCGGAACTGGCATACGCGTCGGTCTCAAAAACCGATCCTCTTACGAGGTTGTGGGTTCGACTCCCACCTTCGGTATTGTTTGTGAAAATAGTCTTATCTACTTCGTTGCATCCTCGCTCGCTTGTGCGACGCTATTCGCATAGCGTCTCCGCGCTCACTCGGCTGCGCCTCGTATCTAAGACTATTTTCAGCAAACAATTAGGAGCTCTTTTATGGCCGAAACTCTCTATCCATTTGAACTCATAGAACAGAAGTGGCAGAAGCACTGGTCTGACCACAAAACGTTCAAGACGCTTGATCCCAAGGACGCGGGGGCCAAGAAGAAGTTGTACGTGCTAGACATGTTTCCTTATCCCTCCGGCGCGGGGCTTCACGTCGGCCATCCGGAAGGATACACCGCCACCGATATTTATTCCCGTTTCAAACGCATGCGTGGCTTTAACGTGCTTCATCCTATGGGGTGGGACGCGTTCGGGCTTCCCGCCGAACAGTACGCCATTGAAACTGGAACGCATCCGGCCGTCACTACCCAAAAAAATATACAAACATTCAAGCGCCAGATTCAGCGGCTCGGTCTCAGCTACGATTGGGATAGAGAAATCGATACCACGGACCCCGAGTATGTACGCTGGACACAGTGGATTTTCCTTCAGCTTTATAAAAAGAATCTCGCGTATTTGGCTGAAGTGCCCGTTTGGTGGTGTGAAGCGCTGGGCTGTGTTCTGGCCAACGAAGAGGTTGTCGATGGAAAGAGCGAGCGCGGCAATCATCCCGTGGTTCGCCGGCCCATGCGTCAATGGATGCTCAAGATTACGGCCTATGCCGATCGCCTGTTGGACGATCTGAAGCTTGTGGATTGGACCGAGTCAATTAAAGAAATGCAGAAAAATTGGATTGGTCGCAGTGAAGGCGCTTGGGTGACATTCAAGGTGGCCGAGGGTACGGCCAAGGATGAGTCGGTTAAAGTGTTTACGACACGGCCGGATACTTTATTTGGCGCGACGTATATGGTGCTCGCACCCGAACATTCGTTGGTCGCAAAACTGACCACCGGTGATCAGAAAAAAGTCGTCGAAGATTACCAGAAAAAATCTTCTTCTAAAAGCGAACTTGAACGCACGGAGCTATCCAAAGAGAAGACGGGCGTCTTCACCGGCAGTTATGCGCTGAATCCGGTGAATGGTCAGAAAATTCCTATTTGGATCGCGGACTACGTGCTCGCGACTTATGGCACTGGCGCCATCATGGCGGTCCCCGCGCACGACGAACGCGACTATGAGTTCGCCAAAAAGTTTAATCTTAAAATTACCGAGGTGATCAAAGGGGGCGACGTTTCTCAGGGCGCATTCAGCGGAGACGGCGTCAATGTGAACAGCGGTTTTCTGGACGGACTCGAGACGTCCGCAGCCAAAAAGAAAATGATCGAATGGCTGGAGAAGGAAAAAGCCGGTCAGAAGACCGTGAACTACAAGCTTCGTGACTGGCTCTTTTCGCGTCAGCGCTACTGGGGGGAGCCCATCCCCGTGGTGCACTGCAAGAAATGCGGAATTGTTCCGCTTTCTGAAAAAGATTTGCCGGTGCGTTTACCCGAGACCTACGATTTCAAACCCAGCGGTAACGCAGAGCCGCCGCTCGCAAAAATCAAGGATTGGGTGAACACGAAATGCCCTACCTGCAGCGGCCCTGCCGAGAGGGAAACCAACACGATGCCGCAATGGGCGGGATCCTGCTGGTACTATCTACGCTACATTAATCCCAAGAATTCAAAAGAATTTTGCGCGCCTGACAAGGAAAAATATTGGATGCCCGTGGATCTGTACGTCGGCGGGGCGGAGCATGCCGTGCTGCATCTTCTGTATTCGCGTTTCTGGCATAAGGTTCTGTATGATTTGAAATTGGTGAGCACTCCCGAGCCGTTTACGAAACTCGTCAACCAGGGAATGATTCTCGGCGAAGACGGACAGAAGATGTCCAAGTCGCGCGGCAATGTGGTCAATCCGGATACCGTGATCCAGAGTTTCGGGGCCGACAGCATGCGTCTTTATGAGATGTTCATGGGGCCTTTAACACAGATGAAGTCCTGGTCCATGAAAGGCGTAGAAGGTGTGTATCGCTTCCTGGGCCGCGTATGGCGTTTGGTCGTCGACAAGGATGACAAAATTGAAGGTTCCATCGTCAACGATCCCCCAAGCCCCGCTCTGGAACGCTTGATGCATCAGACAATTAAGAAGGTTACGAACGACATTGAAACCTTGCAGTTCAATACGGCCATCTCGTCCTTGATGATTTTTTCCAATGAACTCGCCAAAGAGAGCAAGAGACCCAGAGCGGCTGTGGAGTCTCTCATTTTGTTGTTGTCGCCTTTCGCGCCGCACTTATGCGAAGAGCTCTGGCAGCGCTTAGGCAACCGAGAACCGTTGGCTTACCGGGCATGGCCGCCTTATGACGAAAAACTGACCCAGGAATCCGAGATTGAAATCCCCATCATGATCAACGGCAAGGTCCGCTCGACGTTGGTGATTCCGGCTGAAGCGTCCGAGGCCGATGTGGAAAAGCTTGTTTTTGCCGATGACAAAGTCCGCGGTTCCCTGGAAGGGAAAACCATCCGCCAGAAAAAGTACGTCTCCAAGAAAATCTACACCATCGCCGCGTCTTAATCATGACTGCTTATGAGCGTACCGTTTTAGGGGCGCTCGTGATCGTCTCCGTTATCCTTTCGGCGTACCTGATTTATCAAAATCATCAAAGCCGCATTTCTTTATCCGTGACGCCCGCTTTTCAAGGGAGCCAATCACGGTGAGGTTTGTCCTTCGCCGCCCGTTGTATTATCTCGCGTTATTGGCCATAGGCGCGTCCTCGCTGTATTTCCATTATTTGGAACCGGCTCCGGTTGCCTTGATTGCGGACCAACAGGCGTCGCTGAAAGGAATGGTGGACTCCCAGGTAAAATTCTCCGTTGCGCGGCATGGCAAGCGCCGTGCGCATTTCGTTCTCAAATCAGGCGGTCAAAAAATCCTGGTGTATGTCCGCGGGACCTCTCGAAAACCGAGTTACGGCGATGAAGTACGCGTGAATGGGTGTCTCGTTTCTGCGAAAGGGCAAAGGAACCCCGGAGGATTCAATCAAAGAGAATATTTGGCGATTCGCGGGATAGGAGCGCTGCTTTTTGTGGACGGCGACGAGGATTGGGAGCGGCTGTCGACGAAAAAGGGATGGCCTTCCATAGTCCGAGCGATTCACCGGTTTCGCGAATTTCTCAGTGAGGCTTTCCACGAGCATTTAGCGCGGCGTGAGGCCGGTTTCATGAGCGCTTTGATCTTCGGAGAACGCAGCGATATTGATATTGAGCTCAAAGATCATTTTATGAAAACCGGCACACTGCATCTTTTGGCGGTCAGCGGATTCAATGTCGGTTTTGTCGTTCTGGGCGTCTGGTTCTTGGCCCGGTTGTTTTGGATACCCAAAGATACCGCGAGAATGTTGACGCTGATAGCCGTGTGGGTTTATTGCGTCGTCGTGGGATGGCAGGCACCTGTGCTGCGCGCGACGATTATGGCGTCTCTCTTTATCCTGGCATCGTTCTTGGGCCGCAAATCAGATATTCTGAACACGCTGGGGGCGGCAGCTCTGCTCATCCTGGTTGTCAGTCCCCGCCAAGTCATGGATCTTGGATTCCAGCTGTCCTTCGCCGCTGTGTGGGCTATCAGCGTTTTTATTCCGGCGTGGGTGCCCGTCCCGGAACTTTTCCCGGGAGAGCGGCGGACGTTATGGGACAAGGCGCGCCGGTATGGCGCCGAATTGTTCTGGGTATCTTTTATTTGCCTGATCGCCACCTTGCCTTTGACGGTGCAGGCCTTTTATACGGTGACGCCGGCCGCGGTTCTAACCAACATGATTGTTGTGCCCATGACATTTGTTCTTTTTTGTCTGGGGGTGCTTTATCTCTTCACCTATGCTTGGATGCCCGCCGTTACGGCTGAATGCATTGCGTTTGTTTCCGGTCTTTTGATAAAGGTTCTCGCGGGATTCGAGCACTTGCCGTTTGGCTATGTGATTGTGGGTCAATTGTCTCCCTGGATTCTTACCGCACTTCTCGCGGGACTTGCCTGGCTCATGTTCGACAAAAAAATAACAAAATCCTGGGTGCGCGCGGTGATTGTTTCGTTGTTTTGCCTGAATATGTTCATGATGCAGGAAATCGCCCGGGGATTTGAGAAATCATTTTCATTCACGATGCTGGATGTAGGGCAGGGCGACGCACTGTATTTTAAATTCCCGAAGGGCAACATGCTCATCGATGCGGGCAAGGGCGGAGAAGGTGACCAGGGGCGTTACGTCATTACGCCTTTTCTGAAAAGGCAGGGGGTCCGGCATATCGACATACTCGTGATTTCTCATCCGCAGGAAGACCATATCGGAGGTGCGGTCAGCGTCATCAGGGAATTCAACGTTCGTCACGTGGTTTTGGCGGGCCAACCGTATGATTCATTGGTTTATAAAAAATTCCTCGATGAGGTTAAGAACGAAAAAGCGAAAATGTGGACGGTTTTCAGAGGGTCCGTGATCGACGGTTACCCGGGTGTGAGCATCAAGATACTGCACCCGCATAAATATCCGGATTACAAAAACATTAATAACGCTTCCGTGGTTCTTGAAGTGAGCCATCAGGATCATACATTCCTTTTGACCGGTGATATCGAAGAGAGCGCTATGAAGGAACTCGCGGCGGGATTCGCCTCTGACATCGATGTGTTCAAGGTTCCTCATCACGGAGCGCGTCTCAAAGAGACGGGGCGGGAGTGGGTGCGTTCCCTTAGGCCTGAGATTGCCTTGATCAGCGCGGGGGAGCGCAACCGCTACGGTCATCCCCATCCGGACACGCTGGGTTTTCTCCAATCGCTGCGCGGGGTGCAAATTCACCGAACCGATACCGGGGGTGCGGCCGAAGTGCGTTTGGAGGGCGGGGAACTCCGGATGCGAACCGGAGAAGCGATTGCTTGACGCTTCTCAAACGTTGTCCTATCATTCTTAAATGCCTTCCAAAGCCAGACTTTTAAGAGAACTTTTTGAATCCAAAGACATCCTCCGTATTGTAGGCGCCCATAACGGGTTAGGAGCCAAGCTCATTGAGCGCAATCGCTTCGACGGGATATGGGCGAGCGGCTTGGAAATTTCCACTTCTCACGCGGTTCCGGATGCCAATATTTTGACGATGACAGAGTCTCTCCAGGCGGCCGCGGCGATGAACGAAGCCACGTCGTTGCCGGTGGTTTGCGATTGTGATACCGGATACGGCAATGCCTCGAACGTGATTCACATGGTTAAGAAGTATGAAGCGGCCGGCATTGCGGCCGTTGTCATCGAGGATAAATGTTTTCCCAAGGTGAATAGTTTTGTCCCCGGCAGGCAAGACCTCGCGTCGATTCATGAATTTTGCGGCAAGCTTGAAGCGGCGCGGAGCGCCAAAAAGAACAAAGATTTCATGGTGTTCGCACGCGTCGAAGCGCTGATCGCCGGATGGGGCATGGAAGAAGCGTTGAAGCGTGCGAAGGCCTATGCGGCCGCCGGCGCGGATGGAATCGTGATCCATTCAAAAAGCGTTACTCCCGACGAGGTATACACCTTTGCCGAGAAATGGCAGGGCTCCATTCCGCTTGTGGTTATCCCGACGACCTATTATGACGTTCCGGCCGAAGAATTTGCCCGCCGTGGTTTCAAGATGGTGATCTACGCCAATCAGGGATTACGCGCCTCCATCAAGGCTATGGATGAGACCTTTAAAAGTATCTACGAAACGGGATCCACAAAAAACGTGGAGAAAAAAATCACGACCATGAAAGAAGTCTTCGATCTTCAGGGAATGTTCGCGATGAAGGAAGAAGAAAAGAAATACGACAAGTCCGAGCGCATTCAGGCGGTGATACCCGCGGCCGGTAAACACTCGACGAAGACACCCTTGGCCAAGCTGTTAAAGGATAAACCCCTTTGCATGCTGGATGTGGGAGGAAAGACGCTGTTGGAAAGGCA
>CAYUTV010000048.1:0-1449 GCA_964447745.1 uncultured Planctomycetia bacterium | reverse complement strand
GCCTGGGACAAGGCTTGCAAAAAATTTCAGGATAAGAAATTCTACGAAGCTGCCTCCGCACAGACCGCCGATTTTAATGACCTTATCCAATACATGATCGACGAAAAAGTTCCCGTCTATGGCATGGAGATCGAGCATGGCTGGTCGGAAGTGCACTCGATGGACGACTACGAACGCGTCAAATCCCATTTCGCCAAACCCGTGAAGGTTGGAGTGCCGTCATGATCGCTCCCGACGCGTTTGTTCGGTGCCTCAAGGACAACGGGTATCATGATTTTACCGGGGTCCCATGTTCTTTTTTTCAGGCCGCGATTAACTGCGTGATCGATGACCCTCAAACGCGCTATACGATTATGCCCAATGAAGGGTCTGCGCTCGCGTTTGCGGCGGGTTCCTATCTCGCCGGAAGATCCACGGCCGTGATGATCCAAAACTCGGGCTTTGGCAATCTCGTGAATCCTCTGACCTCGCTTAATATGATTTATAAAATTCCGACGTTAATTTTCATGAGCGGACGGGCCTATGGCGTGAAGGATGAGCCCCAGCATGAAATCATGGGAAAGACCATGGTCGCCGTTTTGGACGCGATGGGTGTGCGGCATGAAGACATGCCCGAAGAGGAAGAAGAGTTTGAGCAGAGCTTGGAAAAAGCGAACGATTGGATGACAAGCTCGAGACAACCGTTCGTTTATTTAGTTAAAAAAGACACCATTGATACTTATTCGCCTCACCGAAACATCGCCAATCACTTTCCTTTAAAGCGAATCGAAGCCATTGAGATTCTGATGGATCAGCTGAAAGGGGATGAGTACGTTGTGGCCACCACGGGTAAACCGTCACGCGAACTTTTTACCGTGCGTGACCGAGCCAAGAATTTTTACATGCAAGGATCCATGGGACACGCCGTTTCATTCGCTCTCGGAACCGCTCTTAGCCAGCCCACGAAAAAGATCGTTCTGTTGGACGGAGACGGCGCGCTCTTGATGCATATGGGAGTACTTTCAGCCGTGGGGCACTATGCCCCGGCCAATTTTTACCACGTGGTTCTGGACAATGAGTCTTATGAAACCACAGGGGATCAGGACACGACTTCGCCGACCACCGATTTTGCCGCAATCGCGCGGGCTTGCGGCTACCGTTCCGCTGACACCGCCATGGACAAGAAGAGTGTAATCGAGAAAATGACGTCCCTCATGAAAAAGGAAGGCCCAGCACTCTTGCGAATCAAGATCAATCGCGTTCCCACGTTGGAAATCCCGCGCATTTCCAATAAATACAGCTCCGGTCAGATCGCCGATAATTTCAGAAACGCGCTCGCGGCCGATTCGGGCTCCCTGAAGACCTAAACGATTCTGCACGGTCGACCAAAAGAGGTTCTTCCCGATTCCTTGGGCCTTGTGGTAAAATTATGCACAAATTTTTTGCGGGCGTAGTTCAATGGTAGAATCC
>CAYUTV010000047.1:1602-8934 GCA_964447745.1 uncultured Planctomycetia bacterium | reverse complement strand
GACGGCGGCTTTGAGGGCTTTGGAGCGGTGACTGATCTTGTTTTTGGTTGAGGGTGACAGCTCTGCGAAGGTCTTGGAGAATCCCGCGGGGATAAAAACCGGGTCATACCCGAAGCCGTTTTTACCGCGCGGTTCGAACGCGATGCGTCCTCTGCACTCCCCTCGCACGGTGCCGACAAACTTTTTATTATCGTATAGCGCCATGACGCACACAAACTTGGCTCCGCGCTTTGAGGGCACTTTCGTTCCCAGCAATCGCAGGAGCTTCTTATTGTTGTCCTGGTAACTGCAGTTTTTACCCGCGAATCTCGCCGAATAGACACCCGGCGCGCCATTTAAAGCGTTCACCATTAACCCTGAGTCATCCGCGAGCGTCAGCATTTTGGATTTTTGAGCGTAGGTCATCGCCTTCTTTTTGGCGTTACCTTCGAAGGTGTTCCGGTCCTCCGTCACGTCGGCAAAACGCCCCGCCTCGTCCAATGACAAGACTTGAACGGCCGCAGCCCTCAATAAACGCTTGAGCTCCGCGCATTTGTCTTTGTTTTTCGTTCCGAGAAGCAGCTTCATGATACGGCGGGTTTATTTTTTCCAAGAACCCATTTGATCATCGGCGCACTCAGCATGGAAGTGCCGATAGCCATAATGACCAGAGCGACAAAGAGGTCTTCGTGGATAAGACCGTGCTCAAGGGCCAGGGTTGCCAAAACAATCTCCATGGCTCCGCGCGCGTTCATCCCGAAGCCGACGGCAAGGGATTCGCGCACCGTAAGCCGGCTAAGGCGCGCACCCAGCGTGGCGCCGATTAACTTTCCGGTGCAGGCGATCAGAAACACGAATAAAACGAGGCCCGGATTAAAGAACTGAATAAAATTTACTTTTAAGCCGATGGAAACAAAATAAATCGGCGCGCCAAAAAAAACGGCCACAAACTGATGCATAGCGTGATGCTCTTCCGCTCTCTCATAATTACTCCGGTTTAAAACCACGCCCGCAAAGAAAGCCCCAAAGATCGCGTGCACCCCGATCATTTCGGAAAATGCCGCGGCAAACAAAACCAAAATCGAAGTAAGCGCTATGAATCCGCTCGGCCACAACGCATTGCGGTCAAGATAGGTTAAAAATCGCTTGCCGGCCCAACGCCCAAGCGTGAAAACAAATAAAAACATGAGCGCTACAGAGGAGACGCTCGAGGCGAAGCTTTTTGCCACGCCGTCCACGGGCGCCACCTGGTTTAAAATGAACGCGAACAACATCCATCCGATCAAATCATCGATGATGGCGGACGCCATGACGATGGTGCCGATGCGCTCATTCAGAAGCTTGAGGTCCATCAGGATTTTTAGAATCACGGGCAAGGCCGTAATGGACAACGCCGTGCCCAGAAAAACCGCGAGCACGATGATGGATGCGTCGGTGTGCGGCCACAGATCCGGCATAAAATAAACCGCGCCAAAACCCAGAGTGAACGGGATAAAAATACCGAGAAGACTCGTAAAGAATACGCTGCGGCCCTTTCCCCTCAGCTGATCAACGTTGATTTCCATACCGGCGACAAAAAGAAAAAACAACAGGCCCAGCTTAACCACGCCTTCACGCGCGATCAGCGCGTTTTTGCTGGATTCAAAGAAATAATGATGCATGTCGGGAAAGATATATCCCACAACGGTGGGGCCCAACACGATACCGCCGATCAATTCACCCAAAATGGCGGGTTGATTGAATTTGCGGGCCAGCGAGCCGAAAAAAATCGCAAAGCTCGCCATGAGGCCGATTTGAAGAAGAAATAACGTTAAATCGTGATGGCTCATGAAGTGACACAATTTTATCACATTACATATTTTTACTGGAAATTTATTAATCGGGCCTGTACATTAATAGCACTGATGGCCGATAAATCGCGTTGCCGATTGTGTTTATTGCCTGCCGCCGTTCCGGGTTCGGAATTGGATGCCGCCGGCGTTTGCCGCCCTTGTCGCGAATACTCCCCCGCCGCGGCTTCAACGCAATCGGAAAATAAACGAAAACAATTTGAGCTGGACTTAGATCAAACACTCCGGGAGGCACACGCCAAAGGCCGCGAATATGACTGCCTGGTAAGCTTCAGCGGCGGCAAGGACAGCGTTTACATCCTCTATCGGCTGATCAAGGAATACAAACTGCGCGTTCTGGCCTACACGCTGGATTTCGATTTGCCAAACATCGCCTGGGACAATATCCGGCGAACCGTGAAAGCGCTGGATGTGGAGCACCTGGTCTACGCCCCTCCCAAGGATTTTTACAAAAAAATGACGCGCTATCTTCTTATGAATCAACTCCCCGGCGGAGCCGTTGAGACGGTTTGCTACATCTGGGCGCCCTTACGCGACGGCGGAGCCGTTCGCCTGGCCTCGGAAAGGAGGATTCCTCTCGTTTTTATCGGTTACTCTCCCGGTCAGGCCGATCCTTACGGAATGGAATACGAGCTTCCTTCGCGGATGGTCGCGCAAACCGATTGGACGCCGCAGAGCTTGCGCGAGTCGGGGCAATTCACTTCTCAGGAACTGGCGGAGTTCTGGAATCCTCTGGCGACGCCACCGGAACACGGCGTTCCGCGCGTTCTGGCTCCGCTGCACGCCTGGCCATACAATCAGGCGGAGGTCATGCGTTCCATCGTCGATTGGGGGTTGGTGTCGGACAAGAAGCACGCGAATCCCGTGTACAGTAATTTTTCAATGAACTGGCTTCTGATGTACTCGGACCTTCTGAATTTGGGTTATAACCCTTATGCGCCCGAATTTGCGCGGCTCATCCGAGAAGGCAAGGCCAGCCGCGCGCAATGGCAAATCCTATCCACCATCGTGGACTGGATGATCAGAAGACGCGTTCTTCTCGGAAGCAATATCACAAAGAGTCTCCGATGGCTGGAACTTTCGCCGGAGGATTTAAGGATTAAGAAATCATGATCATCGGACACTATGCGGTAGCGCTCATCGCCAAAAAATGGACGCCCAAGATTTCTCTAGGAACACTCTTCGCGGCCTCCCAATTCGCCGATATCCTTTGCATTCTTTTTCTTTTTCTCGGTGTGGAAAAAGTGGCCCCCTCCGCAGAGATCAAAGGCATTCTGCCGCTGCATTTTATTTATTATCCCGTTTCGCACAGTCTGGTGACTTCTCTCTTGTGGTCGGCCTTGCTGGCGATTTGTTTTATTCGGATCAAACCATCCCCGAGATCCGCGGTCATCGTGTTTCTGGTGAGTGCGAGTCACTGGTTTTTGGATGTGCTCGTTCATCGCCGGGACGTACCGCTGACACTTACCGGGGATATCGCGGTGGGATTTGGTTTATGGAATTCACCATTGGCGTGGTTTATGGCGGAAGGCTTGTTCTTTCTCTTTGCGGCGGGATTTTATATGCGGCGCATGCCCAATGCGGGTAAACGGCCATTCAAACTGTTTCTTCTCTCCGCCGCGATCGTGCACGGCGTCATCTTTTCACTGCATTCGCTCCCGCAAATGAGCATGGCACTGCTCGGATTCGTGGCTCTGCTGCATTTGGGTTTTATTGTTTTAGGATTTCTCGCCGACAGAACGTAAAGCGGCCATTTTTTCCTCGGCCAACCGGAAGCAATCAGCTAAAAATCCGTGATAGGCTTCAATGGCCTTTTTGCCGACATCGACCAGGGCGGGCAATGTCTCCGGACGCTTCATCAGAAATTCTTCGATCGTGCTAAAATTTGTTTTGTCGTGGCCTTGGTCCGCCATGACATGCTTTTTCACAAACGTAAGATTGGTTGTGATCTTCGGCCCTACCTTCGCCATGCAAAACAACAGCATCTTCGGTCCAAACTTGACGCTGATACGCTCAATCTCCACATCAATGGCCAGCTCCCCGTAAGGGGCGTTGCCGCGAATCACGTTTAAATGCAGTTCATGATAACGCCGTACGGCCGGAGTGAAGCGCTTATCCAGGAGGTCCTGAGCGTTCAGTGCGGGAGTGCGTCTTTTGTTCCAGTGATCCACCAATTTGTGTGTATCTTCAATCGCCCACTTATCATGGCCCACTTCTTCATCGGCGTGATGATGGAAAAAATCTCTCATTTCTTCGTATCCGAGTTTTTGGCTCCGCTCGCCGGCTTCCCGGATATATTCGGCCACCGGCTCCACAAACCCAGTCTTAACGGCGCAGAAATGAATCAGAAAGAGTTCGAGGAATCGTGCATCCAGGAATGGATTGAAGAGCTTCTTTAAAACGGGGCTATCGGCGAACTGCTTACGGGCGTCTTTCACGCCGTCGTTGTAAGCTTGCATTAAACTGACTGTTTTGGGCATAAACTCCTCGTATTAGCAATATTATACATTGATATTCAAAAATATTCAAGATATACTAATGATATACATTATGACCCCTAAAACTCGTGTCATTACAATCGACGGGATCAAAACGCGTTATCTGGACGAGGGCTCCGGCCCGGCTGTCACACTGATACACGGCTTCCCGGAAAACCTCGATACTTGGCGCCGCAACATCCCCGCCCTTTCGAAGCATTTTCGCGTTATCGCCTTTGATATGGTCGGGTTTGGTGAGTCGGCAGGCGCAAACTGGGATTTTTCTTGCTCTGGATTGGCCGTATTCGTTCACAAGCTTCTCCTTGCGCTGGGCGTCAAAAAAACGCATTTGGTGGGCACGGATACGGGCGCCTCCGTTGCCATCGCGTTCGCCGCACAGTATAAGGACGCCGTCGATAAATTCGTCTTCATGGCCAGCGCGCCTTATGATCGCAGTATTCGCTCGCTCGAAGTCAACCTGATGACGTCTCCGGTCGTGGGCGACCTGGGATTCCATCTCTTCGGCTCCCTGGTCTTGCCGTATGCGATTCAAAAAGGATTCTATCAGCCGTCAAAACTCGAGCCGGAGGTCCTTCAGTCGTATGTCCGGTATTTCAAAACCTTCTCGTCGAAGATTGCCGCGCTGAGAATCATGCGCGAAGTGAACAATAACATTGAGGTGCACTTGAGGAAGCTGAAGGAATCGTGTCCGGCGACGCTGATCCTGTGGGCTGACCACGAGCGCTTCTTTCATTCATGGGTTCCCGAACGATTGCACCGCGATTTAAAGAATTCCCGCCTTCAGTACATTTCCGACTGCGGCCACTTCATCCAGGAAGAGCAGCCCGAGACATTCAACCGCGCTCTCACCGAATTTCTTACCTCTTAAGATCTTCCCGGAATCTCCTGACATGCAGGATAAAAAACGGCGTCACAAAGAGTTCGCAGATCATCGCGCTGAATATCGCGAATGCGCAAATGAGCCCGAATGAAACCGTGAAAAATGAATGCCCGAACACCAGAATGAGAAATCCGGCGGCCAGGATAATGGAAGCGAAAATCACGGCAGGTCCCAGCGTTCTGAATAATTCAATACAAGCCTGACGGGGATCTTCCACGCGTTTAACGGTATGCCTGGCGTGCTCCAAAAAGTGAATAGTGTCATCCACGACGAGGCCGAAGACGATACAACAGGTCATCGCCGTTCCCGCGTTCATCGTAATCCCCGCATAGCCCATAAGTGCCAAGGAACCCAGGATGGGCAAAAGGTTCGGAACCAGCGCCAAACCGGCGACCACCCATGATCCGCGGTTAGTGATGAGAAAAATTAGAAACATAAAAATAAACTCGAGAACAAATCCCTTCTTTTGCCCTTCCACGAGCGCCTCAACCATGTTCGCCTGAATTACAGAGTAAGATGTGACGCGCGGTCGTTGACCCGCCGGAAAATGCTCCTGAATATAGTCGTTGATTAGTTCTATCTTCTTTTTTAGAGCAGCCGAGCCGGTTTCCTTGATGCGCACGGTGATTCGCGCGGTGCTATAGTTATAATCCATGAATTTATCAAGGTCGTTGTCGCGCCCCGAAAACGAATAGGTCAGAAGATACTGCGCTATCAGCTCCTCGGAATCGGGAATGAAATAAAAGGCCGGATCCTCCCCGTTCATGGCTTGATGCATTTCCTTTATAAACTGCACCGGTGAAATCGTTTTATCGATATTGGGAACCGTCATGAGAAATTCCTGCAAGCGATCGAGTCGCGTGAGAAACGCGGGGTCTTTTATCCCATCCTCCCTGCCTGTTTCCGCGAATATCTCAATCACGGAAACGCCGCCGAGATTACTTTCAATAAAATCCGTCGCCACGCGCGTGGGTGAGTCTTTGCGGAGCGAGTTTAAGAGCATGGTCTCGGTTTTAATTTTCGATACGCCAATAATCGAAATTATCAACGCCGCCAGCATCAGACAAATCATCAGTGTCCGACGTGAATAGACACGGCTTAGCGCGGTAAAAAAACGTGTGGTGGTATTTTTTTCTGCCTCAGAGATAGCCGCCTTTTGCCCCGAAGCGATCGCCATAAACGCAGGCAATATCAAAAAAAGCAGCGGTACGGCGACCATGCTGGACACGGCAGCGAGAAATCCGAATTGCTTGATGGGGATAAGGTCGGATGCTGCCACCGCGCCAAAACCCAATACCGTGGTGATCGACGTCCAAAAACAAGGATTCAGATTCATCCGAACCGCTTCCGTGATAGCTGCTTCTTTATCGAGGCCGCGGCTCAAAGCCACACGGTATAAACTTAAAATGTGCGTCGCTTCTAAAATGGAAATACACAATAACAACGAAGGCAGGCCCGAGGTGACGCTGTTCAGCGGAATCCCGCAGGCACCCATCAATCCGAATAGAAATAACAGTTGAGCGGTTACAGTCACCACCGGGCCGATGACAAAACGTGGATCGCGGTAAAGAGCCAGCAAGAGAACAATAAGCACGAGATACGTGAGTGGAATAAAAACCTTGAGGTCCCTCAGCATATCGCGCGTCATTTGAAGCTCTACGAGAGGATCGCCTGCGATGTAGTACTGGACACCCAAAGGAGACTCTCTCATCACGGCGAGGATCTGCTCGTAAATCTTTTTATAACGCCCTTCGTCCTTACTGACCTTGGCCTCGATCAGGAGGCAGGCAATCTTCCCGTCTTTCGAGAAGAAATCTATTTTATAGAGCGGGTTATCCATCGCGGAGCGCCTAACGACAGCGAGATCTTCCGGCAAATCCAGAATTTTTTCAAGAAATGGGCTCACGTCAAACCCGTCGTCGCTCCCTTTGATATCCTGCGCGGTGGTAATGCTTCGAATTTTTTTGATTTCAGGGATTTTTTTGAGGTCCTTGGACAAACGATCGATTTTCTGCAACATGTCCCTGCTGAAGACTTCCCCGGAAGGGATTGCGATGGCGATAATTTGGTCATCACCGAACTTGCTTTTGACGTGCTGGTAATACCGGAGACCTTCATCCTTCGG
>CAYUTV010000047.1:0-1502 GCA_964447745.1 uncultured Planctomycetia bacterium | reverse complement strand
TGGTCCAGAATGAAGAATTGGGTGTACTGAAGGTTGAAGTAATAGTCCCCATGGGAATAATCAAAACCGATCACGCTGTCGATGACATTTTTATATTCGACGAAGTCCCCGTCGGCCGTGTCTTCGGTGACAAATGGTTTGTGGGTCGTATAAACCACTTCTCCGCGGTATCCGAACTCGCCCTTGGGGATCTCAAAATCAAACCCGACGGAATGCTCTCTCTCCCATACCGTTTCTATGGTTCCCGGGGACGTCGTAGCCCCCAAGAGAAACAATGGATCCGCGTGAATTTTGTAAGCGGGGTTCTGGTCAAAATGGTACGCATAGCTGAAGGAGTAGTCCATTAGGTCGCCCTGATGGAGGAAGCGCGTTGCCCATACGGAATTGGATAAATTCTTCTCCGGCCTGTCTTCTTCTTCCGCACGAAACCCCAGCGTTTTTCTGTAATTCCTGCGGAAGAAAAACTCCCAATCCTGGTCGGATTCCGCGATCAAGTTCTCTCTGAAGAAAGGCATCCCAATTCCTTCCCAGGACCATGTCTCGCTGATTCTGTTTTTTAAATAGGCGGCGACCACCGGAAGCTTTCTCTCCGCTCGTTCGAGATTTAAGAATTCTTTGAAGTCTTCCGGTGTAAAGTTATCTACCGGGTTGTACTCATCAGATTTACCCCAAGAGATCACTTGAGACCCCAAACGCAGGTCCCACGCGTTGCGTGTAAAATCGGCGTAATATTCAAACGGTTTAATCGAGGTGTTTTCAGTTCGGAAATCGTCGTGATTCCAACCGTAGTCGAGTTGGGTATCCACGGAAACGCGGCCCGTCACGGCAGGGGTGAATGTCAAATCGCTGACAAGCCGGATGTCGTTTCTTAACTCATAATCATTCTCGACGTTCTTATGGAACTGGTTTCGGGACAAGTCGGGATTGTCCAACGCGTAAGGCCGCACATAATTGCGGTTCCGCACATAGCCGCTTATCTTCGGGCTAAATGGCATGGTCTGTTCCACATGATCGTAGAACGCCCTAAGCCACGGCTTCGTTTCCGCGTGGCCAGTGTGTGCGGCAGACAAAAAAAGCCAGGTCATGAGAAAAATCCTGGTTATTGTAGTTGTATGAAACATATGTATAAGTTAACAGAAGTAACTAATTTTTACAATTAGTTATTAGCGGTGGGACTGGCGCAAGTCTTTTAGATTGGCGGGATGCTGGTAAAATTCGATGGATTTCTCGAGTTGTCGAGTGGCGACGATCTCTTCGGGCATGTTGGTATTCAACACCACCCAGCGCCTCTCAAACTCGGTTTTATGGTTGTCTTTTGCGTTGTTGATTCTCATATGTTTCGCATAAAGCGCGCCCCCGCCACAATCACTCACCTCGCTCATCGTGACGGTTTTCCATAGCTGCCCCTCTTTATCGTATAATTCATATTTCGTGGGGTAAAAACTATCTTTGCGTATCCAAAAAATTCTCTTGGAGTAAAGCGATTTGTCGTCCTGTTTGAC
>CAYUTV010000046.1:0-9172 GCA_964447745.1 uncultured Planctomycetia bacterium | reverse complement strand
CTTTAAGAGACGACTTCATCAATTTTTCGATATCACGGATATCCGCTCCCTGATCAGGAGTGGCAAAAGAGATCGCGATGCCTTCGCGGCCCGCGCGGCCCGTGCGGCCGATGCGGTGAATATAGTTATCGCTGTCATCGGGCAGGTCATAGTTCACGACCAATTCAATCCCTTTGACGTCAATGCCGCGCGCGGCGATATCGGTGGCGACAAGAATCCGGTATTTCCCGGTCTTAAATCCTTCCAGCGCTTCTTTTCGTTGACCGAGTGACCGGTTGGAATGAATCTGATTCACTTTGTGGTTCATCTGCTGAAGAGCAATCGCGAGTTTCTTGGCGTTGGCCTTGGTGCGGGCGAACACAAGAACGCTTCCGTGATACTGTTCGAGCAATTTACCCAGCAGTTGGCGCTTGGCTTCTTGGCGAACGATGAACAATTCCTGAGAAATTTTTTCCGGCGTAGCTCCCGGACGCGCGATCTCCACGCGAATGGGCAGTTTCATATAAACAGCCGCGATCTTCAGGATTTCCTCCGGCATGGTGGCCGAGAAAAAGAGCGTCTGGCGCTCTTTGGGCAGATACTTGGCGATCCGCTGAATCTGAGGGGCAAAGCCCATGTCCAGCATGCGATCGGCTTCGTCCAATACCACCATCTTGATATCCGCACCGTTGATGGTCCTGTGTTCGAAATGGTCCAAGAGGCGGCCGGGAGTAGCAATGATCACGCGCGTGGTTTCTTTGCGCAGAACCTGTACCTGCACCGACATGTTCATTCCGCCGATTACGATCACGGAACGAATGTTAAAGGGTTGGCCGAGCTTTCTCAAAGTCTCATCCACTTGGAGGGCCAGCTCCCTGGTGGGCACGATAATCAACGCGCGTCCCGGCCCTTGGGCCAGACGTTGAATCATGGGAATACCAAACGCAAGCGTCTTGCCCGTTCCTGTTTGTGCGATCCCGAGCACATCCTTGCCTTCAACGGCGATAGGAATGGCCTTGTACTGGATCGGCGTAGGAACAGTAAACTTCATACGATCAATGACATCCAGGATACCCGGGGCGATGCCAAGACCGTAAAAACTGTTATGCGTTGGTTCCATGTTCATAATGGCGAGTCTTCCGTTAGGAAGTCGCTTCTTTCTTTTGGGCGGCGGCGCGACGTTCGTCTTTCTTGATCGCGTTGTATACCTTCTCCGCTTTGGACAGCTTAACCTTCTTTTCGGTTCTATTAAATGTCTGGGCTTTCATTATGTCTCCTTTTCCTTATGTCCATAGCTTCTATGGAGGCCCCATCATACACTATGAGGGGTGAATGCGATATACCTTTCATTTTGGCTCAATTGATGTCCCCGGGAGGTTATGTTAGACTTTGAAATCATGCCAACCCCCAAAAAAAGGGCCATTTCTCCTCTATGGCTAGCCGGCTTATGCCTGTGGGGTGTTTTGATCTACTCAAATACCATCCATGTGCCCTTTGTCTACGACGACGAGCGGTTTATCGTCAAAAACCAGTTTATTCATACACTTCCCGACTCCGACCTATGGGAAACCTATAAAAGACGCTATATCCCCTTTCTGAGTTTTGCCTTGAATTACCGTGTCCATGGCCTAGCCGTTGAAGGGTACCACTGGATCAACCTGGGGATTCATATTCTCAACACCTATTTAGTCGTCTGGCTTCTCTACTTGCTGTTGGGAACTGAAAAAAACCGAAAACAGCCAATCTTTAAAAAGCGCCATTGGATCGCTCTTTTTGGCGGATGGCTCTTTGTATCGCACCCTGTTCAAACTCAGGCCGTTACCTATATCACCCAACGCTGTGAGTCCATGGCAACACTTTTCTATTTGCTGGCTGTCTGTTGTTATATCAAAGCAAGGTCTATGGCCAAAAACCCTACACAGCATAGGGTGTACTTTTTTATCTCAGGTCTCTCTGCTCTTCTGGGAATATTCAGCAAGGAAACCGTATTTACTCTACCGGTCATGATTGTTCTCCTCGAATGGCTGTTTCTAAAACAAAGGGATGGCCAAGCTTTGAAAACGGCGGGGTTGTACATAGGCAGTCTCATTATGTTGTGTGCGCTCGCCGGCGTCTTGTTCTCGTTTAACCTTGCAGTTTTATCTCAATTTACTCATATCGGGATTAGCGCCGGGCGATACTTTTTTACGCAGATGGAGGTCATTCCCAGATACGTCGGATTGTTATTCCTGCCACTAAAACAGAACCTCGATTACAATGTGCCGCTGATATCGTTCCCGCCAAGTCTTTCCGTGTGGGCAGGCTCTGTAATCATTTTGTCTGTTCTTGGCCTGGCTATACGGGTATGCCGGCGTCATGCATTGATAGGATTTGGGATGCTGTGGTTTTTCGTCACATTATCGGTGACATCCAGCATCGTGCCTCTGCCGGACGCGATGGTCGAGCATCGCCTCTATCTCCCGTCCGTGGGATTTGTAACGGCAGTCTGTACTGCGTTATTCACGTGGACGCGCGAAAAATACCTGCGTGCGGTCGCTTTGGCTCTCGCAGGTGTTATTCTAGTTTTTTCCTCGTTCACTTTTAACAGAAATGCTCTATGGAACGATGAAGTGGCCTTATGGAAAGACGTAGCCGTCAAGTCTCCGCCCAGTTCCAGAATTTATAATAATCTCGGAGAAACCTACCGTAACCGTGGTTCGTATGAAAAAGCGATTGAGTCCTACCAAAAGGCTCTGCAACACCCCCCTCTTACCCATCATGTCGCAGCTCAGATATACGTCAATATGGGTGCCGCTTATGGAGAGTTGGGAAACCACCGAATGGAGATTGAGTGCTGTCTTCGGGCCATTACGTTACTCCCGAATGAGGCATGGGTTTATAGCCACATGTCCTATACATTCAAGGGTCTCAATGACTTTAATAATGCCCTGCTATACGCGTTAAAGGCAATAGAAATAGACCCGGGATTCGTGGGCGGTATTAACAACGTCGGCGTGGCCTACGCCGGGATGGGACAATTCGATAAGGCCATCGAATATTTTGAGTTGGCGTTGGAGCATGACGCCAATTATGCACAAGCCAGAAAGAATTTGGCCGCGGCCCGCGATCTTCTCTCACAACAAACTACTTAGAAATTAGTTCCTCAAACTTTTCCCTGTATTTCAAAATATTCTTCTTCGAGTCATACACCTTTTCAACCAGGGCTCTCGCGTTGCGCGAAACTATCTTTGATTTTTCCGGGTTCTTTCGTAGAAAATCTATTTTTCCCGCCCATGCTTCAGGCGTATTCTTGACCGTATAGCCGGTGACGCCGTCGGTGACATACCAGTTCACCGGTGTTACGTCCGACACCAAGCAAGGCACACCCACCGCCATTGCCTCGAGCATCGCTTTGGGAAGACCCTCGTCCAAGGTCGGCAATACGAATAAATCCGCCTGGGCTAATTTCCCGGCGATAAATTTTTGACTGCGATATCCGTGAAAATTCACCTGCCTTCTCAAACCCAACCGGCGGCATAGCGCCTTGCATTCCCCCAAATTTTTTCCCACTCCAAAGAAGTCAACGACAAAGTCCCTGTCTCCCAACCGGCTGAGGGCTTCCACCAAGAGATCTGGTTTTTTTTGGAAATAGGCAAACCTCAGCACAGAGACGATTCTGAACGGTTTTTTGGATCTCGGTTTCCATCGATAGGCGAATAAATCCAGATTGATACCTATGTCCAGGATCAATTCTTTCTTCGAGCGAAAACGTAGGCCTTGTTTTCGGGCCGTGTCCAACACGAGCTTGCGGGATTGCGGAGACAAGTAATTGACGGCGTCCACCCGGTTAAAGACCTTCTCCGTTTGTTCTTTGGTGATGAATTTCGAGTTGATCGCATGCGCCCAGTAGATCCCGGCCACCCGTTTGACGATTTTAACGTCGAGGCCGTGGCGCTCTTTGGCGCAGAGCACGTTGTACGTGTCTTTGACTTCGTAGGAATGCACCACATCAATGTCATTCTCCCGGATCACTTTTGCGATAAACGCCTCTACCTGTTCGGCGACAAATTCCGTGTAGGATTTAAACGAGCTAAACTCGTCTTTATTTTTAATCAGCGGATTGAAATTGAAAATTTCTATGCCGTTTCGTCGTTTATGAGTGAAGGATTTGCTTTTGGGACGTATCGAATCTTTGCCGAAGGGCGGCTCGAGCGTCGCCAAACATACTCGATGACCCATCTCGGCCATGCGGGCCGCGATCAGCTCAAGGGACGTTTCCGCGCCGCCCACGCATTTATTGGAATAGCGGGAGTGTGAAGAATAGATCAGAAGGTTCATTGCGCTTAACGGCAGATTTTGACCAAAATATCGTAGAGTGCGGTCAGGTTTTTCTCCAAGGAATAATTTTTCTCAATAAAATCGTGGGCATTTTTTCCAAGGGACGCCGCCAACTCCGGCTCCTTCGCCAAACGTATCATGTACTCGGCCATCCCGTCGACATCTCCCTCTTCCACGAGAAAACCCGTTTTCTCATGAACGACGGACTCGGTGATACCCATGTGCCTTGTTGCCACCACCGGCAAGCCGCTGGCACCGGCTTCTAGAATCGATACGGGCGTGCCTTCCGAATTATTGTCCATTGCGACCACCGAATGCTGCACGAATGCCCTCGATTTTCTCATCCATTCGGCAACGGAGGCGGGAGGCAACAGCCCCGCGAATGTCACCGATTCGGATATCTTCAGTATTTTGCACAGAAGTTTACAAGCCCCCATCAGAGGCCCGTCTCCGATCAACACAAGCTTGGCTTCCGGGCACTTCGTGAGAACTTTTTGAAAAGCGCTCAGCGTCACCACATGACCCTTCTTCTCCACGAATCTCGCAGCTCCCACGAAAACCGGCGGATTCTTATCCGGTGTCGCTCCATGAAACGCCGCAAGATCAGCGCCGCAAGGATTGATATAAATTTTATCCGACGGCGCGCCCAATCTCTCCAGTTGGCCCTTCATCTCGGTAGAAACCACGATGATGGCCTTGGCGGTTTGGAATAACCGGGGGTAATCCTTGCCGTATTTTTTCAGAAAACCCGCTCCATATGCGTCTTCTCCGTGAAAATAGACGGCCAACGGAATCTTCGATTTTTCCACGGCGGGTAAAATAGAAACCGCGGTCTGCGCGAATTCCGCGAGAATCACCTCAATTTTTTCCCTTTTAAGAACCTTCGCCAGAAAGTGGTTACGAATTTGGTTGGAGGATGTCTTTAAAAAAATCGCCCATAATTTTTGTTGGAAACGTTCCCAATCTGAAAATAAAATTTTCTCGTTAAGAAACTTGGGGAAGAATTCACGGTCATCCAACAGATCGTGGCGCGGATCAAACAGCGGCGAATAGAAGAGCTTCTTGTTTCCCGCCAAAAGCTCCGTATGCGCATCAATAAACGATCGTCCGGCAAGCCCTTTCCAGGGCCAAAATACCGCGATCGTCAAAAGAGACTTATCCGTGGATGTTTGAGTCATGCGAGTGTCGTAAACATGGCTGATTTTATCACGCTTTAGATCGTATAATTACTCTCGAGCGGCCCGTTCACGATGTTGGTGAGGTTACGCTCGAATGTATCAAAATGGTACAGCCGCCTTATGTGCTCTCTGGCCTCGCGGCCTTTGCTGGCAAGATCCTCTGGATCGGCC
Source organism: uncultured Planctomycetia bacterium (assembly GCA_964447745.1). Taxonomy (GTDB): domain Bacteria; phylum Omnitrophota; class Gorgyraeia; order 2-02-FULL-51-18; family 2-02-FULL-51-18; genus CAYUTV01. The sequence goes on along the minus strand of CAYUTV010000046.1, from coordinate 3,527 downwards.
AGCAGACTCGCCAATCCTTCTTCAAACTTCAGAACAGCGGACTCTTCGAGTCCATTTCCTTCAATCTCGCCTGTATGATACCCAAAACGGCTGACCAGCTGATCCGGATCGACGCTGCTGAGAATCGGAGTGCGGTATGCCAACGCTTCTAGGAAGGAACACGGTAAACCCTCATCAATGCTGGTATTCACGAGAACCCATGAACGCGACAGAACCTCGTCTCTCCGCTCGCCCTCCAACAACCCCATAAACTTCAAATTACCCACCGACCTGTATTTTTCCATGATCGGCTTCATCAGTTGAGGGTGGCTGGGCGTTCCGCATACGAGAAAATCCGTGTCTTTAAATTTCTTGGCCAGTTCAAAATAAATCCATGGTCTCTTGATGGGATCCAAACGGCCCAACAAACATACCGTCGGTTTTGAATTTTTGGTGATTTTGTCCGTCGACGGAAAATGGATCGGGTTCGGAAGAAAATGAGGATTTAACTCACTCAGGTGATACAACTGTTTGGCTCTGGGTACCAAACAGCGTGCGTTCGTCGCGAAAACCACGGGTCTGCCGCTGTTCAAACTGGCTTCGTGAATTTCTCTGAAAAAAACACTTTCTTCGACCGCCGACTGTTTGAAATCCTGAACTCCATTGCGTTTCTGCGACAGCATCTCCTCGGGCACCGCGCTGATCCGGGTTAGATCACCCTCATTTTTGGGATGACGGATCCAAATGATCAAAGGCGTTCGGGGTGATTGCTCGAGAAAATACCTGTAATTCGGATAAAGATCGATACTCAAGAGAAAATTCAAATCAATGTTCAGAGAACGTGCGTTCCCGCCTGCCGGCAATGACACCACACGGCACTCATGAAGATCGATGGTCCTGTCTGATTGCTCGGGAAGAGTTCTTGCGAATAATACGGTGCTTTTGAAAGGCCTTCTTTTATCGTGGCCGTAAAACTGCGAAATCACCCTAGCCGTCATTCCGAATCCGCTGATATCGGAGGATCTTTGATCGATGAACTCTTTATCAAAGAATTCAATCGTCAGAAATCCAAAGTGTTTTTGTGCCGGAACTGTGCGGTATTTTTTTAAGAAGCTGATCATATCAGGGAATCGTCGAGTACCGAATGGTCAAAAGATGAAATTTGAGGCGGAAATATCTCTGTCCAATCATAAGACAGGCCCAATTATACACTAGGCAAATTTGAGTGAATAGCGTTAATTTACCTCTCTGAACGGCTCTCATTTTTCGTGAGCCCCGGCAGTCACAAGACCCCTTTGGGCGTCGGATAACAGGTCCCGCATCACAGAGAAAAACTCCAGATGCGAACGATTGTCGCGAAAGCTCTCGATCCTCCGGTAATATTCCGGGTACAACTCCCGGTATCTTTCGAGAAGCCGGTGCCGGTTCCCAATATATTCATTCTTTTCCACAAACAGTTTTAAACTCAACATTTCCTGCACGAGGTAAGAATAAATGAACCGCGATAAATCCATGGATAAGAGTTTCTGTCTTCGAGGATAGCTTAGCGCATGCGCCAGCCGGTCAACGGCCGCCCTGATACGCGGTTCTTCACCGGGTTCAGCTCCGGAACCGAAGGGATCCGGTCCCGATTCGAGTCTGGCTCTTCGTTTCAGTTCGTCATAACTCAAGGCATCTTGTACGAACAGGATATACCTGAACACCGACGACGTCATGATCAGCGGATTCTTTCCGCCCGCAAAACGGTTTAAAGCATCCCGGATACCTTTTTCCAAGCTGGCCTCGTCCAACCCGTCCTTAAGCAACACTAAATAAGTCGGCTCCTGAACCGGTTGAAAAACTCCGCCCTCAAAAAACAAAACACTCTCAACCGGGTCGGACGTGCGCAAACGCGGGATAGCATCATTGAGCGGCTTTACACGTTTATCCAATCCAGTCAGCACCAAAAGAAGCAGCCGCTCTTTTGATTCGCCGCCTGTCCACGGAATCCGGTTATCCGCGAAGCCGTACGAAGCGTATTTTCCTATTTTTTTGGCCGTTCGGCGGAGATTCCAGGAAGGAGCGGACTCTCTAAAAAATTCCTCCCAAAACAGGGTTTTAAAAAACTTCAGCGCATGATTCAGCGCTTCTTCCCGCCTCCGATCCGCTGACGAAGCGCCGTACTCGGCCCTTGTTTCTGTGCCATACACCCGCTGCCAAGAGGCCGATTCATAACCTCGAATGCCAAACCGGCACCAGAGCGCCATACTTTTTTCGTCAAAAACATCCACCTCACCCAACATCGGGAACACTCTTTTGATGCATTCGTAGTCATGCCAGAAGTTCGCGAGAAACCCGAGTTCTTCCGCGGCCGTTAGGTCATTTTTGATCACTACCGTTAAATCAATGTCGCTGATGCCGGGAGTCCAATCGCCATTCGTAAGACTGTCGCGGAGATAAACACTTTTGATCTGGGGAAATTTTCGACAGGCACGCACCCAGTAACGGATGGCCATGGTATAGGTGAAACGATTCAGCGATGAAAAAGGCCACCACGGATTCGTCCTGATCGCCCATTGCTGCAAGTAACGTTTCATGCCGGAGATCCTGTCGGTGACGGTTTCTTAGGAACGTTTTTGATATTCTGCGAGAATACGCGGGTATTCTTTGCGCATTTTGCCTTTAAAATGCAGTATTTTAGCGTCCTGCCAGCGAATATTAATATCGTCTTTAAATACGGGATAGGACCTTGTATTTTCGGGCGTGTAAAAATAATAATGATTGTAGATCATCGTATCAAACGTCTTAAAGCGGATTCCGTCCCGTGTGATGATTCGGCCGCCGTTTAAGGGCGTAAATTCCGTTAGCATGGCATTGATGGCGGCCTGCTCATCGTGAAGCTCGGAAATCTTTTTTTCCCACTGCTCAAGAAAACGATAGGTATTTGCGGAAGACTTGAACGTCATAACACCTGTGTTCACAAAACCGTCATAAATAAAATAGGGCTCCGGGAGCGCCCGCTTGGTTATTTTCTCCACTTCCCACTGAGGCCGAACCGTGATGCCGATGTCATAATCCCCGTCCAGTTCATCGATTCTGTCTATCATCAGCGTGTCGACATCGATATAAACGATCCTTTCATCACACGTTTTAAGACAGTCTCTAACCACGGCGGGTTTGTGCTCGCCGGGCGCGTATCTGCCCTCGACGATTTCATGGTAATAGCCCTGCGTCTGAAAGCTCGCATTGTCGACGGTAAAGGGTTTGCCAAAACCCAGGCCCCCTAAATCATACACAATCACAGAGTAACCGAGTTTTTCCACGGAGGTGACGCACTGCAGGGTGAAATCGCGCATACGCTCGTTGGCGGAAACAACTATTTTCATCTGTATTTATACGCGTAAATTTTGAGAATCATGGATCTTCGTCGGGATTAATCGCCCACACATCGCAGGAGGTCTCGCCCATAATATTCCGGGCCGTGTAGATTCCGGTCAGGAGCGCGTGATCCGAATTGTTGTAGCGGAAAAGGCCGCTGCGCCCCATCGGGTATAGATTTGAAAAACCTT
>CAYUTV010000045.1:6332-9481 GCA_964447745.1 uncultured Planctomycetia bacterium | reverse complement strand
ACGGCTTCTCTCATTAAATGCAGTTCCGTCTCATTCCCAGTGAGTTGGGTCGCTTTTTGGACGGCGTCGGCGGCAGACGAGGCCTCGTAGGCGGCGCCAAAGAAACTTAAACAACGCGCATTGCGGGCTTCTTGTCCGGGGATCGATTCAATGAGAACCATGGGTTTGCGTCTTGCCAAACACTCGGAGGACGTCAAACCGCCCGCTTTTCCTATCACGAGATCCGCCGCGGCCATCAATTCGTCCATATTATTGACAAATTCATATGGCTTGAGACCTGGCCAGAAGGAGGACATTTTCTTCATTTTTTCGTACAAAGACTTGTTGGTTCCGCAAACAGCCAACAGCTGAATATCATTTTTTAACTGCGCGAACAAACTGACGATCTTTTCGGTGGAGCCGATACCTGCTCCGCCGCTCGTGACAAGAACCGTAAATTTATTTTCGTTTAATCCCAATTTACGTCTGATCGCAGTGGAATCCACGGGCTCGGAAAATTTTTTTTCAACGGGAATTCCGTTGACGACGATCTTTTCCGCGGGGATGCCGCGACGGACAAGTTCCTTTTGTGTCTGCGGCATCGCCACAAGATAGTGATCCGCGTTCTTTTCGATCCAAACCCAATGAGGCATGCAATCCGTGATCACCGTCACGAGCTTGGCCCGTAAGGCGCCTTTTTCCTTCAAATGATTCGTGACTTCATTGCCCATAAAATGCGTGGTCACGATCACATCCGGCTGAGACGCCAACAAATACTTCTCAAGACGCGCTGTAGCCAGATGGTTCATCAGTCTGCGGAAAGGCCTCACGATCGCGTAAATCCACCGGACGTCGGTTGCGTAATAGAATATCCCCCACAATAGCGGCGCGTTCTTGATTTGGTAGAGATAGCTCTGCGCATAACCCTTTCCAAACCATGAAGGCGTGTAGGCCAGCGTGTCGACGCATTCCCAATCCTCGCCAAGCGATTCCTTGGCGGCGTGTTGAATGGCCTTGGCCGCCTTGAGATGGCCGTGACCCGCGGATGCGTAAAGTATCAGAACCCGTTTTGCTCTATCCATTGTGCAGCCGCCCATAAGTCTTGTTTAACCAAATCCGGTTTCGGATCTATCTGTGTCAAATCCTCTGGCCTTGTCCTACCCGATAAAACCAACAATGTTTTGCAGCCCAGGGCCCTCCCCGCGGCCATATCTTCCTGTGAATCCCCGATAAAAAAAATCTTTGTCAAATCAACGGAGCGCCCGCCCAGCGCGTCCAGAAAAAGCTTGGTCTTGGGCTTCTTGCACTCACAGTTATCGCTCGTTTGATGATAGCAATAGTGAACGGCATGAATCTTTCCCTTTTCCTTCTCGATCGCCTTCAGCATGTTATCCGTCAAGCGCTTAAGCTCTTCCCTCGTAATAAAACCCCGTGCCACGCAGCCCTGGTTGGAAATGATATTCACTTCGTAGCCCAGACGGGTCAAAAGGGCTATCGCCTTGATCGCGTTCGGCAGAAAGCGGAAGGACTCCCAACCCGTGACGTAATACCCCATCCCTGGAAATTCGTTAATGACGCCGTCGCGGTCCAAAAAAATTATCTTCACGCGTGCTGAACCGATTTTAAAAGGGGTTTGGCGCCGCCGAACAGGATATCCACGCTCATATCCTTCATGCACTGCTCATCGATGGGACATATTTTCTTATAGCAAGGCGCGCACGAGAGCGTTGAGACGATTTTTTTTCCGCGGCCGTACAATTCTATCTCCGAAGCGCAGGTTGAACCGAAATAAGTCAGCACCGGCGTTTTCATCGCGATCGCGATATGCATCGCCGTGGTGTCGCCCGTCAGGACGAGGTCGCAGCAGCGCACTATCCCCGCGAAACGCCTTATCGAGTGGCTGCCCGTCGCGACGGCTGCACCCGCGGCGAGGCGTTCGATTTGCGCGTTTCTCTCGAGCTCGTCCTTTCCTCCCAATAACAACACCTGGGCGTTGGCTTCTTTTTGAAATCGCCGTGCCAGATCGGCAAAGGTCTGCACTGGCAGACGTTTTCCGGCAAACCGGTGTCCGCTGCCGGTGTTCAATCCGATCAACGGCTTTTTTCCGGTCAAATCAACACCTAGCGATGTCAAATGTTTGCGGGCAAACTCAAGATTCTCCGCTCCGACCTCAAAAAGATACTCTTCTCGGTTAAAACGCAGTCCCAACTGCTCAAAACTGATCTGTTGATAAGTTTTCTCATTTTTTTTGAACTTAAGTTCATCATCAATGCCCAAGCGGTAAGCGTAATCGCTTTTCTCATCGAGCGCGCAGAGCTCACCGGAGGCGCTGCGGCCAAAACCCATCTTTAGCGGAGCCTTCGCGGCCGTGACGGAATCCAATGCTTCTTTTTCTTTGTCCAGATTGATCGCGAGATCAAACTCCTCTGACCGCAGACGATCCACAATTGCGGGCGAATACGTAAGAAGCTCCGCGATGTGCGCGTTGCCCTCCAGGACATCCCTGCAAGCCCCGTCAACCACCCAGGTGATCCGACACGCCGGGTATTTCTGTTTGAGCGCGGTCAGGAGCGGCGTGGTACGCAGCACGTCGCCCAGCGCGCCGAGCTTAACGATCAGGATGCGCATGAGACGGACTGCGGAGCTTGCTGTTGAGTTTCTTCCCAGTACTTGGCCCAGTTCAAAAAATGCACCCAGGCAAAAAGAATTGAGAACAAGAGACCGTAAAATCCATCTTTGTACCCTTTCTTCTTAAAATAAAATTTAAAAAAACGCTTGAGCGGTTTTCTTCGGATGTTATACAACACTTCCGCAGAGGGCAAAACCCCTTTCTCTTCCTTCAGAGCCAGTGCCTCCCGCTTGGAATAACCGTTGTGGCGCTGTACAAATTGTTTCACGGAAACAAACGGATAATGCTCCACCGCGCCTTCAATCTTTCCAATGGAACCGTCGACGATCAGCCGCTCGTGGATGACGCCGTCATAATGGGCCTTGGTGCGGCGAAACAGATGGCGGCTATAGTGAAACCAGCCGCCGTACTGCATCCAATGCCCGAGAAAAAAATTCTTTTTTCTGAAATCGAACGCATTGTGCGCGGTGCCGGAGGCCAGGATATCGGAGACGGCCGCTTTAAATTCCGGCGTGGCGCGCTCATCCGGGTCGATATGAAA
>CAYUTV010000045.1:0-6232 GCA_964447745.1 uncultured Planctomycetia bacterium | reverse complement strand
CCCACTTTCCTGCCGGCGGCGATCCACGCCTTGGCTTCGCGGTCCGTATTTTCATCCAATTGAGTGATTTGATCGGTAAAATTCATACGTCCCTCTGAATGGCTCTAGTATAAATGAAAGGTGGCCTCAAAATCACATTATTTCCGCGGCGGCGCGCAGCACCTCGTCGACGGAAATCAACTCCTGGCACTGCCGGTTATGCTCGCATGCCGGAAATCTAAAATTCCTATAACAGGGCCGGCACGGAACGGCGGCCGTGACCACGCGCGACTTTGGTGTGGCCGGGTTGGGTCCATAGACAATGCTGTCCACCGGCCCGTATATTCCCACGGTCGGAACCGCCAAGGCATGCGCCAAATGAAGCAAACCTCCGTCGTTTGCGATCACCAGATTACTTCTTTGAAGCAACGCGCATACATTGGAAAGAGATTCTCCCGCGATCACGGCGTGCGGGACTTTCAGAGCGGCGGCAGTCGTATACAACAAGTCCTTCTCGTCGCTGTCGCCGATCACGAGTATCAATGCCTCGTGCCGGCGCGCGAGTGCGGTCGCCGCCTGAGCGTACCGCTCGGGAGACCACTGTTTATATATCGCGTCGCGTCCCCAACTTCTTCCTCCGCCCGGGGCTATGGTGAGTATGCGCGTGTGCTGCCCTACGCCGTGCTTCTTAAGAAACCAGGCCGCGTGATCCTTGGCATGCCCGGAAACCTCGAGCGGGATGGGATGCGGTGATTCCGGTGTCTTGATTCCGGCCAAAGACAAGAGTTCCATCTGTGTTTCCGCCACCGAACGATCGGCGTATCCGTTGGGAAGAGATTTTTTTTTCGTGAGATAAACACCCCGTCCTTTGTAATCGAATCCCACACGGCGGCGTACACCCAGAAGCATTAAAATAAAGCTATACTCTCTGCCCAGGGACAAATCAAACGCGATCTCAAATTTTTCTCTTCGAATCGCGCGCAGCCAGCGGAAAAATCTCGCCAAAAAAAGGAAGGGATTTGATTTAAGCTCTGAACGCCAATAATCCCGGTTAAAAACAAAATGTCCGTCGATGGACGTATTCATGGCCACTAACGCATCCGTACGTTCGTTGCAGAGAAAATAAATTCGAGCCGCCGGGAATGCCCTTTTGAGCGATTCTGACAGCGCCATGGAAAACAAAACATCACCTAACCCAAACGGGTTCACGATAAGAATTTTTTTTAAATCTTCAGAGCTTTTGGACGGCTTCAAGGACTTCCTTTGCGGAAATATTATGGATCGGTTTGTGGATCACGCGGCTCTTTTGATCACGTGGGCCCCAGCGCGCGGGATCGCTGCCAGCCACGTCGGAGGCGTATAAAATGACTGCCGGTAATCCGGACATCCACGCGACATGCGCGGGGCCGCTGTCTACCGTCACCAACGTATGAGCCGACGGGTGCTTAAATAGAGCAATGAGCTCCTTCAACGACAGCTCTCCCGCCAAATTGAGAGAGGCGCCCGGCAACTCTCTGGCAATCTTTTCAGCTGCCTCCCTCTCCTCGGCACCGCCGACAAACACCACACCCTCTTTCATACTTTCCTGAATCAAACGGCACAGCCCTTTAACCTGTTCAGCAGGCCAGCGTTTGCGCGGATTACTGGTGCCGGTATGAACGATAACGAAGCGCCCTCCTTGCCCAGCCACTTTACCCGCAACCGTCAACCTGGATTTATCTCCGGATACGAGTTTTGGAGTGGTGTATTCCGCTTTCCCGGTAATCGGTGAGACAAGCTCCATATTTTTCTCGATTTCATGCTGTGTTGTTTCCCGGACCGTAATTTTCTTGTTCAAAAAATAGGCGGCCTTCCGGTCGTAGCCCACGCGGGACCGGATTCCTGCAAAAAAAACGAGCGCATGCAGCCGCCTGTCGGGATTGGAGACAAAAGCCATATCAAAACGCGCTGAGCGCAAACGACGCCGAAGATCCCATCGGTACCGAAAGCTTGTTTTGATACGTTGAGGATCCACGAGCACCAATTCGTCGATATCGGGATGCTCATTGAATAAATCCGCTAGCGTATGATCGATCATCAATGCGATCCACGCCTTTGGGTAGACCTGCCTAAGGCGGTGAATCGCCGGCAGATTCATCAATACGTCGCCCATCCGGTCCGTTCGGATATACAGAATTCTTTGCGGGTCATTCATAACGGCAGAGGCGCCTTAATAGGCATTTTTTCTGGCAAAAACCGTCATCAGGAGAATTTTAAGGTCAAACAAGAGAGACCAGTTTTCGATGTAATAAAGGTCATACTTTGTGCGCTCTTCTATCGACGTGTCTCCCCGCAACCCGTTAACCTGCGCCCATCCGGTGATACCTGATTTAATGAGGTGGCGCGCCATATAGCGCGGAATATCTTCCTTGAAGCGCGTGACAAAAAACGGTCTTTCGGGACGCGGTCCCACCAAACTCATATCGCCTTTCCAGACATTCCAAAACTGCGGCAGCTCATCCAGGTTGGATTCTCTCAGAAACTTACCGATGCCGGTTCTGCGGTGATCATTTTTTTTGGCCCAAACAGGACCCGTCTCTTTTTCCGCGTCCACGCCCATCGTGCGAAACTTATAAAGGATGAAGCGCTTGCCGTCCTCCCCAATCCTCTGCTGTTTGTAAAATACGGGGCCCTTGGTCGTCAGCTTGATCAGGAGCGACAGCACGCCGAATACCGGCAAAAGCGCCAATAGCGCGCACCCCGAAAGAAAAATATCGAAACAACGCTTGAGAAGACGGTTCTCCCACTCCGAGAGCGGTGAATCGGTAAAAGACAGTAGCGAATAACCCGCAAGGTACGAGACTCGCATCTTGGATGTGATGAGGCCCAGAATATCCGCAATCCAATGAAACGCGACCATTTCCTTCTCGCAGGCATAAATCATTTTTAACACTTCCTCATTGGACGCATTCGACGATGACAGGATAACCTCATGGACCTCCCTGTGCGAACGTAAATACATGCCCAGGTCTTTGACTTTTCCCACGACGGGAATTCCCTTAAGAGAGACTCCCGGAGCGTGAGCGTTGTCGAGGAAGCCGACGACGCGCGCCGATAAACGCGGATTCTTTTTGTAAAACGCAGCCAGCTTCTGGGCCTTCTCATCGGCGCCGATAATGACGATATTCCTGAAGCTATTTCGCATCCGGTCGACCCACATCACAAAAAGGCCGAGCAAAAAGCGCGCCAAAGACAGATTGATCATCAAAACAAGACCGGACAAAAGAAGGAACGAACGCGAAAAAGAAAATTCGCGGAAAAACACCGACAGCGCCATCAAAAGAACCACGCCCATCACGACGGCCTTGAATATGCGCGAGATCTCGCTGGCAAACGTCAGGAATCTCGCCCGGTATAAACCAGTCTGACGCATCACGATGACGAGAACGATATTTGTGATCAAAAAGGAATTTTGGTAGCCACGTGGAATTTCGGGCATCGTCGATTCAAAGAAATACCCACCAAAACGAACCCAAAATACCGTGGCCAGCGTCGATTGAACGCAAACGCAGTCTGCAATCAACAAAAGCCAGGGTAAAAACGAGTCTCTTTTGCGTTTTTTACGAATCATGGGTACCTTCTATGATTGTGCGCATCTCCAGCTGGAAACGCGCCTTGCCGAAGCGCAGGGTATTCAAGCGGATCGCCTCGGTATCGTATCGTATTCTATCGAAATCTGAAACAGCGTCAATGATCCCCTTCTCGGATAGCTCCTCAAAAAAAATCCCCGTCCGTTCCTCTAGGATTGTCTCAAGGGCTCCGCCCTTTTTATAGGCAATCACGGGACAACCGCAGGCCTGCGCTTCCACGGGCACAATACCAAAGTCCTCTTCGCCTGGAAAAACAAGTGCCTTTGCTTCTCTGTACAGCGCGCGGATATTCTCGTCCGTTTGCCAGCCCAAGAACTCCACGTTTGGTTTAGCCAAAACTTTGAGATGTGTTTCTTCGGGGCCGATCCCAACAATCACGAGACGCTTCCCAAGCCGGTTGAAGGCCCTGATCGCCACATCAATTTTTTTATATGGCACCAGCGCCGAAACGATTAAATAAAAATCCCCGCGAGGCCGCGATGGATCAGGCGTATAAAATTCCGTGTCGACTGGGGGATACACCACGAGCGCCTCTCGCTCATAACAACGTTTGATGCGACGCGCCACGTGATGAGAGATGGCCACAAAAACATCGACTCCCCTGTTTCGCTTGTCCCACATTCGGATCCATCCGAGCACCGTTCGGATAAAAGCGCGGAAAAAAGGGCCTTTGTTTGAAAAATAATCGTCAAAAAGATCCCAGGCATATCGCATCGGTGTGAAGCAGTAGCAAATATGCCTCGTGTTTGGCGCCATACGAATACCTTTGGCAACACAATGATTAAAGGAAACGACGACAGCACGGTCACGGATGTAGAAAGTACTAATAGCAGGCGGAAAAAGCGGCAAAAAATAACGATAAGACTTAAAGATTCCCGGGATCCGCTGAACCGGAGACGTGACAATACGGTGACACGCTATCTTGGCCGATACTTTGCCTGGCTCGTGGAACAGCGTGTAAATAGGGGCTTCGGGATAAACCTCGCACAGTGCTTCCAGGCACTTCTCGCCACCCCTCATGCCGTTTAACCAGTCATGAGAAAAGGCCGGCGTCAGGGACGGACTCGGCGATAAACCTCGAGAGTTTGCAGGGCTGTTTTTGACCAAGAAAATCTTTGAATTTGCTCCAAACCGTTCTTTTTCATTGAGTTACGCTTATTTTCGTCAGTCAGCACATTATATAGAACGTCGCTCAACGCGTCAACCCGGCGGGGGTCAAAGAAACAGGCTGCACTCCCCCCAACCTCCGGAAGACTCGCCGTATTGGCGGCAATCACGGGACAGCCGCAGGCCATGGCCTCGAGAACGGGTAATCCAAAACCTTCAAAAAAAGACGGCAGAACAAAGGCGGACGCGCGATTGTACAAACGCCTGAGCTCGTCATCCGGCGCCTTGCCCAGGCAACGAACGAAAGAAGCGTGCTTTTTTATCAGCTCTCTGACTTCGGTGCTCACCCCTTCGGCGGAGCCAACCAACAGCAACTCGTGAGGGATGTTTTTTTGTTCCCTCAACTCGGCCATCGATCTTATTAAAACACTCAAATTTTTATGCGGTTTTAGACTTCCGACAAACAAAACGAAAGGTCTGAACGAATTTCTGACATCGTCCGGCAATACCTTGAAAAAACCGGATACCGCCTCATAGGTCACCGTCACGTTCTCCGCTTTGAACTTCGGAAAGAGGCGCAGGAGCTCCGCCTTCGTAAATTCGGAAACGGTGATGATTTGCGCGTTTTTATACTGGAGGGCGTTTAAGAAAAACTTTAGATAGAGAGATGCCGCGCGGTTTTTTGCGGCGGCGGGATAACTGATATAGATAAGGTCATGGATCGTGACAATGAGCGCACGGTTCCAAAGTAACGGATAATTGAAATGCGGAACATGCAGCAGGTTCGCCCGACGCGCCAAGCGAAGCGTTTCCCACTGCTCTTGAATGGAATAGATCGGTGAGTGTCCAGCTAGGAAACTTAATGAAAAATCCGGCTCCGCCGGGAAATGACCGACCAGTTCGCGAATGTACCGCCCAATTCCCGGATGCGCACGCATTCGCACATCCAACGCGACATTAATTCGGGTCAAAATATCAAAACAGCGTGTAGATGAACGGCGCCAGGGCTGAGCTTTGCCCAAAAACCACCAACGCCCCCAAAAGCATCATCACAACGACGATCGGCGTCAACCACCACTTCTTCCGGACGCTCAAAAAATTCCAAAACTCTACTAATATCGATAACTTTCCCATGCTTCCTCCATCCATGAGCGCAACTCAAGAATAACATAAAAAACCATGCTTGTCTTGCGAGGCTTGCCAAAAAAGTTAAAACTGATTTTCATATTCCCTTTTATCAGCAACCTGACGGTGCTCAATCCAATACGATTTCGTATTGTTTTTAAAACTAAGGTCCAGAAATTTCTTACCTGTCATTTTTACAATCAGCGCAATGGGTGTCAAAACTACGAAGAATATAACTCCAAGGATTACGCGCGTCATCACAAAACCCATCAACAACGCGATGCTCATCCACGCTTTTTGCACGGGTTTTAAAACAGGTGGTGCAAGAATCCCCAACACGATGAGCGCTGCGCCCGTACCCAGAAAATACGGGTACGCCGTTTTTTGATGCC
>CAYUTV010000044.1:7979-9491 GCA_964447745.1 uncultured Planctomycetia bacterium | reverse complement strand
CGCTGTCTAAAAAGGGTCTCACTTCATGCGCGGCTCTGGGCCCCCCGAATCCTAGCAGAACAACCGCCTGGTTCATGGGCGCGCGCTGTACTCGTGAACCAGTTTGACGAGCGCGACGGCGTTCTCTTCCGGCGTCTCAGGAAGAATTCCGTGACCTAAATTGAAGATGTGTCCGGGACGCCCCTGAACGGAATCGAGTATTTTTTTAACGGCTTCTTCCATTGTCTTCAGATCGCCGCACAGAATCTTGGGATCAAGATTTCCCTGAATGGCTTTAGAAGGCCCTATTTTTTTCCATGCGTCGCTGAGTGATACACGGTGATCCACGCCGATAACATCCGCTCCCGTTCGGCTTATATGATCCAGAAAATGCGCGGTGTGAGTGCCGAAATAAATCGCCGGCGTGTGACCCTGAATGCCTTTCACAACCTGCGCCGAGTAAGGCAGTACAAATTTTTCATATTCTTCACGCGTGAGGCATCCGACCCAGCTGTCAAACAATTGCACGGCCTGCACTCCCGCCTCCACCTGCGCCCGCAAATAGTCGAGCGTCACGCGCGTGACCTTTTCCATCAGCGCTTTCCAATGCGAGGGGTCGCCGTTCATCAGTTTTTTTGTTTCTTCAAATGTCTCGGAGGGGCCTCCTTCGATCATGTAGGACAAAAGCGTGAACGGTGCGCCCGCAAAACCTATCAAGGGTACGTCTTTTTTTAGCGCCCCGCGAGTCTGTCGAATGGCTTCCATGACATACGACAATGATTTTTTGGGATCGACATAAGGCAGGCGTTCGATATCGGCCGGAGTTCTCACGGCACGCTTAATCGACGGCCCGTCGCCTTTGATAAAATCCAGTCCCAGCCCGAAACTTTCCACCACCAGCAGAATATCCGCAAAGATAATGGCCGCGTCGGCATTCAGCGTTTCCTGAGCCGTCACCGTGATCTCCGTCACAAGATCCTTGTTCTTACAAATATCCAGAAACGCGGTTTTCTCGCGGATTTTCCGGTAGTGCTTCATGTAGCGCCCCGCCTGACGCATGAGCCATACCGGCGTATACGTGGTTTTTTCGCCGCGGCACGCTTTTAAAAATGTGCTGTCCCGCAGCTGATCCTGTTCTGCGGCTATTTTTAAAATGGCGTCCCGGACTTCAATGCCGCAATTGACGGATTTTTTCTTTTTCAGAAGAATTTCACGCGCCTTCTCGGCGGTCTCGGTCACGAGCGGGCCCATCTTGGGGCTTTCCGGCTCAATATCGGGTTCCAATCCGAACGTACGCAACGTCTCCGAACAATCCGGACCCACCGAGGCAATCACGGTTTTGGCGAGCGCATGGCGCAATTCTTTTTCGACACCCATTTCCTGCGCCACACGAAACAAATGATCCACCTGCACCGAAGTTGTGAACATAACAACGTCCGCCTTGCCCTGTGAGATCAGAAGTATTGCCGTTTTTAACGGTTCCAAGTTATCGGGCAATGCCCACCGGTACACAGGCACCGTGAGAACTTGCGA
>CAYUTV010000044.1:0-7879 GCA_964447745.1 uncultured Planctomycetia bacterium | reverse complement strand
GTTCCAAGTTATCGGGCAATGCCCACCGGTACACAGGCACCGTGAGAACTTGCGACCCGCGCGCCTTGAGAGCCTCCACCAAGGCATTATTGGGAATGCCGTATTCTTGAACAGCTACCCGCTTCCCTTTTAGAGGAATTTGATCGGCATGCTGATCGAGAACTTCCACCAGTTCCTTCCAGGTATTCGGTTCCGGCACCGTCACGGCATAGGGTACTTTCCATTCATTCAGAACACGAATGGGTTTGGGCCCTCTCGGAACCACGGGAATTCGTTTCAACGCATTTAAAACATCTTCTTTTGGGTATTTCGTCTCAAGCACACTCATCAGCGCCCGTGTACCGACGCCGGTAAGAAGCACCATCACGTCGATTTCGCCCGCGAAAAGGGTTTTAGCGAAATCAAACACTTGTGTGTTATTTTCCAAGGGAATCTCTCTCATAGAAGGTGCGGCGATCGGATTACCGCCCTGCACGGCGACCAGGTCCCCCATGGTCTTCGCGTGACGACTCTCGAGAATCACGACATTGAGTCCCTGTAATTTTTTGGACATGATTATTTTTTCCTGCCGCTCATCACGGCTTCCCGGTAAACCGTTTCAAGCTCGGACACCATGCGGTCGATGGAATAAAGCTGGGTTGCCAGGTCATACGCATTGTTCGTGATCGCTTCGACCTGCTCGGCGTTTTTCAAAACATAACCGATGGCTTTCACCAAGACCTCGGGACGTTTGGGCTCCACGAGAAAACCATTCACGTGATTGCGTATGATCGTATTGATCACCCAGATATCCGAGGCCACGATGGGTTTACGCGCGATCATGGCTTCCACCAAGGTCAATCCGAAACCTTCCTTAAAGGTCGCCGGATGCACGAACACATCCAGGGCCGCCCACAAGGTCGTCGCGTCCACCTGAGAAGAGATAACCTGCGCCTTGTCCTTGAGGCCGAGTTTGCGGATCAGCGTCTCATAGCGGCCGCGTTCACGGCCGTCGCCCGCGAGAAGCAGGTACGCACGCGGAAATTCTTTGACCAATTCCTTCATGGCCTTAATCAGCACTTCCTGCCCTTTGTCGCGAACAAGACGCGCGATGCATCCCACCACGATCGCGTCCTGAGGAATTCTCAATTCCATGCGGACTTTAAACTGAGTCTTCTCCGAGAGACGCGTTTCGAAGTCCTCGATGTCTATGGCGTTCTGAACGATGCGTATTTTTTCGTCGGTGAGGTGATGTGTTTTCTTGAGTTCCTCGGCTACCATCGGACTGATCGCGATCACGCGTTTCCCCCACGCGGGAAAAAGGCGGCGTCCGATGTGAGATTTATAAAAACCATGTGCGGTCGACACATACGGCACTCCGGTCAGGCGGGAAACAAAAAAGGCCAGAACCTGCGTCACGCGCGTATGTGCGTGTAAAAGATCGATCTTTTCCTGTTTCACGAAACGAACGATCTTGGGCAAAGCCGAAAATAATTTGGGGCTAAATTCATTCTTGGTGCGGATCGGCATCGTCCGCAGTGTGAACCGCTTACGCAGAAAAATCTCCTCCATGTCCCCGCCGGCCGAAAGCACACAAACCTCATGGCCCATGCGAATTAAGCGCGAGCCGGTCATGCACATATAGGTGGAAATTCCACCGACGTTCAGGTGAGTGGAGAGTTGCAGAACTTTCATGAGGGGCGCTTCACAAAGGGACCATTTTGTATTTACGGATGGTGAAAATAAATTTGGTTCCGTGGCCCGGTTCGCTCTCGGCCCAGATGCGGCCGTCGTGCATCTCCACAAAACCTTTGGCGATCGATAATCCCAACCCAGTACCCCGGTCGCCGGGGCCGTGTTTGCGCCCGAACTGCTGAAACTTGTTGAAGAGCCGGTCCAGTTCCTGGGCCGACATCCCGACGCCCGTGTCAGTCACCTCGCAGCGCACCTCTTCATCGCCATCCTTCACGGAGACCGTGATCGTTCCCTCGGCCGTGAACTTAATCGCATTCGCGATCAGATTCGTGAATACCTGCACCACTTTGTCTTCGTCCACGTAAACACTGACCGGTGTTTTTGGAAAATCACTCTCTAACTTTAAATTTTTTTCCTCCGCGCGGCGGGTAAAAATTAGGATTACTTTTTGCGCGGCCTCCCGCATATCGACCAAACGGCGGTCTAATTGCACCCGGCCCGATTCGATGGCGGCCGTATCTAGAAGGTTGTTTATGATGCGCGCCAATCTGTCCACATTGTCCTTGGAGGTTTCGAGTATCAATTTTTGCTGAGGGTTGATTTCGCCGGTCACCTTGTCTAGCAACAAAGCGATTCCTTCTTTGATGATTGCCAAGGGCGTTCTTAACTCATGAGACACCGTGCTAACGAATTCATCCTTCAAGTGTTCGAGTTCTTTGCGATCCGTTATGTCATGCTGGACGATCACGTAGTTCGAAAGGTTACCAGCCTTGTCGAATACCGGCGACATAGACCACTGGAGCCACATCACTTCGCCACGCGCATTGCGGCTTTTAACGGCGAGGCGACACCCTCTTTTTTGCAAAACGGCTTCCTCAAGCGCGGTGAAGGCCTCTTCCATCCCGTCGTCCTTCAGCGAGCGCAGACTCCGGCCCAACACGTCTTCGTCGTCCAGACCCGTGATTTTTTTGAATCCGGGGTTGACGTAAATAATGGGGTTTTCTTCGCGGGTCGCGTCGGTGATGATGATCCCGTCCGTAGTGGCCGCAATGGCACGATCCCTCAACTCCGCGAGGTCGGCGGAACCTCGCAACGGCTCATTTTTTAGCGGTGATTCTGAGGTCATGGTGCTAGTTTATCAACTCAAAAGCGGCGGTCAATCGATTTTCTGGAGCTCATCAGAGTAGGGGGTCAGAATACTATACTGCTTGCTGAATTTTTCGATTTCAGCGCGGAGGCTCTCCTCTTGCCCTTTGAGTGTCATCTGGCTAATCAGGTGGTAAATCTTATTAAACGCATATCCCCGCATAATCTCTTCGCCACCCGTTTTTGCCTCTGTGAGTGAGCGGCTAAAAATAAGCTCTTTGGTTTCCCCATGAATGTCACCGAGAAGCTGCATGGAGAACTGGTTTTCCTCGTCATATTTGCCATAGAGGATAAATTCGGCGTTGCGATAAAAATCAGGCAATGATTTTGGAAATATTTCGGCGCTATTGAGATTATTAAAACGATATCGCAGATTTAAAAAAAGTGGGTCTTTAATTTTTTCGTAAAGCGCCGACAAACCGGTATCAATGTCATAGGTTTTTCGTACGAACTGAGACCATCCCCGGTTCTGATAGGAAATAAAATCCAGCAAATATCTGTTCACCTTCACTCCACCGCTAAAAGAGAAAATCGGACGAACGTTATCATTCAGCCGGGTGATCAACCCGATAAGCTCCCGTGAATCCTGAATGCCATGTGTCGGACGGCCATCGGACAAAAGAAGAATATTGGAAGGTAGATGAGTCGCGGGCATGCGAATGACTTTCTCGAACGCACGATAGACATCGGTCTGCTCGCTGGGCGTCAGTGCGCTGACAAACCGCTCCGCTTTTTTAATATTATCGGCGGTTGGCGGGACGGATACGGGTGCAAAGAGCACCGTATCTTCTTTAAAGGCAATGATATTAAACACATCGCCCCTGTTGAAACCTTTCAGGGACTCGCGTATTCCCCTCTTAAACTTCTCAAGGCGGTCCGGAGAAATACTGAGCGATGCATCAATGACAAAGATCAGCTCCTTGGCCATAGCTTTAAAGGTCTTAGCTTTGGGATTGGCGAAAATTTTTATCATAAAATATTTTTCGCCTGTGGGCGGATGTTGATAAGTATAGACTTCAACGTTTAGAAACGTATCCAGTGGGTCATACGCTGCCAGCTTGCCTTTTTCCCGGATGCCTTGTCCAAAATCCAGGCCCGAACTCCCAATGGATGTATTCGCCATGGGAACAAACGCCTGCATTCCCTCTTCAGGATCCAAAGCCACGCTACCCATAGAGCTCGCGTTGAGTTTGCCCAGAGGCTTTCCGATATTTTCGATCATCTGCGTTTCGGTCAGCGGAATGGTTTGCGGGTAAAGCGCGGGCGCGGGCACACGGTTGACCGGCTTTTGCAACGGTTGTATTTTTTCCTGAAACCGTTTTTCACTGCTTTGATTAAGAATTTTTTCAAGATCGGCCTTGGAAGAGCCATCGCGCGACGGGAGGGATGGCAAAAACGGGCGCGGCAATTCCGATGATTTTTCAAGTCGGTTGGATGTCTGATTCTTTGAGGGAACGCCCAAAGGGATCTCCGGCGGGGCAATCATATGACCGGTACTTTGGCTTTGGCCAACAAAGGATAGCTGCTTATAGGATGAGGCGTTGATCATTCCCTGGGGGCGATGTTCACGCGGTTTAACGTCCACATCGCCCAGGCGAAATGACGCCGTTTTCTTTACCGTTTCGCGGATACTGGGCAATTTCCAGACCATGGATACACCGACAAAGAGAAGGTGTAGCAGCAGAGCCAGTATAACGGGGCGACCGATTCCTTTTTTTAGGTAGGCACTATTCATGTCGGCACCTTCTTTGCCCATTCACTACCCGGATAACGGTTTTTCAATTCGTTCCATGCCTTAGCAGCATTTTCCTGCTTGCCCATGGCGGAAAAACACTCGCCTGCCTTGTACAACGCCAGCGGGCAATACCGATCATCATCATAAAGAACGGCCACCAGCATAAATAAACGTGCCGCCTCGCCTACATTTTTTTCCATCAATCTTAGATTCGCCAATTCAAAACGTGTGCGCAAAGCGACGACCAATTCTTCATCATAAGTAAGCGCTTCATTCAGATGCCTCTCCGCCTCAGGAACATTCCCAAGACCGGCATGAGCGATACCCAAGCCAAGTTGTATATACGGCACAAACCGGCCCCCTTCCGCTGAGAGCGCTTTAGAGTAATGCTCTACCGCCCGCTCGTAATCCTTATCTCCCACGGCACATTCGCCCAGGAAGAAGCTGGCTTCGTGGGTCAAATTTTCAGAAGGGTACCGAGTGACGATCAATTCAAGCACATCCCGGGCTTTAACATAGTCGCTCTGATCTATAAAATGGCGTACCAGCCATAAAGCCACTTCCGAAGGCACTTCGTCCGAAGGGAAATGAATAAAACTGTTATAGTAAACATCCGCGGCTTTTACATTGTCCTTGAGAGTTGTCAACAAATAGGCCAAGCGAAGACGCGATTCCCTGGCAAGTTCGTGTTGGGGATTGTCCGCCACGAACACCCCATAGAACTTGATAGCATCCATCGGACGTCCGGCCTTATCATAGCTGACTGCCGCACCGTATTGGGCCTCGCTTTTCAAAGAAGAGATCTCGGGAAATGCCGTGACCGTAGAAAAAAGTTCCGCCGACTCGGCGTATTCGCCTATGGCAGCCAAAGCCAGTGCGCGTTTGTACACGGCAATATCCATGAGCGGGCTATCGGGATAAGTATCAATGAACAATTGTGACGCTTTTTTGGCGGCGGAGTATTTTTTATCGTCCAGAGAATACTGAATCAGCTCAATCAATGCCTTTTCACTAAAACTTGAATGCGTAAACTCGCGAACAAGCCCCCACCATGTTTGCGCAGAATCCGCAAACTTGCCCTTTGCGCGGTAGGCCAACCCCAAAAGATAGGATATTTCAGCTTTCTCTTCACGGGGCTTTGCCTTCAACGCGTCTTGAAGGAGACCGATTGCCTCATCCCACGTTTCCTCCTTCACCCGAATTTTGGCCTTTCCGAGCAGCGCGCGAGCGCGCAGCGATGTGTCCGCAGCCGTCAGCCTGTCAAAAAGAGCATTCGCCGTTTTATCATCGTCCTTTTCCGTCCCCAGAAGAGCGAGGGCGTATAGGGCCTCCGCCCACACACGACTTTGATCCACAGAATCTCGATTTTGCGCGTAGAACTTTTGCGCATGTTCATAGTCCTTCAGCTCGTAATCCGAATAAAAAACACCGACAATCGACGCATCGATATATTCCGGCACGCCGGCGGCGAACACCGCTTCGTAGAATTGACGGGCCTTCGAAAATTCTTTGGTCTCAAAATAAATTCGTGCCAAGTCCGATTGTGCAGAGGCGAAAACACTTTTTTCCTCAGGCTTACGGGAAGCCATCGTGAAATATTGGATGGCCGCTTCATGGTTTTTTTCTTGGGCCGCTCGCTCACCCAACATCAACGAAGAATAAATCGCGTAATCTGTTTTTGGGTAACTGACCAAAATACGTTCAAAAATTTTCTTGCTTCTGTCTGCATCTCCCATCGCTTCGTAACTTTTTCCAAGATGAAACAGTGATCCGCTCTTCAACTCAGGGTCAGAACTCATTCGGGCCGCGTCAAACAGAATCTCCGAAGCTTTTTTATAATTCTTCTGAAAATACTGACACAGCCCCAATCGAAAATAGGCGATAGATATCCGCTTGTCAGCGGAGTATTCCGCGATAAATGCCTCAAAAAGAGCACTAGCTTTCTCATATCGCTTGAGAAAATAATGCGACTCGGCCATTCGGAATTTCGCGTCTGAGAGAATGTCAGATTCGGGGTTAGCCTCGATAAACTTCTGATATTCTGCAGCGGCAGGACCATACATCTGACGGGAGTAGAGCCCGTCCGCAAAAGCAAGAGTGTCCGTGGCGGCGACCTCCGAAGCCAACACCTCGCTTGGCAAGAGAACCGTTAACAACAGAAAAACGGCTAGCTCTCTACTTGTCCTTGGAAGTGGCAAACGAAATATTCCAAATTTTGGCTTTTGCGCATTCATCGAGCACACGGACTACCTGTTCATGGTAAGTTTTTTGATCGGCTCTGAGAATAACAGCCTGGCCCGGATACCATTCGGCGGTTTTTCGCAGGAGCCCTCCCAACTCAGGAATTGTCAGACGCTTTTGATTCACGACAACGTAGCCATCTTTTAAGATGTTAATCACAATCTCGCCTGCGGCGCGGCGCATCTCTTTGGATTCCGCCGCCTTCGGAACAGTGATGTCGAGTTCTGTTTCAAATTGAAAGTAAACGAACATCGACATAAAAAATATCAAGTTCAGAAACATAATATCGATCATTGGCGTCATTTGAAACGCCGGACGCTGTTTGGCGTACTCGCTAACATCGAATTTCATGCTGATTTTCCTTTTGGCTTCTCATGATCATTCAAAAGCCGCACGATTTCAGTGGCGGCACGTTCGGCGTTGGAGGAGATTTGACTGATTCTGCCTCTAAAGAACGCATAGAATGCCATCACGGGAATTGCGATAATCAAACCAAATGCTGTTGTGATCATCGCCTTGGCCAATCCTTCGGCTAACAACACCGGCTTAACGACTCCGGCCTGAAAAGCCACGAAATTAAAAGCCTGAATCATTCCCAGGACAGTTCCCAAAAGACCCAGCATAGGCGCGATAACCGCCATATCTCCCAGGTAACTCAGCTGCTGCCACAGCGCCGTGATGCGCATTCGGCCTTCATGTTGCACAGCTTCTTCAACCACCAGAGGACTGCTGTGAACTTTCTTTAATCCCGGGATAGCGATCTGGGAAATTAGGTTCGGTTGCTTCTTAGACGCCGTCAAAGCCGCGTCAAAATGCTTTTTTTCCAACTGTGAGAGAAGCTGCTCCGTAAACTCCACGGGAGTCAACTTCTCGGAAGTCACGTAAATAAAGTGATAGATGATCGAAGCGGTTGCCGCCACAGACACCAGTCCAAGAATGATCATCGTCCATCCACCTGCGACCATTAATTGCCACAACGTCATTCCTTTATCGAGCGAATCCATACGTCTCTCCTCTATGTTGTGCTTATTATAACAAAATTCCAATTGGCTTAGAACGTTCAAATGGCGTATAATTTTGATT
>CAYUTV010000043.1:4355-9535 GCA_964447745.1 uncultured Planctomycetia bacterium | reverse complement strand
AAAAAACGTGTGCCCGGTAGGAGTTGAACCTACAACCTTCTGATCCGTAGTCAGACGCTCTATCCAATTGAGCTACGGGCACAATAGGGAAATAAAAAGAAGAGAAGAAATTGTACCCCAAAACCCCGGATTCGGCAAATAATCAAATCCGACTGACTGTTTTATTTGAGAAGCGTTTTTTGGCTTAAAGTCCGGTAACTGTTCCGGTTTCGTCTATGGACAGTGCCCAATAACCAATATAAGGTCCACACACCCAAACCGCGTCAAGTTCGTAGCTTTCCGCCGCAACGTTAGTCAAAAAATATTGAACGCATCCTCCCTGTTGTCCTCCCGCTGTCTTCTCGGTATTCGGACAGAAATCTATATTGCAGGGAAACAGGGGCACAGCGCCAATAGATGCCCCCACATAAGTACCTCGTTCAGAATAATATCTGGCCAAAGCGCCGCGCGTCGTTCCCAGGAAGCGCAGTGCTGATTGCTTATGGGTATTAACGATTTGTGCTTGATAGACAGGTACGGCCAAACTCGCGAGAACACCCAGAATAATGAGAACGATCAGAATTTCTATGAGAGTCAGGCCGCCGTTACGCCTATACTTGGTCTTACCTTTATCTTTTCTATTCTCTAAGGAATAACAAGGCTTCAACAAACCCTCACCCATATCACGAAAATAAATAATTTTCTTAATTGCGGGCCTTCAGAAACTGCTTTTTGGAAGGGTGAAATAAAATGTGCTGCCCTTACCGGGTTCACTCTCCACCCAGATCTTGCCGCCGTGCGACTCCACAATCTGTTTAGACACCCAGAGACCCAGACCGGAACCCCTCGCGCCGGTATTATTCGGAAGCCGCTCAAATTTTTGAAAAAGGCGCGGCAAGGATTCCTTTGGAATCCCCACGCCGGTATCAGTGACTGAGAATTGCCAGAGGTCGCCGCTTGGCTCAACCGTCACGCGCACGGACCCGGCTGCCGTGTAATCGATCGCGTTGGTCACGAGATTGGAAATGACCTGGGAAATTTTATCTTCGTCAATATTCAGGACAATGAGTTCGTCGGGCAAGGACACGTCGATTTTTAATTTCTTTCCGGCGACTTTGAATCGGAGATTGTCCACAGTCTCGGTGACGATACCCTTGAAATCACAGTTCGATTTGGAGAGATTGATCCTCTCCGCTTCGATGGTCGAGAGCGAGAGAACATTCGTCACCATGTTGAGCAGCCGGCGGATATGCTTTTGGAGCACATGAAGGACTTTCCTCTGAGCCGGAGTGATTTCTCCGTAAAACCCTTTATCCATTTGCTCGGTCCCCTCCCGCAAAATCGACAAAGGTGTTTTCAATTCATGTGAGACGTTATTCATGAGATCCATACGCAGCTCGTCCTGCGATTTTAGTTTTTCATTCACAAGTATGAGTTCCGCGCGGCTTTTCTGCAATTCCCGCTGACTCTTCAATTCCTGATAAACAGCCGTAAACGCTTTCCGTCTTAAGATATAGATAAAAAATCCAATCATCAAACTAACTGTCGTAGGGAGAAGCAAGCTCTTGAAAGCGGCGCGCGCCATGAAATTCTTCTCGCGCAAAAAGTTTTCCGCCTTCACATCCACTCCCAAAACGCCCGCCAATTGGCCGTTGGAATCAAAAAAAGGCGTATACCCGCTTACAAAAGTGCCCCATCGATCTTTGTAGGGCTTTTTGGAAGTTCTGGGTTGTTTGGTGTGCAATGCCAGCAGGAGCTCGGCGTCCGCGTCCTCGTACGCATCCATGATAAATGAATGATCCTCCACGCCGTCCCCGTCGGAATCTCCCTGCGGCGCTGCGTCGATAATAAAATGCGCCTTATCGTCCACCATGCGTACCGTATAGATATAGCGAATTTGATTTAGGGCCTCCATCATGCGTCTAAGCGGCATGACGGCTTTCGCATACTCATCGGTATTCTCTTGCTCCGGAGAAACGAACAGTTGATGCTTATCCGCATCCACCAATGATGCGGCCATTTTTGAGAGGCGAAGTAGATGCCGGTTCATCTGATCGGTATGGACTTCTGAGGCGCGATAATAAAAGTTCAGAGTGCTAATGGCGGCAACGAAGAAAAGGAGGAGCCCTACGAACAGCCCCTCTAGCACCGGATAAACGTGGATGGGCGGTATTTTAGAGTTTGGCATGTGTCCTTATGGTACTCAGATCATACCTCGGCCAAATGGCTTTGTCATTCAGAATCTGATCAGAACCCTAGAACGAACTTGCAGCAAATCAAAGATCTCCACCACATCGGTATTTCTCATGCGGACGCACCCGTGTGAGGCAGGTTGTCCGATCAAATCTTCATCGGCAGTGCCATGGATATAAATATATCTTTTGAACGAATCGATGCGCTTCCCTTTATTAATGCCCGGTTCGAG
This sequence comes from uncultured Planctomycetia bacterium, assembly GCA_964447745.1. Taxonomy (GTDB): domain Bacteria; phylum Omnitrophota; class Gorgyraeia; order 2-02-FULL-51-18; family 2-02-FULL-51-18; genus CAYUTV01. The sequence continues at coordinate 7,131 of CAYUTV010000043.1, read as the reverse complement.
ACCTTCAAGCCATAGGATGCGCGAAGTAATGAAATCTTCGCGGTGCGCGTTCGCATAACCCGTGAAAACGCGGCCGGTATTCACGCGGTTTTTAAAAATGGTATTGAGCGGTGCTCCGTCCCCTATTTTCTTTGCCACTTGATGCCAGCCCAGGGGAGTTTTCTCACTGCCTTCCAGGTTTCCGATTCCGTATTTGGAGGTGGAGACCGGGTAAGCCTTCAGAACCTTTCCCCCTCGATATAAGTAGAGCTTTTGTTCTGAAACATCAACGAGGACCTCCGGAGACAACGCTGGCTGAGCGGAACCACCGCGCGTAAAAAAACATAAAATAAAAACGGCGAGGTAAATTTTTTTCACGCATAAATTTTACCACGCCGTTCCAAATTTCGCGATGCCGGCATCCACGCCGGTTAGTCCGAGATGCTCCAATCTGATTTCACGATTGTGAATACGCTGGGGAAACCCGGGATGGAATAATTCGGGTTTGAGAAGTCTGTGTCAAAGCTCCAGCTGCGGGTCGGAGCACCATAATAAGGGGCACCGTAAACCCAGTTACCCGTCGCAAACTCGCTGTTGTAGAGAATGATAACCGACCCTTTGTATGTAAGGGTCTTTCCGCCCCAATCTTCGAGCAAACGGCTGTAATTTTCGAATCCACCATTGTACTGGCCTACCGCCGTATCGGTGTTCCCGGTAATGACCGCCGCTTGGACCGTGGTGTTCGAAGCAACCCGATTACCTAGTGAGAGCGTGCTATTCGAATCATTCCATGAACCCGAGAGAACGTTAAATGCGTCTGAGATAATCCCGGCTGCTTTTTTGCTGGTGCTGTTGTAATTACCCTTAATATAAAGCGGATTTTCGGATACCACCGTCATGGATTTATACAGCGTAGAACCGTTGACCAGACGTAGTGCATCCTGACGGCTTGAAAAAGCGGAATTGCGTGTATCGCTGGAATAAAGAATTACGCCAGAAGTGGAATCAGCGATTGTCTTAAATGAGGGGCTGTCATTTAATTTTGCAATATCCACATCCGTCGAATAGATAGTCTTTGCTTCACGATGATTATAGAACGTGGTGCTAGTCACGGGCTTGTTCAATGTCCAGCCGCTGGGACATGAGTCATCTGCATAATTTGTAGGCGTTCCGTTCGCGTTGATATTTCCGTTGCTGATGACACTTGTGGTGTTATTTTTGCAATAGCGCACATCCACCGTGGCGCCCGCTTGATTCATGATCGCGCCGTCGATGATGCGCAGATGCGCCTTATAATCCATTTTCTGCTGTTGTTCCACGGTCGTGTCACTTCCGCTACGGCGCTCAATCAGCGTCCGGTTACCGAAGTCCACAGGCAAAGGCAGATTCAAGGATTTCACGTCATGCGCCGCGTCGGCGACGTTTCCGTCCCAACGATCCGAGGCATCCGTGGCCCAAGTAGGAACGGTGCTGTCCAGCCACTGGCTGTCCTGGTACATATTTTGATCTGTGTTGGAATCATCCTCAACAAACACATTCCCTGACATCACGGTTCCGGGTGCATTTTTCCTATCGTGCAGAATATCCCCGTGCGCCGTGATATTGGAGTCGAATGTCAATGATTTGCCGGCTTCGGCGCCAAGATACAGATTGCCATTTGTATGCACCGGGCCCGCGAAAGTCATATTGGCTCCCGGCAAGATCTCAAGATCCTCGGCATAGAACACGCCGAATTGGAAAATAGGAATCAGCTGAATCTCCGCAGACTGCGTGAGCGTCACCGACACAGGGGGGTTCACGCGATTATTCGTGGCAGTCACATTAATATCGATCGTCCGGATAACACCGTTCAGGCCCGCATAGTCCCCTGAGGTGAGGGGTTGAGCGGCCACCCAGTTCCCCGCATCGGTAAATGTAATATTCGGGGTAAGCCCAAAATAGGCCCCACCGTCCGGCATCGTGATCGTCGCTAGATCCGGAACTTGCGCGTTATTTTGGAAGAAATGTTGGATCTGCGCCAAGGCCTTTTCCGAAGCGGCCTCCGCCATGTAAAACGCCTGAATTTGGTTTCTCTCGCGGTTGATCAGTTTCATCGTACCGCCAGCATAAGCCAGCATGCCACCAATCACCATTGAGAAAATGAAAATAAACCCTAACACCACGGGAAGAATCAACCCCCGTTGATTGGATTTAATTGCGAAACGCGACGCGAGTGCTTGTCGATACATAGTCCCACCTCTCAACGTTTCTTTCGCCCAATATCAGGCGAATTTCAACGACATTGGCTTGCGCTGCCTGCGTAAAAGATAAATCTGTCGAATAACGGTTGGCATCGTCGGCTAACGCACCGTTTGGGTCATGTAAGGTATTCCACCCGCCACCGTCTCTTTGATACTCAATCTTAAGGCCATTCTGACGAACCTCGTGAACATCCCCTGACGTATCCGTGTATTGCAAATGCGTGGCGCTTAAAATCGTAAAATCCTGCGCCTCCCATATCCCGTCCCGTACCGGCTGGCCGGCAGTTTTCATTCCCCAAACAATTTGCTCCACGGTGTTCTTGGCGTCTTGAGTCAGCTTGGATTTCGTCTGGAGTTCATAACGCATGCTATTGAATGAAAAGGTAAAAAACATGAGGGATGCAGTCATAAAACCAAAGATTGTCGACGCGATGGTCAGTTCCGCTACAGTGAAACCGTTGGAGGATTTTAGTTTTATCATCATGCGGCTATGATCGTATCGGCTGTGAGTGTGAAATCCCTGTTATTCCCCAAAACCCGCTGGTTCCATGTGAACG
>CAYUTV010000043.1:0-4255 GCA_964447745.1 uncultured Planctomycetia bacterium | reverse complement strand
GCTGTGAGTGTGAAATCCCTGTTATTCCCCAAAACCCGCTGGTTCCATGTGAACGACACCCGGACCGGTAGAGCTACTCCGTCGTTGGAGGCGTTTCCGTCAACACTGATATCTGTTTCGGCGGTAACCCCATCCGCGTCAAAATCAGCGGCGTCCTGCACTGTTGTCGTGAGCGTTCCCATCAAATCGTCTGCCGTTCCCCAGGTAGCGTCGGGGCCCGCGTCATAAGCCGTTTGTACATTGGCATCGGCGATAAGTCCGAACGCAGTGCCCTTTAATGCTTCCATCTGACCGCGAATGATCAAAGAACCTTGCAAATACGTTTTTGAAATATCATTCAAAGATTTGACGCCCAGGAAAGCTCCTATCAGCGCCGTAAAAACAAACACCGACAGACCGAGGCTGATGATTATCTCCACCAGCGTAATACCTTTCTGGTTCATCGATAAGCTACCAATCGTTTTACCTGCTTCATGTCTATCCATCACTAAAATTATATAATATTAATCATTTCATTTCAAGAGTATGCATTAGTTATTAAAAACATATAATAACTAGTTAAAGGTATCAAAAATATAGAAAATACTCAAAAAAAGACCTCTAAAAGCGCGAGAGAATTGCTATAATGCACTGACAAAAGGAGCGTTACGATGAAAAAGATTCTTATACTTGCAATCCTGTTTTTTTCCCTACCTGCAGTCGTATTAGCCGAGGAAGTCGTAGGCCAAGTTCTGGTCACCCAGGTTCAAGGAGACGCCCTTATATTAAGGGATGGAGCTGAGATTCCCATATCTGCCGGAATGGCCTGCCTGAAAGGTGACACCTTGAAAACGTCCGAAACCTGCCAGGTGGATATCGTGTTTAATGAGAATGCCGGTTCTCGTCTCCTTGGGTCGACGCAAGCAGTAATAAAGGCTACCTCTCCCATGGAGTCCCTCTTCGAAATCACGGAAGGAAACGCCCTTTTCAATCTTAAGCAACTGCCGGCAGGTTCGAATTTCCGCGTCGAAACACCTACGGCCATCGCGGCCGTCCGCGGAACTCAGTTCTGGGGACGCGTCGATAGAAAAGACCCCAATAACGAAAACATCACGTTTGCGGTGGCGGAAGGCAGCGTCGATATATTCGCCAAGTCCGTCAACCGCACTTACCACTTGGAGGCCAAGCAGGCATTGGATATTCCGCGCCACGTCGAGAAATCACCGCTGGTCAGAGAAGCTAAGCGTGAAGAGATGAAGGCTATGAAACAGGCCGCGGATATTCCCACGGACTCCGTTCAGTCTTAATTCGTTCCAGGCAGGATCTTAATGGCGACTTTCGGCGGGGTCAAAGACGCGTTCGCTCTGATTAAGCTTTTCGCGTAACGCCATCTCGGTCTTCTTGAATTCCGTGATATTCATCATCATCACCATCGCGCCCGAGAACTGTCCTTTTTCATCGAAAATGGGATTCGAGCAATAAATCACCCATAGCTCTCCGCTATTTTTCGTCTGTAGTCGCCACTCACCCTGACTTTTCAGTCCTCGGGACTTATCGCGGATTTGTGCTTGAACGGAATCGTGATCGGACTCGCGAAGCAATTCATGAGCCGATTTCTCCATCAGTTCTTCAAGCGTGTACCCGAGCATGGTCGCGGTGTGATGATTCGCATAGACGGTCCTGCCCTTCGCGTCGATAATCCAAATACCTTCGTTCGTCGTTTCAACCAACCGCCGGTATTTCTCATCGGATTCACGCAACGCTTTTTCGGCGTTCTTTCTGACGGAAATATCTTCCGCGATGCCGGCCACCCGGTAAATGTGTCCTCGCGCGTTTTTTATCGGGAACCCCCTGTCGGATACCCAGCGAATTTCACCGTCCCGGCGGCGTAAGCGATATTCAATATCGGTGGGAATCCCCCGTTTTTGCTTTTCGTACGCTTGCTTCACGGTTTCCAGATCATCGGGACAGACTACAGACATGAATGATTCGGGGTCGTCATAAAGACTTTGCCGCGTGAGTTCCCACACTTTTTCATACGATTCACTCACATAGAGAACTTTGGGTGTGAACGGGTCGAACATCCAGATGACTTGATCCAGATTTTCAATCAGCTGATGCAGAATTCTTTCCGATTCGGTGAGGCGTTCGTGCGAAATGTCCTCAATCAACACGGCCGCGCCGCGCGGACGCCCGTCCACATCCGTGAGCAGCGAGAAACGGCTTCGCGTCCAGACAAAACTCAGATCGGGCTTGATGATGCGCGCTTCAAAGGTTCGGACACCCGCACTTTTATGCGCGTTTTGCAAAAACGCCTCTTGCGCGGGCCAGTCTTCGGGGTGCAGAAGTTCCTTGGATCGAAGCGACAGGATTTCATTCATCGGTCGGCCGACGATGTCGCAAAAGGCGGGATTCACGAGATGATAACGCCCGGAGAGATCAACCTCGGCGATGCCGATCACGGCCCTGCTGATCAGCGCATTCAGCTGTTCTTCGCGCTGTCTCAATGCCTGATTCGCGGATTCCACGTCCCGCAGACGCTTTTGCAGCGCCTCTTCGGGAGTAGGCGACGGTTTGACCATAGCTTCAATCCTCTCAAATCTACCTTACTATTTAACGGTGCAAATTGGAAAGAAAAACTCCTTCTCAAATACGCCTCTCCGGGAGTAGACCCCCGGGTCGTGTTTAGGATAGAATATGGCATCTTTTGGAGAGATGGCAGAGCGGTCGAATGCGGCGGTCTCGAAAACCGTTATACCGCAAGGTATCGGAGGTTCGAATCCTCCTCTCTCCGTAGTATTCATTAAAAAGGAATATCAATGTCACAAAATACCGCCCAAGGCGTCACTTGGGATCTAAGCGATCTCTATTCTTCTCCGGAAGATCCCCGACTGGACCGGGATTTAAAATCCGCCTCCGCCAAAGCCGTCGCGTTTGAATCCAAATACAAGCCGCTTTTCGCAAATGCTCACTCGGGAACGTTTCCCATCGCGGAAGCCATGCGTGATTACAAAGAACTCGTCACTCTGCTGACAAAACCGGGCGTGTATTCGCATCTTCTGTTCGCCCAACAGACGAACATCCCGGCGATCGGCGCATTCATGCAAAGAATCCAGGTCGCACTCACCGATATCCAGGCACACTTACTGTTCTTTGAGGTGGAGTGGAACAAGCTCGATGAGGCGGCCATTCGTAAAATCACGGGTGATCCCGCCGTCAGGGATGACCTTCACTTTTTGGAAAAAGTACGCGCCTACGCTCCGCATACTCTGCACGAGGGCGAAGAAAAAATAATGGCCATCAAGGCCAACACGGGTTCGCACGCTTTCTCTCGCCTGTTTGACGAAACCATGAATAGCGTTCCGTTTTATATCCGGGAAGACGGCAAGCGCGTCAAAAAAACCGAAGGCGAGGTTCTTTCTCTTTTTCATTCCACCGACAGATCCGTCCGCAAAGCGGCCTCCGAGAGTCTCGCGGAAGGGCTGACCGGCTCAACACACCTTCTGACGTACATTTATAACATGATTCTGGCGGATCACCGCGCCAACATGAAAATCCGGCGGTTTGCCCATCCGATGGACAGCATGAACTTGTCCAATGAGATTGACCTCAAGAGCGTTCTTAATCTCGTCGAAAGCGTAAAGAAGGGATACCCCACCGCTCAGCGTTATTACGGACTTAAATCGAGATTGCTCGGCCTCGATAAAATGGCGGACTATGACCGCTACGCCCATATCGGCACGGACGAGGACAAGATTGATTTTAAAAAGTGTCGCGAGATCGTTCTGTCCGGATACTATGCCTTTTCGAATGAAGTGGGAAAAATCGTCGAGCAGTTCTTTGACAAGCGATGGATCGATGCCGAAGTCCGCGAAGGCAAACAAGGCGGGGGTTTCTGTTGTGCCACGACACCGGATCTCCACCCTTACATCCTGGTCAATTACACGGGCAGCCTGCGTGACGTCATGACCGTCGCTCATGAGTTGGGCCATGGGCTTCACCAGTGGCTGGCACGCAAGGCCGGAATCCTCGAATCGGACGCACCTCTGACCATGGCGGAGACCGCATCTGTTTTCGGCGAGATGCTTATCTTTGAAAAGATTCTCAATGACGAGAAAGACCCTTCGAAGCGCCTGGCACTTCTTTGCGGAAAAATCGACGATAACTTCGCCACCGTGTTTCGCCAGATCGTGTTGACGGATTTTGAACTTCGCGCGCATGAAGGCGGACTCAAGGACGGCGAATTATCGAGTGAACGGCTCTCGGACGAGTGGAT
>CAYUTV010000042.1:0-9689 GCA_964447745.1 uncultured Planctomycetia bacterium | reverse complement strand
GTCAGAAAAATAATCCCTTTGCCCTGACTGAGGTAAGGACGCACCTTTTCCTCGTCTTCGGGACGAATTTGTATGTGGGAACGGATGTAGGCGTTATCAAGATCCGGCAGTCTCAGGAGCTCAATGACGGACATCGCGAGATTTTGGATAGACCGGCGCGCGATTTTTCGGAGCTCGCGGTGACTTTTCTCGGCGCCAAAGGCGGCTCGCAGATTCGCATAGGCGACGCGCTTACGTTTTGACGTGGCATAAATGAAGGCGCCGATCATTTTTGCCAGCCGCAGGGACACCCCAAGCGGAAGCGCGCGGACAATCAATCGGCCCGTGCGGACAAAAGCGAGGATGCACTTGTCCTCAAACTCAATTTTCCTTTGCTTCCGGATATCCATGAAAAAGAGTTAGACGGCCACGCTCTCGGGCACCGAACCTTCCGTGCCGGTGCATAAACGCAGAAACTCTTCTTCATCCTCCATCTTGAATTCAATCTGGAGAACCAGGAAGTTCAGCGCGTTGAGATCATGGTTTCTCTTTTTCTTAAAAAGCGATTCCATGCGGTAGAAGTCTTTTTCCGTGGTGATCACATCCTTGATCCCGCCGATATCCTTGACCTTTTTGGCAAAATCGACAAGCTCGGCTTCCGTGAACCAGTGATGGTCGTCAAAACGGGCTGCCAAAGAAATCTCGGCTCCCAGGCCTTCCACGGTCTTCTCGAAAGAAAAAGGATCTCCGATCGCTGAAATCGCCGCGACCTTTTTACCTTTGACTTCGTTAAGCGGTAAAAAGCGATTTCGCCGGAAATCCATGAATTGGACCGGGTGATGCACCGCCTCGAATACCGTGGCCTTTGGTTGAATCGCCTGCAGTTTTTGGCGAATCCACGGAATATTTTTAAATCCGATATTGCTCTTCGTCAGGATAAAAACATCGGCGCGCGAAAGATTTTCAATCGGTTCGCGCAGTGTCCCCTTCGGTATCAAAGCGCTGGAACCGAACGGCATCGTGGTATTGATATTCACGATGTCGACGGCGCGGTGAAGGCGTATATGCTGGAAACCGTCGTCGAGAAGGATGATGTCCGCCTGGTGTTTTTTTACCGCTTCGCGGGCCGTGCGGATTCTATCGCGTCCGACGAGAACCGGAACATCCGGGAGTTTTTTTTGCAATTCCTTGACCTCGTCCTGACCGTAACCGCGCGTCAAAATAACCACTTTTTTCCCGGAGGCCGCGAGCTCCTTCGCCATCCGCGCGACAAGCGGTGTTTTACCGGTTCCTCCCCACGTGATGTTTCCGATACTGATCACACGGGCGGGTACCTTCTTGATAGCCGAGGGCATGACACGGTAAAACCCCTGGCTCGTGCGAACACAAAAGCCGTACATTGAAGCCAATGCCGATCCGAGTACATTTTTCATAGATTCCCCTTTTCAATCGATCAGTGCCATCGAGTTCATGAGAAGTTGCTTATTTCTCTCGGTGGCACCCTGATGCGTCAATATGAGCGTCTTCGCGCGTGAACCCAGGCGTTTTCTTTCCGCCGGATTATCCGCAAGCGAAACAAGCTCCCCTTCCAACGCCTCCGCATTTTCCACTTGTATTGCAGCGGAGGCCCTCAAAAAATCCTGCGACATGCTTCTAAAATTGTTCATGTGGGGTCCGAAAAGAATGGGCTTCTCAAAATACGCCGGCTCGACGAGGTTATGTCCTCCGAACGGCGCGAGACTTCCGCCCACAAACACGGCGTCGGCATACGCATAAGCGCCTGCCAACAACCCCATTTTATCCAATAGTAACACACCCGTTTGGCTTCCGTCCCACTCGCTGATCTTGATGACTTTGAATCCTTTTTTGGCCGCTTCCTGAAGAATGGATTCCACGCGCGTCAAATGCCGCGGCGCGATGAGAAGCCGCTGTTTGGGATAGCGCCTCAGCAGAATATTGTAAACGCGCAACAGAAGCTCTTCTTCGCCGGCGTGCGTGCTTCCGGCCATCCAAAAGAAATCAGCGCCCGCGCGAAATGATTCAATCTTTGCGTAGACGGGATCATTCACCGCCGTCGGGAGCCAGTCGAACTTCATATTGCCGGTCACTTTGACCACAGAGACATCCGCGCCCAATTCCAGGAAACGCTCTTTCATCGTTTCATCTTGTACGGCAATGGCGCTCAGACGGTTCAGGATAGGTGCCAGAAAACGCCTGATAGACCGATATTTTCCTATGGCCTTCTCCGATATCCTGCCATTCACGATGAATACGGGCACTCCCCGGTCACTGAGTTCCAGAATCAGATTTGGCCAAATCTCGGTTTCCAAAAGAACCAGTGCTTCGGGATTCACCGCCCGGATGAATGCCCGCACGCTCCAGCGATAATCCACGGGAAAGTACAGAACCTCATCACTTTCGCCTTTTAACTTGAGAGCGACCTCGCGGCCCGTAGCCGTGGTGGTCGTCAGCAGAAATTTGAATTCGCTCATAGAATCGCGCACGGCGTTGATTAAACGCATCGCCTGCACCACCTCGCCCACGGAAACCGCGTGAACCCAAAAAATGCGGGCCCGCAGCCGGTCGCGCGTGGCGGCATCAATGCGTCCGAAACGTGTGCCAAATCCTTCCCGCCATTTTCCTTTCAAGATGAACGAAGGCAGGTAGAAAACACTAAACACATAAAAAAGGGCGTCGTAAAGGATTCGGCTCCACGCGGGAACATCCTTTAGAAATAAGCGCCGGCGCTTCAGCCTCTCGCCCAGTCCCGGTGTCATCGCTTCTTAGCCCTCGGATGCGAGAGCTCATAGGCCTCTTTTAGCCGCTGAGTCGACACATGCGTGTAAATCTGTGTAGTTGATAAATTTTCATGTCCCAGCAGTTCCTGCACCGAGCGAAGGTCCGCGCCGCGATTCAAGAGATGCGTGGCAAAGGAATGTCTCAGAACATGCGGAGAGATGCGCTGTTTCATGGATGTCTTCTCAATATATTTGTTCAGAATCCGCCGTACACTGCGGTCGGTCAGGCGTGACCCGCTTTGGTTGCGTGAATGGTTCATGAAAAGCACCCGATCGTTTTTCTTGGTTTTCTTTTCACGCATGTCTAAATAGTCTCTCAGACTGCGGAGCGCTTTGTCTCCGATCGGGCACAGACGCTCCTTGCCGCCTTTTCCCAGCACGCGGCAGACGCCTCCTATAAAATCGACGCTCTCGAGATTCAATTGCACGAGCTCCGAAACACGCATCCCGGTGGAGTAAATGGTCTCGAGCATGGCCTTGTCGCGCCGTCCCGACAAATCCGTCTCCGGAGAATCTAAGAGAAGTGCCACCTCCGATTCATCGAGAACAATCGGCAGGCGTTTTTCGATTTTCGGGTTGCGTATCGCCATCGTGGGGTTTGTCGTGATTGTTCCCTCGCGAACCAAATACCTGAAAAACGTACGCAGACTCGCCATTCGTCGCGCGACCGATTTTTTCATCAGCCCTTGCGCCTGCAAAGACGCCAAATACTTTCTCAGTACGTCCTTATCCGTCGTCTCGGGCGTTCTGCCGTCAAGAAAACGATAGAACTCGCGCAGATCGTGCATGTAGCCCGTCAGCGTGTGCTTGGAATAATTTTTTTCGACTCTTAGATAGGTAAGAAATTTTTCGAGGTTTTTATCCATCGGAAGCGTCATCGTCCACCGAGCTCTTGGACTCCGCGCCGCCGTCGGACGGCTTTTTGTCGTCCCCGGCTTTGGGCAGCCGATTGACGATAAAAGTGCAGTCCGGATAACGTGTGCAACCGTAGAATGAGCGTCCCCGCCCCGATTTAGCGCGCCTCTGTACCAGCTTACCCTGCTGACACTGAGGACAAACGACGTCCGTGGAAATGGACTTCGCGTTCTTGCATTCGGGCCATCCTGAACAGCTCATAAATCGTCCGCGCCGACCCCACTTGATAACCATGGGCTTTTGACACTTCTCGCATATTTCGTCGGTGGGTTCGTTCTCTTTCTTAACGGTTTGCATCGTGGTCTTGGCGAATTCCATTTGACCGCTGAACACCCCATAAAATTGCCGGACCACGTCATGCCATTCTTTTTCGCCGTCTTCGACGCGGTCGAGCTCTTCTTCCATATTAGCCGTAAATTCAAAATCCATGACCTTATCAAAGTATTTCACCAGTAAATCCGTCACCAAAATCCCCAATTCCGTGGGGACGAGACTACCACCTTCCCGGCGCACATAATCCCGTCCCGAGATAGTCGAGATGATCGGCGCGTACGTGGAAGGTCTTCCGATGCCTTTTTCTTCCAATGCTTTGACGAGAGACGCGTCCGTAAAGCGCGCGGGCGGCTTGGTGAAATGCTGATGATTCTCCAATTTGATCAGATCAAGCGCTTCTCCGGTCTGCAGAGTGGGCAGAGGGCTCTCATCCTCTTCCTCATCGCGGCCCCGTACGATCAAATAGCCGGGAAATTCGACGCGGCTGCCGGTCGCCTTGAAGATATACTCGCCGGCTGAAATATCAATGGAATCCTGGGAGATCTGCGCCGGAGTCATTTGGCTAGCCAGCAGTTGCTGCCAGATCAGAGAATACAATTTAAATTGATCCGGGTTCAGGTACTGCTCAATGGACTTGGGATCGCGTTCCACGGAAGACGGACGTATCGCCTCGTGGGCTTCCTGTGCCTGCTTCTTGGCGCGATAAAAATTGGGATTCGAGGGCAGGTATTCTTTTCCATAGGTTTTTAGAATGTAATCGCGTGTTTCTTTCAGGGCACCCTCCGATATTCTCACGGAATCGGTACGCATGTATGTGATCAAACCGACCGTGCCCTCATTACCGATTTCCACGCCTTCATAAAGGGACTGAGCGACTCTCATCGTCTTCGCCGCAGGAAAACGCAGCACATTGTATGCGGCCTGCTGAAGTTTGCTAGTGGTGAACGGTGGATAGGGATTGCGCCTCTTCTTCTGCGTGCGAACATCTTTGACCGTGTAAGACGCGCCCTTTAATTCCTCGACGATCTTCGCGGCCGTCTTGCCCTCTTTGACCTCCAGCTTGTCTTCGTGACGCTTATCAAGCTTCGCGACAAATTGCTTGGGTTCGCCCTTATGTTTTTTGAGATTCGCTTCGATGCTCCAGTATTCCTCTGGCACGAATGCCTTGATTTCGCGTTCGCGGTCGACGATCAGCCGAAGCGCCACGGACTGCACGCGGCCTGCGGACAAACCGCGGCCGACCTTTTGCCACAGCAGAGGACTTAAGGAATAACCCACGAGGCGGTCGAGAACGCGCCTGGCCTGCTGAGCGCTGACGAGGTTCATGTCGATACGTTTCGGGTGCTTGAATGCTTCCAGAACGGCCGTTTTCGTGATTTCATTGAATATCACGCGGGAAACTTTCTTGCCCTTACCCAATTCGTTCTGCAAATGCCAGCTGATCGCTTCACCTTCGCGGTCAGGATCGCACGCCAGGTAAATTTCTTTTTTGTTCTTGGCTTTTTTCTTTAATTCGCTGAGCGTTTTTTTCTTGTCTTTGACCACGATGTACTTGGGTTCAAAGTTATTGTCGATATCGATGCCCATTTTGCTCTTTGGCAAGTCTATGACATGGCCCATGGAAGCCGTCACTTCAAAATCGGGGCCCAAGTACTTATTGATGGTTTTGGATTTTGCGGGAGACTCAACGATGACAAGCGCGGACGCCGGAGCGCCGCCGCCTACAAAATGAACGATCTCGACCTGATCGCCCTCTTTTAATGCGGTGCTGGTCAGCTCTTCTCTGGGAACAATCGTCATGTTGTGCTCGACAACGACGCGTTCCCGCGGAATCGCCAGAGAGCGCAGGAGATCCGCCAGGGTCTTCGTATCCGTGAGCGTTCTCTTCTCGCCGTTTAGCTGGATGGTAAATGGTTTGTCTGTCATGAAACAACCTTTTGAAAATGTTTGCCCGGCAGCTGTCGGACACAGCCTTTAAATTCCAAAGACGACAGCGTTTGAATGACGAGACGCGCCGGGGTTTGGCTCTTTTCAATCAAATCGTCCATCGGGCATTCCTCCTCGTCCAACAACGACAAGATACGCCGTTCGCTTTCATTCAACTCAATGGTTGTTTGCTTTTCTGATTTTACCTCAGTCGCGGCGGCGATTCCCATTTCCTCCAATACGTCCGCGGGTCCCGTGACCATCCGCGCGCCTTCCCTGATCAACCGGTTGGTGCCGAGAGATTTCGAAGAATCGGCGTTTCCGGGCACGGCGTAAACGTCGCGCCCTTGGGCCAACGCAAATCCCACCGTAATCAGAGCGCCACTCTTCTCTCTGGCTTCCACGACGAGGAGCGCCTCGGAGAGTCCGCTGATAATTCTGTTTCTCATGGGGAAGAATTCCGCCTTTGCTTCCATGTCCATGGGAAATTCGGATACGACGGCACCTTTGTCGGCCATCCGGTCAGCCAAAACCCTGTGCTCCTTGGGATACATGCGATTAAGTCCCCCGCCCAGAATTCCTATAGTAATACCACCGGCCTCCAGAGCCCCTTCATGGGCCGCGCCGTCAATACCCGTCGCAAGGCCGCTCACAATGACCACTCCTTGAGCTGCGACTCCTCGCGCGATATCACGGGCCATCTTAAGGCCATAGCGGGAAGCCGCGCGGGAACCGACCACTGAAAGATAGCGCTGATCCGTCTTTGTGGGAATCTGCCCTTTGACGTACAAAACTATGGGAGCCGCATCAATGGTTTTGAGCCGCTCAGGGTAGCGTTCATCAAAATACGTGATGACCTGCGCGCCGAATTTCTTGGCCTTGGCCAGCTCTTCATCCGCGGCCTTCAGCATGCGGTCGCGTTCAAATCCGGACCGAAATTTTTTAGGAAGCCAGGACAAGCCCGCGAGCTCAGGCGAACCCGCGTTCACAATTCCGCGAAAATCTCCGAACTCCTGAACCAGTTTACGAAGCGTGACGGATCCGATATCCTCCAGCAAATGAATCGCGAGCGTTTCCTGCAGTGTCAGCTTCAACTCAAATGTCCTTCCAATGTGACTAATATATTTTCCGCCACCTGCCCGGCGGTCTTGCGGTCCGTCTCGAAGGTGTAGTCCGCGGCCGTATAAAATGGTTTTCTCTCGGCCAACAGGCGCTTGATCTCAAGAAACATGTTGGGGCTCTTCAGGAGAGGGCGATGCCTCGAATTTTTAACACGGCGAAAAATAGTTTCCGGACTCGCCGATAGCGCCACAAGCCATCCGTTCTTTTTTAAATTTTCCATATTCTCCGGATCAAGCACCACCCCGCCGCCGGTCGTGATCACGACGTTGGTCATCTGGGAGATTTCGCGAACGGCTTCTTTCTCGATTTTTCTGAAAGCCGCCTCCCCGTCCGCTTCGAAAATCTCGGATATCTTGCGCCCCTGTTTTTCTTCGATAAAACTGTCAACGTCGACGGCTTCGCGGCCGAGTTTGCGGGCGATAATCTTGCCTACGCTGGTTTTGCCGGTGCCCATGAAACCGATCAGCACGATGTTCTTGGAGATGAGCCCGACAAGGTTTAACACGCGTTAGAATTCCGCCAACTGTTTTTTATACGACTCAAAATTGCGCAGGGTTTCCTTCAGGGAATCGCCTCCGAATTTTTCGAGGAAAGCATTCGCGAGCTCGAACGCGACCATGGCTTCGCCGACCACGCCGCAGGCGGGCACGGCCGTCACGTCGGAGCGCTCGATGGTCGCAAGCTCCTGAGCCTTCGTGTCGATATGAACGGATTTCATGGGGCTCATGAGTGTCGCATAGGGCTTCGTGGCTGCGCGCAGCACGAGATTTTCGCCGTTTGTTACGCCGCCTTCGAACCCGCCGGCGTTGTTAGTTTTTCTAAAGAATCCCTTTTTCTTATCAAAATAAATCTCATCATGGGCAAATTTGCCAAGAATTTCGGGGGCCTTGAACCCGATACCGATCTCGACGCCTTTGATGGCTTGGATGGACATGAGCGCCGCACACAACTTCGCGCTGAGACGCCTGTCATAGTGAACAAAGCTGCCGAGTCCGACCGGAACGCCGGTTGCGATGACTTCAAATACACCGCCTATCGTGTCCTTGGATTCCTTGGCCTCGTCAACGCGCGCCATCATTTTTTTGGTCACGGCGGGGTCCGCGCAGTGCATCGGTGAACTCATCGCGGCCTTGCGTATCTCTTCAAAAGTCATCTTGCTTGTGTCCGCGGTGACACCTCCGATATTGACCACGTGGCTCGTAATTTCCACACCAAACTGCCTGAGAAAAACTTTGCATACGGCGCCTACGGCGACACGGGCCGTGGTCTCTCGCGCGCTTGCGCGCTCAAGGACGTCACGCACGTCTTCCTGGCCGTATTTCATGACACCCACCAGATCGGCGTGGCCCGGGCGCGGGCGCTTAACGACGGGCAATTCATTGATCTTAAAATCTTTATTCGGGATCATCAGCGCGATCGGTCCGCCGATGGTTTTATCGGAGCGTACGCCGGACAGGATCTCGGCGCGATCTTTTTCGATGGTCATGCGTCCGCCGCGGCCATATCCCTCCTGGCGACGGGCGAGTTCGCGGTCAATCTCTTCGGACGGAACCGTCAGCCCGGCGACCATTCCCTCGAGAATGGCAACCAAACATTTCCCGTGAGATTCTCCACTAGTCAAAAATCGCAGCATTGTTTCTCCTTAACGTGTATATAAACCCAGGTACCAATCAATCGCTTGTTGTCCTATAAAAACATACAAAAACGCGGCCAGCGCGATTGCGGGTCCAAACGGAAAATATTCCTTTTTTTGCACGAGGCGCATCCAAAGCCCCATGATGGACCCCAACACCGATGAAATAAAAATCGTCCAGACGGAACCCTGCCATCCCAACAGCGTGCCGATCAACCCCAATAGCTTGATGTCGCCTCCGCCCATCGCTTCCTTCTTCAAAAAATATTCGGCCATAATCGCGGAAACATATAAAAACCCGCCACCGGCCATCAGCCCCAGAAACGCCGCGAGAAAACCCTTCCAGAAAATCGTCTCTCCGTGAAGCGCGGGATAAATGGTGGATATCGCCAACCCGATCAGCATGCCGGGCAGCGTAATCGCATCGGGGATAATCTGGTGATACCAATCAATCACGGTGCAAACCAAAAGCGCCAAGCTGAACACGAGAAAAATCACGCTCGTCACCGTTACTCCGAATGTCGTATAAAAAAGAACAAAGAGAAGCCCGGTAACAAGCTCGATCAGCGGATATTGGAACGATATCTTTTGTTTACAATTGCGGCAGCGGCCCCGCAGAATGCAGAAACTCAGCACCGGAACGTTGTCGTGCCAGGCGATGGGTTTGGAGCATCCCGGGCAATGCGACGCCGGGAATACAATCGACTCTTCCTTGGGCAGCCGGTAAATACAGACATTCAAAAAACTGCCGATGATGGTTCCGAAGAGAAAAGCGATTAAAGACATTTTTTCAGCGTCTCCAGCATGATTTCCCTGACACTCTCTTTTTTCCCGGTCCACAATTCAAAAGACAGCGCGGCCTGAGCGGCCAGCATCCCCAAACCGTTCGCGGTTGGGAGTCCGAGCTTATCGGCCGCTTTTAAAAAAGGCGTCTGTGCAGGCGAGTACACGAGATCGTACACGCTTGGCGATCCCTCAAGGATTTCCAAATCCATAGGCACCGAATGATCACCCTTCATTCCGAGTGACGTCGCGTTCACCAC
>CAYUTV010000041.1:4108-9868 GCA_964447745.1 uncultured Planctomycetia bacterium | reverse complement strand
ATTTCCGGCGCGGTCCCCCCAGAACATATCGGCCATAGGCATGTCTACGGTGCAACCCGCCTGCACGGCCTGTTTAAATGTAGCGTCGGCATCCGGGACATAAATAAAAAGCCCGATGGGGCAGCTCCCCAATGTTTCGGCACTCTGACAATGAGGCATCTCATCCCCCATCATCAAAATGGAATTTCCTATTTGAATGGTGGCGTGCATAATCCCCTTCCCGTTGAGACCCTCAAAAACACCCGTCACCTTGGCGCCGAATGCCTTCTTATAAAACTCCAGCGCCTTTTGTGTGTCTTTGAACGTTAAACTGGGCGTTACCGAGTGATACCCTTGCGGGATCTCTTTTGTCATAGGGGCCTCCTTGGAAGAATTCTCTCTTAAACCTCGACGATAGTCTTAAATCCACCCCAAAACATGCGCCTGGCGTCAAACGGCATGTTCTTGGGATCGCACATTTCGTTAAGCCTGGGATCCTTCATCACTTTTGCGTTCACCGTGTCACGGTGCGCGCGCGATTTGTAGACGATGTAGGCGAACACAACCGTCTCTCCGGCTTTGAGCTTCACGCTCCGGGGAAATGACGTCCGCTTGCCTTTTTTTACATCGTCGGCGACACACTCTTTATAGTCCAGAGCACCGTGCTCACACCAAACCTTACTCGCTTTTTGCGCCATTGCGCGATAGGCATTTAATTTTTTCTTCGGTACCGGCACAACAAATCCATCAACATATGTCATCTGGAACCCCTTTCATCGTTATCAAAATATGATAAACCATCAAGCCCATGTCACCCAACAAATTATCGTATTGTCAGAATAAGGTAAACAGTATTAAGTCGTCATTAAACTAAAATTAAATCTTCGTCTTCATCAGGCGTCGACGGGCCGCAACCATGGCGATAAAGACAATGCAGGTAAAAGAGATAAACGCGGGAAAAAGCACGGTGGTCCAGGAATAATATTCTAATGCCGCGATTGCGATAAGATTGCGAATAGTCATAAGAACGTATAACAGGAGTTGTTCTTGATAAGGGTGATGATACGCATTTCGAAACGTCGGGCCAAATCCCAACGTGTCCACGGTCGTAAGAATAATAACCGCCCAAAAAGGATTATCGGTGATATACCAAAGCGGTAGTGATGCTAAAGCAAAAATAAAAAATAACCAATCTAAATTGGTAATAGCGCTGCCAGAACACCTGCGATAAGCCAGCCATGCAATATAGAGCGTGACCGCACCGGATACTCCGATAGACCACGCACCCGCGCCAGCTCCATCAGCCAGCTGCGCAAAGAAAACAATGACAGTGGCCAATCCCCAGATAAGCCAAGAAAACACATGCGGTTTTGTTTTGCCGATTAATATGGATTGAATATAAGGAATAAAGGCCACAATCGTGATAGCTGTAGCGAGGATACCCAAATATGGTTTGATCATTTCGAACGCTCTAGCGCGATTGCACTCTTAGATACACTATCTCACTGTCAGCGGGAATTATTTGATTGCATGAAAAAAATATGGCTTCGCCATTCTTGATGCCAAAGAGAGGAAAAGTAATGCCCTCACCTGCTAAGTTTTCAGGCGTAACCCTTAAATCTTTGATGAGTTTCTTTAGTTCAACGACTTTTGATTCGATATCCGTAATGTTCCAAAAACTGTTGCTCGCCTGCATCAGAGCCCCTTCAACGATAGGCAAACCGGCAGATTCATCAAAATGTGGAGCCGTAACTGATTCCCAACGATCCGTTTTATCCCAGAGACGGAAAACCCTTCCCCTTGGCAGAAACTTGGAAAATACTTGGCACGACAATACGTTCGCCTCATGGTTCGGGGTAAGCGCAACCATAGACCCCACACCTTTGATATCCAACGATTCCAGAAAATCCGCATCAAATGCGCTGCCTTCAAAAACTTCAAAACCTTTTTTTTGCGCTTTTTGACAATGAAACCCGTTTGAATCGATAAATTTAACGGGAATGGACTTTTTTCTCAATTCTTCGCCGAAGATCAATCCTAATGAATTAGCGCCGATGATCAACACGCCCTTCAGCTTGCCTTCACGTACGCCGGTTATCCAGGCGATCGTTCCGGCAAGAAGCGTATAAACCACAATCATTCCACTGATTACAAAAAACGCCAAAGGCAAGAAGATGTTTTCGCCTGTAGGATTTTTTTCGTGAAGCTCCACCGCAAATAATGAAGCCAAGGATGCCGAAACAATCCCCCGCGGCGCCATAAAAGCAATAAAGCTTTTTTCTTTCCATGAAAGATTCTTGTCGCTCCATGAACTAAGGAGCACCCCCAAAGGCCTGATAAACATGATCAAGATGATGATCAATAGACAGCCTTCTCTGGATATTTTCTGGGCCTCCGAGATGGGTATATTGCTGGCTAGGAGAACAAAAAGAATCGCAAGCGCAAGTCTAACAACTTGATCTTTGAAATGGTCAATTTCCTCATGGAAAGGGAACTTCTTATTCCCAAAATAAATACCTGCCACAGTCACGGTAACCAAACCGGATTCGGTCAAAAAGAATTCTGACAACCCATAAGACAAGATCGTCAAAAATAGGACGAACAAACCACCCAGTTCCTTGCCTTCCGAGCGAAGCAGCCAGCGTTGCGTGAGGCAAAAGACCATCATAAATCCCGTGATTACCCCAAAGATACCACCAATGACTAGCCGGCCAAAAAGCAAAAATACGGAGTGCGCCATTCCCCCGCTGTTCAAGACCAAGAACTCGAACAAGACAACAGCGATAATGACGCCTAACGGATCGATCAAAATAGCTTCCCACTTCAAGACGTTGTGGACTTTCTCTTGCACACGCAAACGCCGTAAAATAGGAATAACCACCGTTGGACCCGTCACGATCATGATAGCTCCAAAAAGAATCGCTCTATCCCACGGCATATGAACTAAAAAACGAGCGGCTAGAGATACTCCGACGAGCGTTACCACGACGCCGATGCTCATGAGATTCCGAAGTATTTTTGAAATCTCCCTGTACTGGGAAAATTTTAGCGTAGATCCGCCTTCAAATAAGATTAAGGCAACCATCAGGGAGATATATTGTGGGAAATTATCCCGAAAAATCTGCGGCTGTATAAGGTCTGCAAATTCGGGTCCCAGCATGATACCGAAAGCGAGGAAAAAGAGAATGCTTGGCACCTTGACCTTGGCTCCCAAGATCAGAGACAAAACGCCTGCGGTCACGGTGAATACTAACGTTGAAAGGGGCTGGCTAATGCTCATGGGTCAATACCAGGGGGTATTCTACCCCCTGATCAGAAGTTTGTCTTAACTTTCATCGTTACACTCTTGTCTAGCGCCTTACTTTCCGAATCCAATTCGTCCGCCACTTTTTTCTTGGATTGAGCACTCCCCTCAACGACTAGGGAAGTATTTTCGGTGGCTTTATAATCAAAACCGATTTTTTGGGTGACCGCACCATGATCAACATTTACGCTCTTCTTCTCAACACCGTAAATTAAATCGACATTATTTCCGGCCGTTTTTTTGAGTTCGATACCGGCAGCACTTTCTTCTTTATAGACAGACCATTGCTTAACACCGAATCTTTGAGCCAGCTTATCCCCTGCCCCTCCGAAGACAAAGTAATCTATAAATTCTTTGACGGCATCCACAGACAAACGCCCCTCACTGATAGCTCTTTCGGAACCCGTCCATTCTTTTCCCGTGGCTAGCATGATCAAGATCTTTTCTTCAGGATACACAGGGCTGGATGATAGTACTAGTTCGGGCTTGACGGGTGTTCCGCGTGCGCGGACGGTAATCGTGGCATTGGCTATCTTCGAACTTGCTTCCAACTCAAAGTGAGGCGTTTCATAATCGCCCTGGAATAAAATTTTTCCCGGCTTCATCTCCAGATACGTGTCTTTATGTCTGATGCCTCCGCCCCCTATGCCAATATCCCCAAACAACTCCGGTTTAGAAAATACATTTTTTAGCGTTAAATTTAGCGGTTCAATAATGACGTCTTCCAGAAAAAATCGTCTGTAGGCTAGTAGGTTTATTTTAAAATGGCCTTTGATCTGCAAGGCGGTCAAGGAACCCGTTACATGAACATTCACGTCGCGCAATGATACCATCATACCCGCCGGCTTTCCTTTGACCGCGGATATCAGATTGGAAACTTCCGTATTTTTTGAAAAAACTTCGAGATTTATATTGCCCGCATCTTGCACGCCGTAAAAAAGAATGGGTTCCGATCCGGTCGTGCGTAGTACACCGTTATCAATCGAAATAATATCTTCCAAATGAAATGGCTTTGAAATGATTATCCGCTGTACGCTCACAGAATCCCTACTCGCAAAATAAGGAATCCCTGTCCACTGCAGATTCTCCAATACCAGGCGATCTAAAGGCCCTGACGCCTGTTCTAATGAGATATTGCCAAAAGCCGAAACAACTTGTATGTTTTTCGCGGTAAGACGCGTGCTGCTATCTATCTTTAGTGATTCTATTCGCGCCTTTTGAGATGATCCCCCCAAACCATACTCAATGATTCCGGTTTCGGCGACAATCGACGGAATATTACCGTTCCAGACAATCTTGATTTGAGCATCTGTGATCATGACAGAGCTGTCGCTCCCCAGAGTACGAATACCGATAATATGCATATCTTCTATTCTGACGCCCGTAAGAAGACTGCCTTGAAATGCTCTGATTGATACCGAAGAGGCGTCGGACGCGGATAGCAGTACCTTCTTCACAAGCCACAATGATCCTTGGGGCATAATAAGGATGAATAGCAACGCCCCCGCAGCCATAAAGAAAAGAATGATTAGATAGTGAGTTTTTCGTTTTTTTTCTCGCATAAATTTTCAGGTGAGAGCTGCTTACTAGGGCTTGGTGGAATTCCACTGGTAATCTGTTTCAAGCAGCAAGACGGACTGAATAAAAGCCATGTGAGAATACCCCTGAGGAAAATTTCCTGTCTGCCGCCCAGTCGTTGGCTCGATCCCTTCAGACATCAGTCCGAGGTGATTAACCGCTTTGGAAGCGTGCTCGAACATTTGTATGGCTTCACTCCGCCTTCCGACAAGATACAAAGCATTAACCATCCAAAAAGTGCAAATCAAGAAAGCGTTTTCAGGGAGGCCAAAATCATCCTCCGTCGTGTACCGCATGACAAACCCTTTTTTCACCAACTCCCTATGGCAGAAATCTACGGTCTTAAGCATACGGGGATCTTCCTTTGATAGAAACCCATAATGAAGCATCAGGAGCACTGATGCGTCTGCCCGATCGGAGCCATAATACATCGTAAAGGCCTGGACTTTATCGTTCCACCCTTTCGCATAAATATCCTGGCGTATATGTTCGGCGGTTTTAAAACATTCCTCCGCATACTCAGTTTTTCCTATAATCTTTGCAATACGGCCGGCTCTGTCCATTGCCACCCAATTCATGAGCTTCGAGAACACATGATGTTGAACTCCCCCACGGTATTCCCAAATCCCGTTGTCCGGCTTATCCCAGTTACTGCGCGACCAATTAACCAGAGACCGAACCACCGTCCACAACTCCTGGTCAAAGTTAAAATTAGTGCGCGAATGAAAATCAAAAAAGCGATAGATAGCATCCAAAAGCAGGCCATAAAGGTCATTCTGAAGTTGAAGATACGCATCGTTGCCTACACGAACAGGAGAGGATTTTTCGTACCCTTCTAAATGGTCGAGAGTTCTTTCGGTTAATATTTTCTCACCGTGAATGCCGTACATCACGCATAT
>CAYUTV010000041.1:0-4008 GCA_964447745.1 uncultured Planctomycetia bacterium | reverse complement strand
CGTATTTGTATAAAAATAATAACTGTAATAATCTCCGTCCACGGATAGATATTTAATATAACCATCATGTTTCTCAACCCTGCAGCCGGTCAGGCCGTAATTTGGACGGATGTCCAATACCACACGTATTCTGGGTTTACCGGATATCACGCGTACGCTACGTTGTATTTCAGCCGGACAATAATAACCGCCGGCGTCGTTATAGAAACGGGGCATATAATCATAAATATCAAATATGCCGTCCTTGGTCTCAACGCGCGTCTTAATGATCGGTGTATATCGTAGATATTCTTGGCTGGTTCGTACCGTATCAACACCTTGGATCTGGAAACACCCACCCTTTTTACCGTCCAATATCTTTCCAAATGCAGAGGGAGAATCGAAATAAGGCATGCACATCCAATCAACGCTCGCATCCTTTGAAACAAGTGCGGCGCTCACGCCGTTCCCTATGAGTCCGTATTCATACCCGTTCATACCGTATTCCTTCTTATTTAATATCTCGGTTAAAGCTTTTATTGGTGCGAAGATTCAGCAAGCTGGTCCAAAAATTTTATGACCTCCGTCTGCGATTTTAAATAATACTCAGCGGAAGATTTTCTTAAGAAACCCGCGCGGATAGTAATTCCGCGGTGACGCAGAGACTTAAACATGTCCTCATCGGTCACATCGTCTCCGATAGCTATCGGGAACGCGCTCGGATAGTGTCGGCACAAGTATAATGCCGCAGCGCCCTTGTCCCATTCTATCTTAGGATGGACACTCCATACTTTCTTTCCGGTTTTCCAGACCAGCGGTAAATGCGCATATTTATTTTTAAAATTATCCAATTTCTTCCTAAAAGATGGCAGATATTTCTTCGAAAGATTTCTATAATGAACGCTTAACGTGTAAATCTTGTACTCAATATATATTCCCGGCATATGGTCAAAATCTTCTTTAAGATTTTCCGCCATAAGCCAGATAAGCGCTCTCAGCTTCTTGGCTCTTTTAGCCGCGGCGGGAACTGAAATACCACTGCCTTTAAATTCAAAACCATGGTTACCGATATAAACCACGCGTTTCCTATCAAAATATTTTTTGAGATCTCGAATGGACCGGCCGCTAATGATACACACGACGTAATCTTCGGCATTGATTAACCGGTATAGAATCTTCGTAGCTTTTTGGGTAAGAAAGACTGAGTCTGGGGTTTTTTTAATGGATACCAGCGTCCCGTCAAAATCGAGAAACAAAAGTTTCTTGCGCGCCAAATGAATCCGCTGTTTCAGACGCGACCACGAAACCGGTCTTGGCGTCATCAGGTGCGGTCCAAGCGAACGCGGGCCAGCTCACCCACCACATCGGCGGCCCATCGGTAAATATTCCATTCGTTTAGAACCGTTCTCATATGAGTCATGCGCTTCGTCTGCTCGTCCAAGGGCATTTCCAGAGCCTGCTTGATGGCCGCCGCGGTTTCCACGACGTCGTAGGGATTCACTATCAATGCATCAATAAGCTCGCGGGCGGCCCCCGTAAATTGGCTCAATATTAATGAGCCTTTGAGGTCATCCCGCGCCGCGATAAACTCCTTGGCAACGAGATTCATTCCGTCATGGAGCGACGTAACCAAGCAAACATCCGCCAAGCGGTAAAAAGGAGCTATATCTTTGTGGCTATGGTGTTTTTTTAGGAAAAGAATCGCTTTCCAATTCTTGACCTTGAATTGTGAGTTGATTCGCTCAACCTCGCTCTCCACTTCATTCATGAACTCCAGGTACTTGGGAATCAAGGTGCGGCTCGGTGCGCCCAGTTCCACAAAAGTGAATTTTCCTACGTAATCCGGGTTCTTCTTTAAGAAGTGCTCCACACTGCGGAATCTTTCCAAGATACCCTTTGTATAATCCAGGCGGTCCACTCCCACGCCGATATACTCGGCCTGAATGCCATATGGCTTTAACAAAGCCGCTTTGTCCAACACGGCGCTCGCGGCCGTATGTGCTTTGACCGTATCTTTGTTATCCGTAAACGCGATACTGATAGGAAACGGTTTCACCCAGGTGATTTGGCCTTCGCGGTTAACGGTAAATCTCTCATAATCAATTCGAGATTCCAGAAAACGATCCACGGTTTCCATAAAATTATTGCAGTGATACTGTGTGTGGAAACCCATGATATCGGCGCCAAGCATGCCTAAGAGAAGCTCTTTGCTCCAAGGACAAATGCCGAATGACTCCGGATTCGGCCATGGAATGTGCCAGAATATAGCGACGCGCGCGTCTGGCCTCTTCTTTTTAATTAGAGCCGGCAACAACGCAAAATGGTAGTCCTGAATTAATACGCATGGGTCTACCGCATCCTTGATTTCCTCGCAGACCACGTCCGCAAACTTATTGTTTACGGCCTGATAATGCATCCAGTTTTCTTCCCTGAATATAGGCCTTGTATGAGCAATATGACATAAAGGCCACAGACCTTCATTGGAAAATCCATAGTAATAGCCTTCCTCTTCTTCTTTTGAAATCCATACGCGCCGCAAAACATACTGAGGCTCCTCCGGCGGCACCCGAAGACGGTCGTTGGCATCCACTGTCTGACGGTCACTGTCGCCCGAGCCGTGCGCGATCCACGTTCCTCCGCACGCCTTCAGAACCGGCTCAATGGCCGTGACCATACCACTGGCGGGAACGATACACTCAATATCTTTGCCTTTCTTCAAATGCATATAAGGCTCGCGGTTCGAGACGACAAAAAGAGACCGGCTTTCAAGTTTCACACGCACAAATTCCTTGAGTCGCTCCGCCGTCCATAAGGATTCTGTGGATTGGCGCAGTCTGGCTTCATGCTCCGCGGCGTGCCTTGCTTTTTCCAGACTCTTGGCCATCTTGGAAATCTCCGTCGCGAGCGGGCCCAAGAGTACCTGGTTTTTGGGGTTAAGCTGTTCAGGAGAGTCTCCCAAACGAATTCTTCTAATCCAATCCGTTGTTTTGCGAATCGGAGACATTACGTTCAGATAAATTACGATTAGCGCGGTTAAACCGACGCAAAGCGCCTGTACTAGGCCTCTGAGGAAACTGTTTAACCATATACGCCGGACCCTGTCTTCTATATAGGCCGCGTTGGTAAAAACAGTCAGCACATACTTTTGATCGGGCTCAATTAAAAGGGGCGTTGAAAATGCATGTACGAGGCTCTTATTGATTTTTACAAATTGCCCAAAGGACGAGTCCAAACGGTCCACTTCCTGCAAATTGTAAGCGTAGAGATCCGCAAGTTCCTTAAACGATGGCTCTAACTGAGAGGAAGCGGCTACAAACGCGCCTTGGGGATCATGAATCGCCACACCTAACATTCTTTCTCGGGCAGACACCTTGTCGAATGTCTTAACCAGCATATCCGTGGAAATGTTTGGCGCCATGTAAGGCGTCGCGGCCTCTTTCAGACTTTCAGAGACAACAGCCGAACGCCGCTCAAGTTCATTGGTTAGGCGGTGTTCTTCCTGCTGAGATTGCCAATATGAAAATCCCCAAGCGACCACCGCTATAACCAACACCAGGGAAAGGAACAACTTGATTGTTACTCGCATAAACCTCCAAAAAACACACAGGCCGCCTTCTGATCTTGTCATCAGATGGCGGCCCGACCATCAACTAGTTTCCTTCGGAAAAGATTATTCCTCCCCGAACCCGCTAAATAATATCTTTAATGATTTTATAGTCTATTCCTCTTGAAGTCAAAGACGTTATATTCTTTTTAATGAATCATCCATAAATAATTTGAATTTACTCAAAAAAAGTCCCGCTTTCCTGAGGAAAGCGGGACACACTAATCTCGGAACAGATTTAATCGTCTAGCGAGCGCTGTCTTTTCTCTTGGAAAAGCAGTCCTTGCAATAGACGGGCCGGTCTTGGCGCGGTTTAAAAGGAACTTCGCATTCCTTCTGGCATTCTGCGCAAGTTGCCTTAAACATCTCTTTCGGTCCGCCAAACCCACCACCTTGATAGCCCATTTGATCTCCTTTTATCGTGT
>CAYUTV010000040.1:4487-10059 GCA_964447745.1 uncultured Planctomycetia bacterium | reverse complement strand
TGCGCGTCGTAAAGAGTATTAAAAGTATGAAAAAACTCCTCCATCGTCGCTTCTTTGCCGGCGATAAAGTGAATATCATCAATCAACAAGCAGTCAACGTTTCTATACTTTTCGCGGAATTTGATGGTAGTTCCTGTTTTGATCGCATTGATGAGCTGATTCGTGAATTTCTCGCTTGTGATGTATAAAACCTTAGCATTAGAATTTCTTCTAAGTACTTCTTGTCCAATAGCTTGCATCAAATGAGTCTTACCTAAACCAACCGGCCCATAGATGAATAATGGGTTATAGGCCTTGGCCGGCGACTCGGCCACTGCCATCGAAGCGGCATGAGAAAACCGGTTTGAAGGACCCACGACAAAGCTGTCGAATGTGTATTTGGGATTTAAAGGATTTTCCTGCTGTGCCACTTGCGCATTGTTGATGGGCTGAGAAAAAGAAGGGCCGGCGTAGGGTGCGACGTTTTCAGGGGCCTGAGCCCACGGCTGAACGGAAACCACGAGCTGAATTCGAAATTCCGGGTCCTGTGTGACTTCTCTCAGAGCTAGAGTGATGATGTTTCCATAGTGATCGGCGACCCATGTTTTAAAGAATTCGTCGGGAACCGAGAGAAAAAGATCTTTTTCTTTGATCTCTAGAGGCCTAATCGTTTTGATCCAGCGTTCGCAAACATGGGGGGTCAACTCTTTTTCGAGGGAGTTAACAATTTTAGCCCAAAGGGGCTGGACGGATTCTTGCTGAGTGTTATCCACAGACATCGGTGCAAAACCACTTAATAAATTTTATATTAGACGTGTAAGTTATTATAATTATTAGACTTACAACTGACTAATTTATCCACAGTAAAACTAAATAAAAACGGAAATTTATCAACAAGTTATCCACAGCTTCTTTTTTTAACCCCTGATCGTATCTAGAGAAACAAGCCGTGGCGAAAGTTTAGAAATTATAACAACTGGGCCCAGTCAATGCAACACAATTCTCGGCATTCTTGACTGCGAAGTGAGTTGTGTTATAATCCTATGCTTCACTCCGGGCGTGTGTCCGTTAATAATAAGGAAATGAAATGAAAAAGACACTGACGAATAAATCCAACATCAAACGGAAGAGAACTCACGGCTTCCGCAAAAAAATGCGTTCTAAAGACGGTCGTAAAGTATTGAAAAGACGTCGCCAGAAAGGTCGGGCCAGACTTACCGTCTAAGGTCCCGGCGCATTGCGATGGCGGACGGCTGGCTTTCTTTAAAAGTAACGGATAAAGCGGATCTGGCATTCAAGACCAAGGACTCACAGGTCAGGATTTCCATTCCGAAGAAGGTTGTGCCTCTCGCCACGCAGCGTAATCGCATAAAACGCCTCATCCGCGAAGTCGTCCGCCAAGAATCGTTTCTCAAGGATCCCAACAAGTTTTATTTTTTTAAAGTGATCAGGCGCAAGAGCGGGCTGGATCTAAAGGCGACGCTCAAGGAAATCGATTTGCTGACAGGCAGATGACTCTAATCTCTAAAATTTTAAAAAAAATCGCGATCATCACCGTTTCATTTGTTGCGGCATTTTTTAGAGCACTGTCGCCGAGGGCGTGCCGTTTCAGCCCTTCGTGTTCGACGTATTCGATACAAGCATTTGAGCGGTTTGGTTTTTTTAAAGGTCTATACAAGACAGTTCATCGGGTTTTTCGCTGCCATCCGTTTTGTGAGGGCGGTTACGATCCTCTAATCAAAGGAAGTCACTAATGGAAAAAAGGGTTATTCTCGCTATCGCGTTGTCATTCCTGACCATCGGTGTTTATCAGATGGCGCTGAATCATTTCTATCCCGAGGCCGCGCGTCCGGTATCCGTGTCAGCTCCCGAGCAAACGGCAGCACAGACGGTGTCATCGCCGTCGGTCGCGGTTCCTGTGTCTTCGGCGGCGGAAGAGTTATTGCCGGCAGGCAATGTTTCTTTTGAAACGTCCGAGCTCTCCGCGTTTTTCAACAGAAGCCAGGGCGGCTTGAGCCAGATTTCATTTAAGCGCTTCCCCAAGAGCGAAACCGGCCAAGCATTGACGGTTCTTGACGAGAAAACCTCCCAGGCACTCCCGACCAGTTTGCAGTTGGTGGGCTCCGCCAAACCGCTGCTCTATGACATACGCACACAAAACGGACGCGTGGAGATGAGCGCGGCCAATGACGGGCTCAATATCCTTAAGAGCTATTCTTTCGACGGTTATCACGGAACGCTGACCGTGGTGTTTGAGAATAAAGGGTCAGCAGAGAAAAATTTTCAATACCAGCTGTTCGCCGGACCAACGCTGATTCCCCGCGAAGCGATTGATGCGCAGTACCTCGAAGCCAATTTTTATCCCAAGGCGTCCGATAAAAAAGCCGTTCGACACATACGGGAAACCGGCAAAGGTAAAAGTGTTCGCAGCGATAATTCCATGGAATGGATCGCCGTCAAAGACAGGCACTTTTCCGTGATTCTTAAGCCCGAGGGCGGGAATTTTGCGGGGCTCGTCGAAGGTCTGGGAGATCACCGCTCCAAGACTTCCCTTGTCTCCGATGCCATTAGTCTGGCGCCCGGCGGACGCGTGGAACAACGATTCGTCTTTTACATAGGTCCCAACGAGATTGAACGGCTGGAGCCGCTGGGTCTGGGCCCTCTCGTGAATTTCGGTAAAATGGACGCGATCGGCAAACTGCTCGTGGGCGCTCTGGAGCTTCTTCATAAGATCACGCGGAATTACGGAATCGCGATCATTCTGCTGACGGTGCTCATCAATATTCTCTTTTTCCCTCTCACGCGCGTGAGCTACATGTCCATGAAGCGCATGCAACAGATTCAGCCCTTGATGAATAAACTGCGCGATCAGCATAAGAATAATCCCGAAAAACTGAACAAAGAAATGATGGAGCTGTACAAAAAGCACAAGGTGAATCCTTTTGCGGGTTGCGTCCCCCTTCTTCTACAAATGCCGGTATTCATCGCGCTCTACGTGGCCCTGTCCAAGTGCGTGTTCCTGATTAATTCCAAATTTCTTTGGGCGACGGATCTGTCTTCTCCGGACGCGGTTCATCTTCCCTTCTCGTTGCCGGTGCTGGGCAATGAGATTCACATTCTGCCGTTGATCATGGTGGCGGGAATGGTGATTCAGCAAAAATTCACGCAGGTCAAAATGGAAGGCCAGGATCCCGCGTTGGCCGCGCAACAGCGCATGATGGCGGTGATGATGCCCATACTCTTCGGATTTATTTTTTACGGAATGCCCGCAGGTCTGGTTCTCTACTGGCTCACGAATACCGTGCTCATGACGTCTTATCAGTTGTATCTAAAGCGAGTGACTCTGACGTAATGTCGACGGTTCTCTCGGACAAGAAATACGATGTAATCGTCATCGGTGCCGGCCACGCCGGCTGTGAAGCCGCTCTCGCCTCCGCGCGTATGGGTGCCAAAACCCTCATGCTCACGATGAACCTTGATTCTATCGCGCAGATGTCATGCAACCCCGCGATCGGCGGCGTCGCCAAAGGCCATATCGTTCGCGAGATGGACGCGCTCGGCGGTGAAATGGGAAAAGTCACGGACAGAACCGGCATTCAGTTTCGCATGCTCAACATGTCCAAAGGTCCGGCCGTTTGGGCGCCGCGCGCACAGTGCGATAAACGCGTCTATGCGATGACGATGAAACAAGTTTTGGAATCGCAGGAAAATCTCGACGTCAAACAAGGTGAAGTCAAAGAAATCATCGTCAGCGGAAATGCGATCGAAGGCGTAGTCACCACCATTCAAACGCAGTACTTCGCTTCTTCCGTCATTGTGACGACGGGAACTTTTTTGAACGGACTCATTCATATCGGCGAAGTCACATTCGGAGGCGGCCGCGCCGGCGATAAAGCATCCGTAGGACTTTCAGGTTGTCTGGAAAAACTCGGATTTGAAATCAAGCGTTTAAAAACCGGCACACCTCCCCGTCTGAGTGCGCGTTCGATAGACTATTCCAAATTGGACGCTCAGTACGGCGATGAGAATCCCGTTCCTTTCAGTTTTCAAACGGAAAAGATCACGCAATCCCAACTCCCCTGCCATATTACGTACACCAGTGACAAGACGCACGAGATTATCAAAAAAAATATTAACCTCTCCCCCCTTTACTCAGGCAGAATTCAAAGTCGCGGGCCGCGCTACTGTCCTTCGATCGAAGATAAAGTCTACCGTTTTGCCGATAAGGAAAGGCATCAGCTTTTTTTAGAGCCGGAAGGTCGCTTTACTCAGGAAGTTTATATTAACGGTCTATCCACAAGTTTTCCACAGGCAGTTCAAATAGAGCTTGTTAAAAGTATAAAAGGTCTTGAAAATGCTGAACTTATGCGATTTGGATATGCCATTGAATATGATTTTTGTCCACCCACTCAGGTTAAGCCGACGTTGGAAACGAAGTTGGTTGAGAACCTTTACTTAGCCGGTCAAATCAACGGCACCTCGGGATATGAGGAGGCAGCGTGCCAGGGTTTAATGGCCGGAATTAACGCAGTGTTAAAGCTAAGGAAGAAGGCGCCGTTCATATTAGGTCGATCCGAGGCCTATATAGGAGTGCTAATTGACGACTTGGTCACGAATGGGACGGAAGAACCCTATAGAATGTTTACCTCTAGAGCTGAGCATCGGTTGCTGTTGAGACAGGACAATGCCGACAGACGTCTCTTAAATTATGGATATGAGCTAGGTTTAATATCTAAGTCACAGTATGACAAGTACTTACAAAAGCAAAGAAGCATTGAAGATTGGATTCAAAAACTGCAAACAAGACGGTATCAGACAGTTACACTGGAGCAGCATTTGAGGCGGCCTGAGATTAAGATGGAGACGATTCTTGATATTATGCAGGAGGAAATCGCGGACGTCGAGGTTCAACAGCAAATTGAAATCCAAGTCAAATATGCGGGCTATGTCCAGAGAGAAGAAACACTTCTGGGCCGTATGAAACATTATGATGAGAAGAAAATTCCCTCAGGAATCGTCTATAAAGAGGTAAAAGGCATGCGTCGGGAGGCGCAAGAAAAATTTGAAAGAGTACAGCCGGTTTCGTTAGGACAGGCCTCTAGGATTGCCGGAATCACACCCTGTGATATCTCCGTTCTCGCCGTATATCTGGAAAAGCTCAAACGCAAAATAGGGTAGGACTGGTTGCGTGCCTTGGGCACGGAACTAAGCAAATTGTTGCAGGTCGCTGCGCGACTGGATTCTCCGGATCCCACAATTTGCTTAGTTTCCACGTGGAATCTAGCAAATTTAATTGACACCTGCTTCAATTTGCAATAATATCTATCTACATGGCTAAAATTGTCGCGATTTGCAATCAAAAAGGCGGTGTGGGGAAAACGAGTACTTCTGTTTCCCTTAGTAGCGGCTTGGCACTTGAAGGAAGAAAAACCCTCCTGATCGATCTTGACCCTCAAGGAAATGCAACCAGCGGTATCGGCCTCGATAAAAAGCAAATTGCAAAATCTATCTACCACGGTTTGATTGAACAATCATCTCCGGCGGAATTAATACAGAATACAGCTATCCAAAATTTGTTTATTATCGCGTCCAA
>CAYUTV010000040.1:1818-4387 GCA_964447745.1 uncultured Planctomycetia bacterium | reverse complement strand
CGGCGGAATTAATACAGAATACAGCTATCCAAAATTTGTTTATTATCGCGTCCAATGAGCACTTATCAGGTACGGAAGTGGAGCTAGTAAGCGAGTTAGGACGCGAAGGGCGTTTAAAGAAGGTGTTATCTCAACTCGATTCATCGTTTGAGTTTGTGATCATTGATTGCCCGCCATCTTTCGGTCTTTTGACCATTAATGCCCTTACGGCCAGTGACAGCGTTATTATTCCTATTCAGTGTGAATACTACGCCTTAGAGGGGCTTAGTCAATTGGTCAAAACAATTAATCTAATCCGCGATAATTTGAACGAACGCCTTCAGATCGAAGGCATTGTCATGACAATGGCGGATTTTAGAACCAATTTGACACAAGAGGTCATCAACGAGGTTAAGAAGTTTTTTGGCGAGAAAGTTTACAATGCTGTTATTCCGCGCAATATTCGATTAAGCGAAGCTCCGGGCTTTGGCAAACCGATATTCCTTTATGATAAGGATTCCGAGGGTGCAAAGAAATACAGAGAACTGATCAAAGAGTTTTTATCCCACAATTCATCTGCGCCGAGAGTTTCCGTGTCTCAGCCGGATGCCGTACAACTTGGAGATACCGTCAATGGATAGAAAAGTTTTAGGTCGCGGACTGGAAGCGCTAATTCCCACGGAGGTTCAAGGTTCTAAAGAGCGCGTGCAAACCTTGAAAATACAACAGATACAAGCGAGTAAGTTCCAGCCGAGACAAACATTCGCCAAGGAAAAAATTGAAGAATTAGCGCAATCGATCAAGGAAAAAGGCGTTATTCAGCCGGTTCTCGTTCGTGCGATTGAAGGTGATCGCTATGAATTGATTGCGGGAGAAAGACGTTTGCGCGCCGTCCAACATCTGGGCCTCGAAGAGATCCCGGCGATCGTTCGCCGCGTGGCGGATGCGGATGTTCTCGAGATGGCGATTATAGAAAATATTCAGCGCGAAGATTTAAACGCTATCGAAGAAGCCAAGGCCTATCGCCGTTTATCCATGGAATTTGGATTTACTCAGGATGCGGTGGCCGAAAGGGTGGGAAAGGACAAGTCATCGATTTCTAACCTATTGAGGATATTGAACTTACCTGAGAAAATTCAAGAGTATGTCACGCAAGATTTAATCACATTCGGCCATGCCAAGGCACTGCTTGCGTTCGTGGATCCTCAAAAACAATTACAGGTTTCCGAACAGATCATCAAAAAAGGATTGTCCGTGAGGCAAATCGAAGCGATGACCCAAAGAAAAACGCTTCGCAGTGCTTCTCGCATCGTAACTAAGGACTTAGACGTCAAGTACTTGGAAGAAAAACTACAGCACAAACTGGGCACCAAGGTTCGCGTCATTCATGGAAAGAAACGCGGCCGCCTGGAAATTGACTATTATTCGTTGGAAGACCTTGACCGGGTTCTCAAAATCCTGGGCGTGCAATTATAACTTGTTGACATCGTAAGCCTAATCTTTTAAATTACATCGATAATATTATATAGGGAACCCAATGCAAGAACCGACTCTCGTAATCATTAAGCCAGACGGACTTCAGAAGTCGCTCACCGGAAACATTTTAACGCGCCTGTCTGAAACCAAACTCGTAATCATCGCCGCCAAAATGAAAAGCGTCACAAGAGAATTGGCCAGCGAGCATTACCGTCATATGAAGGACAAGCCTTTTTTTGAAGAAATCGTCCGATACCTGGTCGGCGAGTATCATACGAACCGCGTCATGGCGCTCGTTTATTACGGAGAAGACGCGATATCGAAGATCCGTGCGATCTGCGGCGCGACCAACCCCGAAGAAGCGGCGCCGGGAACCATACGCGGATCCTACGGCCGTATCACCACCAAGGGCATTTACGAAAACGTCATTCACGCCTCGGGCAACACCGAAGACGTTACGCGTGAAATAAAGCTTTGGTTCGAACCGGATGAGATCGTTCATCCTAATTTGTTTCCCACCAAGGAAGTGACGCTTTCCCAGAAGAAAAAAGTTTGGGCCTAGTTTAAATGATTAAGAGTATGACTGGCTTTGGGCGATCCGAGCTCAAAGCGGGCGCCGGTTTTATTCGTGTTGAAATAAAAACGACGAACCATAAATTTCTAGAAATTTCTTCGCGCCTGCCTTTTCATTTGACCGAGTTCGAGGATAAAATTCGCAAGCTCATCGGTGAAGAAATTCGCCGGGGTAAAGTGCATTTGTTCATGGCGAGCCCGGATCCTGAGACGCAAACCGCGAAGCTCGTGCTGAACGAACGGCTGGCGCGCGAAGTATTCAACCATCTCAAACGGCTCAAAAAAGTTTTAAATTTGAAAATCGCGTCGCCCGAGAAAGAAGACGCGATGATTCTTAAAGAAGTTTTTCACTATCCGAACGTGTTGACCCGCGATTTATCCGAAGCGGATCGCGGACAGTTCGCCAAGGAAATAGAACGTGCGATGATCACGGCACTCCGCAATCTCGATGACTCGAGAAAGCGCGAGGGGAAAGCACTGGAAAAGGATTTTTCCAACCGCGTCACGGAGATCGCCAAGGCGCTCGCGACGATAGAGAAAA
>CAYUTV010000040.1:0-1718 GCA_964447745.1 uncultured Planctomycetia bacterium | reverse complement strand
GATTTTTCCAACCGCGTCACGGAGATCGCCAAGGCGCTCGCGACGATAGAGAAAAGAATTCCGACGATTTCCAGAGAATACAGGATTAATCTGGAAAAAAAGATCAAAGAGCACATGCAGCAGGTCCCCGTCGACAAGGAACGGTTGACGATCGAGGTCGCGCAGTTCATCAAGAGCTCGGACATCAGCGAAGAGATCACGCGCATGAAGAGTCACATCGTGGAAATGAAAAAAACCCTGAAGGAAGCCGGCGAGATCGGAAGGAAGCTGGATTTTATCGGTCAGGAAATGTACCGCGAATCCAATACGATCGGTGCGAAGTCCAATGACACTCAGATCGCCGCAAACGTGATCCAAATGAAAAGCGCCATCGAAAAAATACGCGAGCAATCGCAGAATATCGAATAATATGGCACGCAAAGGACGTCTCTTCGTTATTTCTGCTTCTTCCGGCACGGGCAAAACCACGCTTGCCAAGGAACTGCTGAAAGAAGATCCCAATCTTGTGCAGTCCGTTTCCTGCACCACGCGTCCGCGCCGTCCCAATGAGCTGAATCGGACGGATTACTACTTCATTGACCGCGCCGAATTCATTAAAAGAAAAAAAACCGACGGATTTCTCGAATGGGCGAAGGTGTTCGATAATTTTTACGGCACGCCTAAAAAGGAAGTGGAAGAATTGCTCAATCAGGGAAAAGATGTGCTTCTTCTGATCGACATGCAAGGCGCCAAAAAAGTGAAGAAGGTCAGAACGGACGCCATTTTTATTTTCTTAGCGCCTCCGACCAAGGAAGAGTTAAAGCGCCGCTTGGAAAAACGCGGCACTGAATCCAAGGACGAGATTAATAAACGTTTTGGCGTTGCGACAAGAGAACTCAAAGAATTGAATAAAATATATTTCGATAAAGCGCATAATGACCACAGGTTTTTCTGCGATTACCGCATCGTAAACCGCGATATTCGTAAGGCCCTCGTGATTCTCAAAGCGATCATCGCTGCGGAGCGACTCAATGGCGAATAAAAAAATTCTTCTGGGTGTCACGGCGTCCATCGCAGCGTACCGCGCATGCGATCTCATCACGGAACTGCGTGAAAAAAATTTCGATGTAACCGTGGTGATGACCAAGGACGCGCATCACTTTATTACGGCCTTAACTCTGCAGAGTTTTGCGGGCAGAGAAGTCATTGAAGATTTTTTTTCGGTGCCGGGCCGTGTCAAACCGGTTCACATTGAGCTCGCCAAACAGTCCGACGTTATTTTAATTTGTCCGGCTACGGCCGACGTGATTGCAAAGCTCTCGCACGGGATGGCCGATGACGTGCTTACGTGCACGGTGCTCGCGAGTGTGGCCCCTCTCGTCATAGCGCCCGCGATGAATGAAAAAATGTATTACAATAAATTTACCCAGGAAAACCTCAGCCGGTTAAAAGCCAACGGCGCTCACATCATTGATCCCATTCAAGGCCATTTGGTCTGCTCAGACCAGGGAATGGGGCATCTGGCGGAGAACGCCAGCATTCTCAAAGCCGTGGATAACGCCCTAAGTTCCAAAAAATGAAAAAAAACAAAGTCCGATTCTTAATCGCCTACGGGCCCACACAGGAGCCGCTGGATGCGGTGAGGTTTCTCACGAACCGTTCGACCGGGGTCATGGGTCGTTGCCTGATCGAAGCGGCTAAGAAGAGAAAACAGGCCGTGACCTCGCTGGAATGCCCCA
>CAYUTV010000039.1:4049-10191 GCA_964447745.1 uncultured Planctomycetia bacterium | reverse complement strand
CTATGCCAATGGATTATTTCTTTACCGCACTCGCACTGAATCTACTCTACTTCGTCCTGGCGGGTCTCTTCTTCACCTACATGTACCGCCAAGCCCGCCTCACCGGTCGTCTCGGCCGCCTCGGAATGGATTGATTTATAAACTGGAGCGGGTCCTCATCAGTCTAGCCTTAGCAGGTGTTACCTCAAGCTAACCTGCGCTTGATTTGCGGGGGATCAGAAACCGCTGTACTAAGCTCTGACAATTCGTTGTCTCACTGGCACATCCCGGCCCCTGGACCCTCAGATATACGCTCCGGTTTATACGCTTGAGGCAACACCTGCGCGGCT
The DNA here is from genome assembly GCA_964447745.1 of uncultured Planctomycetia bacterium. Taxonomy (GTDB): domain Bacteria; phylum Omnitrophota; class Gorgyraeia; order 2-02-FULL-51-18; family 2-02-FULL-51-18; genus CAYUTV01. The sequence continues at coordinate 9,862 of CAYUTV010000039.1, read as the reverse complement.
TGACCTATCGCTTTAGAATCGAAGAAGCCGGAGAGTCTCAGAGGCGCAAAGCTCGCCACCCGCCGCTCTTACGTGTCGACTCGCTAAACCTGCTTCTGTTTTTGTTTTCTTCGCAGCTTCAATCCGTCAAGATTGAAGCGTAGGTGCCGCAGGCAAGGGCCTGCGGCCTGCGAGTTATTTTTTGTGTGAGACCAACGGACGAAGATGTCTTCGAGGGGTGTTCAGGCGAGGCGTTGTTTTCGCGGGGCCTTGTCGAGGCGAGCGGCCACGGTGTCCTCCGAAGCTGCAAAGCAGCGCAGGAGGACGAGCGAGCCGAGGCAGAGGAGCGAAGGATTTCCTCGGCGGGGAAATCCGAGCGTACCCGCGATAAACAATGCCGAGCTAACCCCGAGAAGACAATTACTTATATGGTTTTTCCGGAATTGTAGAACGCTACGAGATCGTCGTAGCCGCCGATGGGTTTTCCGTCGACGAAGATTTGGGGAACGGTTTCGCGGCCGCCGGACATTTCGATGAGTTTTTCGCGCATCAAATCGTCATCCGTGACGTCGATCTCAAAGAAATCAACGCCTTTGGACGTGAGCAGTCTTTTGGCCGCGTGGCAATAAGGGCAGTATTTAGTTACGTAGACAACGACTTTTTTAGCGGATTCGGCGGGCATCGGGTACTCTCAATCCCGTGGCTTCTTCCAACGCGCGGACCTCGCGCATCGTGAGTTCCCTTTTTTGACCGGGTTTCAGATTATCCAGGGAAATAGGGCCATAGCTCAGTCTCTCAAGCTCCAAAACGCTATAGCCAATCAAATCAAATATGCGGCGAATCTGTCTTTTTTTACCTTCGTGCAGCGTCACGGATAGAAGTGTGCTGCCGCCCATCTTTTTGATGACTTTGATCTCGCAGGGGGCGGTACGCCCCTCTTCAAGATCCACGCCTTTTTCCAATTGTTTTATTTTTGCTTCCGGCACCGCGCCCTGCACCAACGCACGATAGTTTTTCTTCACGCCGAATTTGGGATGCGTTAAACGAAAAGCCAATTCTCCGTCGTTCATCAGAAGCAGAAGCCCTGTCGTGTCTCTATCGAGACGGCCAACGGGGAAAACTCTCTCGGGTAAATTGGGCAAAAAATCGGTGATGGTTTCTTCGGCGTGCGGATCATGCAGTGTCGTTGTGACACCCTTGGGCTTATTAAAAATAAAATAACGTTTGCGGATTTCTTCTTTGGGGGAGATTTCACGGCCTTCGCAGACAACTTTATCGTCCGGCATCACGCGAAAACCTTTTTCGAGCACGACGTTCCCGTTCACGAGCACTTTGCCCTGCTCGATCAGCTCGACAACGCCGCGGCGGCTTGCAATGCCGAAGCGCGCCAGAATTACCTGGAGACGTTCGCCTGCTTTTTCCATTAAATTTTTAAACTGCGGCTGCGCGTTTGATTCTTTTTCTTTGTAAGGGGTCTAAGGCCCGCTTGCGCAGACGAATGTTCTGCGGGGTGACTTCCACGAGTTCATCGGGCCCGATATATTCGATGGCCAACTCGAGATTCATTTCGCGTGGAGGCGTCAGAGAGATGGCGTCATCGGATCCCGAAGAACGCATATTCGATAATTTTTTGGTTTTGCAAGGGCTGATGTCCAGATCCTCATCGCGTGAGTTCTGCCCGATGATCATTCCCGTATAAACGTCGATGCCCGAGCCGATGAACAAATCGCCTCTCTCCTGAACATTAGCCAGGCCATAGCTGTTCGACTGGCCGCTCTCGCTGGAGACTAGCGAACCGTGCGTATTGGCGTTGAGGTCCTGATCGACCATGGGCTTGTATTCATCAAACACGTGGTGAACGATTGCGGTGCCGCGCGTTTTTGTCATCAAAGCGCCTTTCAACCCGATGATGCCACGCGTAGGAATCTGATATTCCAAGTGCACTTCACCGGTAGGCCCTTGAATCATGTTCTGAATGGTACCGCGGCGTCTGCCTATTTCTTCGATAATCGTTCCCTGATAAGAAGAAGGAACGTCGATGACGAGAAATTCGAACGGCTCCAGCTTTTGTCCGTCTTTTTCATGAAAAATAACTTCAGGCTGCGAAACCTGCAGTTCAAAACCTTCGCGGCGCATCTGTTCGATCAGAATCGCCAAATGAAGTTCTCCGCGCCCTGATACCAGATATGTGTCCGCGCTGTCCGTTTCTTTGACGCGCAGTGAAACGTTGGTTTCCAGTTCGCGGAACAGGCGGTCACGGATCATGCGTGACGTCACAAACTTGCCTTCGCGTCCTGCCAAGGGGCTCGTATTGACGCCAAACGTCATCTGAACCGTCGGCTCATCGATATCCGGTGGCGACAACGGTTTGGGATTATTGGCGTCGGTGATGGTTTCACCAATGCCTATGTTTTCAAATCCGGCAATGGCCACGATCTCACCCGCTTCTGCGGCTTCCACTTCGACTCTTTCCAATCCCTGATATACGAGAATGCTAGTCACCTTCGAGACCACTTTATCCCCGTTACGGCGTACCAGAGCTACGTTATCCGATTTTGAAACCTTGCCGCCTGAAATTTTTCCGATACCCATCTTTCCCTTATATGAATCATGGGTCAATGCCAGGACCAGAATCTGCAACGGGCCGGTCGTTTCAACGTTTGGAGGAGGAATCTTATCGAGAATTACATCGAGCAGCGGTGAAATATTATCATTGGGATGCTTCATATCCAGTGTAGCAAAACCTTTCAGCGCAGACGCGTAGACGATCGGGAAATCAAGCTGCTCTTCGTTGGCGTTGAGTTCGCAAAAAAGGTCAAACGTGCGGTTCACGACATCTTCAATCTGAGAGTCGGGGCGGTCCACTTTATTGATAACCGCAATGACTTTATGGCCTAATTCGAGAGCCTTCTTTAAAACAAAACGCGTCTGGGGCATGGGGCCGTCCTTGGCGTCAATGACCAGAAGTACCCCTTCGACCATGCGCAGCGTACGCTCCACTTCCCCGCCGAAGTCTGCGTGGCCCGGGGTATCCACAATATTGATTTTGGTGTCTTTGTACACGACGCTGGCGTTCTTGGCGCGAATCGTGATACCGCGCTCTTTTTCAAGATCCATGGAATCCATGATTCTTTCACCCATATCCTGGATGTTACGATGCACCTGGGTCTGACGCAGGATGCCGTCCACGAGCGTGGTTTTGCCGTGATCAACGTGAGCGATAATGGCTATATTTCTAATATTTTTAACTAATGGCATAACTTTTTAATAACTCCTCAAAAGAAAATCCCAGGCCAAAGACACGGGCCCGGGGGCGTCGGATATGTAGTTTTAACGTATAGCTCCTTTAAAGTCAAGTAGATAAGAAACGGCGGCTATGCTAAAATACCACTAGATTTTAACCACATAGAAGGAGTCCTTATGCCAGAAGCGGTGACCTTGGATGCATTTACCATCATTTTGTTCGCTTTAAGATGGGTTCATTTTATTTTTGGAATTACTTGGATAGGTATTCTTTACTTCTTCAATTTTATCAACGCGCCTTTTGGCAAAACCATGGACGCAAATACTAAAAAGCTGGTCGTCCCCCAACTCATGCCGCGCGCGCTCTGGTGGTTCCGCTGGGCAGCCATGGTCACATTCATCTCTGGATGGACGTATGTTATCGGTAAAATGCACCTCAACGGAATGGGTTTAACGGGCCCCGGCGGGTTATTCACCTCCACATGGGGTCAATGGATCAGCACAGGCGCTTTCCTGGCAAGTATCATGTGGTTTAACGTCTGGTTCATTATTTGGCCGGCTCAGAAAAAATTAATCGGTTGGACAAAAACCGGTCAGGCTCCGCCGGAGATGGCGGGTCTCGCCAAGAAGGCCCTGACCGCCTCCCGGTTAAACACCTATCTCTCACTGCCTATGCTCTTTTGCATGGGCGCGGCGAGTCACCTGCCGGAATTCAATTTGACGTGGATATTAATCGCATTTGGCCTGGGCGGCGCGCTGATGTGGCACCTGCTGAACAAAGTGGCGCCGAAGGTGGGCTCGAACTTCTAAGCGTTAAACTGAAATTCGATCTGTTGGGATTCTTGGGGTCCGATCTTGATGGTTTGAGATTGGGCCCCAAATTTTTCGTGCCACGCCTCGATGACATACTCTCCCGGAGGCAGATTCTTCAACTCAAACTCGCCATTAGCTCCCGTGACCGCAAAATAGGGATGCTTGAGAATGCCGACATAGCCGATCATCCAGGGATGCACGTCGCATTTTAAAGTCACCATCACTTCTTCGTTCGTGAACTTTTTCGTCTGCTTCATATTCTGAAACGGCAGTCCCAGATTCCAGGATTTCTGATTTTTCGCATAGGAATGCACGTTGTGCAGCGTCGGGTCGCTGTTTAACAATTCTACCGCCTGCCCCACCTGAACACCGCTGACATGCGGAACATAAACGCATTTTTTATTCTCGATCACCGCGGGCGCTACAGGAACGTCGAAGCGATAATCCTCAAGCCCCTGCTTGACGTAAACAAAAACATTTTGGAGCAGACCATTCTGAACCAGCGCCTCCTCGGAGGGAACGGCGCCGTCTTCGTGGTAGGCCGCGCACTCGGGATTCCCGCGCACGGCAATGGGCTTCGCCTCCGGAACGGCTCCGTTAAACCGCACAATGCCCTTCAAAGCTGCAGATGTCGCGCTGTCCACGGTCTTGGTGGCCGTCTTATCCGGCGAGATCGCTGAAGCGTTGCTCAGAGAAACACTGTCAACCGCGTCGCCGCCTTGGGCACCGCAACCCATCAAAGAAAACGTCAAAAGAATCAATGCGTAGCGTTTCATCGGATCACTCCACTTTAAGCGTCAAAATCAAATCCCCGGGATGATGGCACGTGGGGCAGTCGCTGCCCTGTCTGGCCAGTCTCAATTTTTTGCCCGTCGTGATCCCCGCCGGGATCTTGACCGTGATTTTTTTTCCGTCTCGCGTGGAAAAACTCACCTCGCCGCCTTTGGCTGCGCGCGCTTTGCTGATCTTGAGCGTTGCGGCCACGTCCGCGGAGACTTCATCGCTGTACGACTGAGTTCCGTATCCGCCGGAAGCGGCCTGTCCGCCCCCGCCAAAAATATCTCCAAAAATATCCTCAAAACCTCGCGCGCTCCCGTAGCGGGTATACCCCGAACTCCGCCCGCCCCCCTGTGCGCCGCGAAACGCGCGAAGGATTTCTTCAAAATCGAATCCTTGCGCGCCCTGAAAACCATGCCCGCCGCCATGACCCGAAGAGAATCCGCTGCTTTTGAATGCATCGTATTCCTTGCGCTTCTTAGCGTCGCTCAGAACATAGTAGGCCTCCGAGATCTCTTTGAATTTTTCTTCAGCTGCCTTATTATTCGGGTTTGCGTCCGGATGATACTTCTTGGCGAGATCGCGGTATGTTTTTTTTATTTCATCGGGCGTGGCACTTTCCTTCACGCCGAGAACCTTATAGTAATCTTTTTGAGCCATTAAAATTCTTCTTGGACGAAACTTTCTATCGTGATATTGGCGTCATAAATGGCGCGGATTTTCTTTTCCTGCTTAACAAACAAAGCGACGAGCTTCGGATCTAAATGTGGTCCCGCGATATCCTGAAGGTATTTAAGTCCGTGTTCAAAGGTGCTCTTCTCTTTGTAGCAGCGCTTGGATACCATCGCGTCAAAGATATCCACAATCGCCACGATCCGGCCGTATAAAGGAATGTCTTCGCCTTTCAACCCTCTCGGATAGCCGCTGCCATCGTATTTCTCGTGGTGAGAGCCGGCGATCACCGAAGCGGCGTTCAAAATGGGCGATTTTGAATTCTGGAA
>CAYUTV010000039.1:0-3949 GCA_964447745.1 uncultured Planctomycetia bacterium | reverse complement strand
GTGCATTGATCCTGGCGCTTGAATATCTTCTTGGCTTCCTCGAAGTCATAGGCCACTTCGGGTCCTTTGAACGCCTTCGATCCTTTGAGATATTTCACATCGATGGGAATTTCGACTTTGAGCACGTCGACTTTATATTTATCTTTGGAGAATTCTTCCATCGCCTTGATCACGACATCCGGCTTGATCTTGGCGTAAGCGAAGTCCTTGGCATCTCCGCCCTTGGGATCATAACCCACGAATTCCAAAAAGAAAGCGATGTCGGCTTCTTCGCACTCTTTGCCGATGCGTTCCATGATTTCATGCTTCTTCTGATTGACCGAGGGTTCATCGAACGGCGAGTAATACAGGAGTACTTTCACGCAATCCGCACCTTCTTGCTTCAGGCGTTTGGCGCTATAACCGTCTAAAAACGTAGGGATGCGTCCCGGACCCGTCGCATCATAGCCCGTCTTCTCATAAGCCAGCAATAAACCCGCGTTCTTGGATCTGGCGCGCGCGGCATCCAACCCAAACTCGGGGTCCAATAAAATGGCACTGGCGTGAGGCGTCAATACTTTGGTCACGATCACTTTAAATTCGGACATCATGGCAGGGGTGACTTCGCTGTCTTTGACGCCCTTGGCCTTGGCGATGGATTTCTGCAGTGAGCCGCGCTGATCCATGGCTGCCGCGCTGATAACACCTTTTTTATTGGAAACCGCCTCTAAACTTTTTAACTTTCCCTCTGAAATCGTGACCACTTTTTTCTCCTTTTACTGATGGTGATGGCAATGAAAAATCGTCTAAATATTCTATCTTACTTGAAGAAAACTGCAATAGTATTCTCGGGACGAAGGCCCCGGCCCTCCCGCGAACGGGATAGACAACCCCGGGAGGTCTATGGATAATACCCCTCAAGCAACCACCAACCTGATTCGTCGCAAGGAGCTTATGAATCGACGTATTCTGATCTGCCTGGCTCTGCTGGGCTGCTCGCTCACCCCCGCCCCGGCTTGGGCTATGTCCGCCGAAGATCAAGCCCGCGAAAAAGAAGCCCTTCAGATGATCAACACCTCCCAACAGGAAACGGGACTCGGTATTCTTAAAGATCTCGCGGCCAAAAATCAGGATGACGGTGCCATTCAAATGAACTACGGCTCCGTTCTTTTTTCGAAAGCCACATTCACCTATCAATCCGCCGACAAGAAAAAAGGGATCGCACTGTTGCTGGAAACGCAGCCGTATTTTGCCTTGGCCGCTTCTTTGTTTGACGCTCATCCCGATCAGGATCCGACGGGTAAACTGCGAAGCCAGATCCATTACCTTTTGGGCGATGTCTATTTTTACGGCGCGATGGATAAGACTAAGGCCGTGGAACACTATGAGACTTCTCTAAAACATTGGCCGCAACATGAAGGGGCGCAGAGGGCGTTCGAGAACGCGCTTAAAAACGAGCCCGGCATGGTGGCGGATATCAGCTACGCCCCCGAATTTACACGCAAGCAGGTAAGAGATCTTCAAGCGACTGTGCAGCTTGCCGATCAATATCTCGACGATGCCTCCCAAATACTGAAGGATCCGAGAGTAAAAATTCAGTTCGTTGTCACCGATAATTTGGAGAGTTTTGAAAAAGGATTCGTCGAAACCATCAAGCACGCTCTGCCGCAAGCGGAACAATTCTTGGAAGACAACAAGTTCTTGAGACAAAACGGATTTAAGCACAATGCGATGAGCGTCTTGAACGTGAGTGAGAAAAAAGAAGTGATCTGTTTTACGGTGATCGAATCGGAAGTCTTTAAGGACCCGGCGTTTCTTATCGACGTCGTGATCCACGAGATGGCGCACATCCGTACGCAGTACATCAACGGATCCGGCGACGCGAGCGACCGGAGGAACATGGAAATGGATGCTCTGACTTACTCCATCAGGGCGCTGAATGCGATTATTAAAGACGCTAAGCTTCCGGCCAAAATCACAGAAGGATTAAAAACGACCTATCTCCCCAAAGACGAAGAGACGTTGGCTGCCTGGCTGGGAATCGGGAAGAAGAATTAAACGCTGAAACGGAAGTGCATCACGTCGCCGTCCTGCACGACATATTCTTTTCCTTCTAAACGAAAACGGCCGCTTTCTTTGGCCGCCTGCTCGCCCCGGTACTTGATGAAATCGCTATAACTGATCACTTCGGCGCGTATAAATCCTCTTTCGAAGTCAGAATGAATCTTCCCTGCGGCTTGCGGGGCGGTGGAGTTTTTTTCGGTGGTCCAGGCCCTGTTTTCCGTGTCGCCCACCGTGAAAAACGTTACCAGACCCAAAAGTTTATACCCTTCGCGCGCCAACTGATCCAGTCCGGACTCGCTGAGATTCATCGCCTTAAGAAATTCAACCCTTTCTTCGGCCTCGAGCTTGGAAATTTCTTCTTCCACCTTGCCACTGATAACAATCATCGCGGATTTTTCATCTTGCGCTCTTTTTTTAACGGCAGCCACGGCCGCTGAATCCGGCTTGCCCAGCTCATGCTCGGCGACGTTGGCGGCGTAAAGAATGGGCTTGTCCGTTAAGAAATTTACTTCGTTCAGCAGTGCCTTTTCGTCTTTTGTCCACTCAATGCTCTTGGCCGGTTTGCCTTCGTTAAAAGCCTTTTCGAACCGTGTGAGAAGACCCAGCATTTGAACGGCCTTCTTGTCGCCGGCCTTGGCGCCCTTTTCGTAGCGCGTTTTATGCTTCGCCAATACATCCATATCCTTCAGAATCAATTCCGTCTGGATCACTTCCATGTCGCGCACGGGGTCCACGCTTCCGCTCACATGGACAATATCTTTATCCTCAAAACAGCGCACTACCTCGATAATCGCGTCCACTTCGGCGATGTGGCTCAAAAACTGATTTCCCAGGCCTTCCCCTTGGCTCGCCCCCTTCACAATGCCCGCAATATCCACGATCTCAATGGTTGTCGGGACAACTTTCTTGGTGGGAACGATTTCCGTAAGCTCGTCCAAGCGCTTGTCCGGCACGGGAACAATGCCCACATTGGGATCGATGGTCGCAAACGGATAGTTCGCGGCGAGCGCAGAGCCTCTTGTGAGCGCGTTAAAAATCGTCGATTTACCGACGTTGGGCAGACCGACAATACCGCATTTAAAACCCATGAAATTTATGCTCCTGAATTAGAATGAATGGTTCCCGGTGCCTGCGAATCCGCTTGATGATGCCGCGCCTGCAGCGGCTTCACATAGGCGCGATAAATATCCGCACCGCTTCCCTGTTCCGGAAAATTGCTCTTGGCCTCATCCAAAATTTTCAAGAAAAGCCGCTCAATTTCTCTTTTATAATACGGCTGAACAAGCTCCATCGCGCGGCAGGCAAATTTCATGACCTGTACCGGTTCGATTCCTGAAATATCGTCAAAAAACCATCCGCAGCTGGTATACATGAACATCGAGAACTTTTGCGCTTCGAGGAGATTCCACACCTTCTTCTCTTCTTCGGCGGATAAAGTTCTTTTCGCATTGGCTGATAAAAACTTCTTGCGAGAGGCCGCAGAACCATCCAGGATGACCTGAATATATTCGTTCCGGGCCGTCCATGGATCTCTGAGAAGCACCGATCCTTCACTCACAAAAAGCTCATCGACAATTTCCTGCAGAAAATCAAACGCTTCCCGCAAAAAGGCGCGCCATTTCTGATTCCAATTGGCTTGAAAATTTAACCGGCAACCGCAATCGCTTTTCCAGCGTTCCACGCCGTGCGGGCAACTCCAGGAGCTGTTCTCATAGATGTCCACTTCCCACGTCGATCCGATTCGATCCAGATATTCGCCGTAATTGGTGATGCGGGCCATCTTATGATCTTCGATCTTTTTGATGGCATAGGCCAACGCCATTTCGCCGAATTTGTGATGATGTCCGTAGGATTCGCCGTCCGTCGCCACGGAAACCAGCTGGTCGCGGTCACGGTGACTGAATGC
>CAYUTV010000038.1:0-10380 GCA_964447745.1 uncultured Planctomycetia bacterium | reverse complement strand
AAAAAGGTTTTGACTCAGCGGGATTACGACGTGATGACGGCGGCCAACGGCGAGGAAGCTCTGGCGGTCATCGCCAAACAAAAGCCCGACCTGATACTGCTCGATATCAATATGCCCAAGATGGGCGGCCTCGCGTTCTATGACAGAATCTCTCTTCCCAATTGCCAGCCCATGTATCCCGTGCTCGTGATTACCGCCAGCGAACACCTGGAGGAGCTTTTTCAAAGCTTGCCGGTGGAGGGTTTCCTGATCAAGCCCGTGAAGATCGAAGAATTGCTGGAGAAAGTGAAGGCCGTGTTCGAGAAAAACAAGGCCGCGGGTTCCGGGGCCGGAGAGTCGGGACGTGCGACGAAGAAGGTGTTGATTGTCGACAATAATCCCGATACGCTGAAAGAGTTTTCGCTGGGGATGTTAAACATCGGCTGTCTCGTGGGAAACGCCAAAAACGCCGCGGAAGCCATCGCGAGAATCGCCGATCCGGATCTCCCCGATCTTATTTTGATTCGGCAGGGGATGCCGCAGGAACCGGAATATACGATTTCGTATCACTTAAGAGGCATTCCGGCGGCCCGGCGGGTGATCGTTGTCATATACACGGATGACGTTAAACTTTTGGATCCGCAAACGGAGAAGGAAATCATCCAGTTTGTCGGTAAGAAGAACTTGCTCGATATCAAGGATAAGGAGTATTTTTTGAAGTCTTGTGAGCGTATTTTAAACCAGAAATCGACGGAGACTTCTTCATGAAACGAATGAACGCATTGATTCTCATCGGCCTTCTGTGCGGCTGCGCCACGATCAGCGGAACGCCCAACTTCTTTGGCATCCGCGTGAAAAACGAACGGGCGGCCCAAGATTTACGCGTGGAGGCGAAAGAAGGCACCGGATACGAATTTTTCTATAAACCGGGCGCCATGGATCCCGGCATTAAGGCCGAGGGGCGTCTGGAATGGCACGGCAAAAATGCGAGCACTTTACTCCTGTCGGTGAAAAATGATTCCGATGAAGCGTTTCCGATTGCATTTACGCTCGACCGGTTCATTCTTCATACGCAAGACGGGCGGGAGATTGAACTCACGAAGCAGTCCGGTTTCATGCAAAAAGATTTTCGCGTCATCGCTCCGTCAAAAGAAGCGCTGTTTCATCTGGGCATTCCGGTCACCGAAAACCTGACCAAAGAAGACATCACGAAGATCGTCTGCATCTTCGGGATGGATCAAGTGAAGGTGGTGTTGGTTCCGATCACGGGGGGTGTCGCTTGAAAAAAATATTCTTTATATTGGCTCTTCTCGCGCTATCCGCCGCCACGCCCGCGTTTGCTGCCAACGAAGCTCAGCAAATGCGTTCTCAGGCCAGCAATGACATGATGATGGCCCGTCAACTGATCATGGAAGCGAAACAAATGCTCACCGAAGATCGTTCCGCCGTGAATATGAAGGCGTCGATATCTCTCTATACACGCGCCGGCCAAATGCTGGAGCGCGCGATGAATATCTATACTCAACTCGCGCCCGATAACGCCTCCGAACAGGAGATCGTGAACGCACAGAAAGGCGTTGAGCTGTGTATTTCCTCGATTCGTGAAATTCAAAGACATTTCCCCCGTGAGGAAGCCGCCTGACGTCCATGCCCAAGTACGACCTTTTAATTTTTGATTTCGACGGCACTCTCGTGGATACGGCTCCGGATATCGCATTCCATGCGAATGTGGTATTGGAGCGTTTGTCATTTCAAAGGCGTTCGCTGGAGCAGGTGAAGAAGGCGATCGGCAGGGGTGTCCACGATCTCATGATGACGTTGGCCCCGCCTCTGGCTAAGGACTCCGTCTTGCTTGAGCAAGCCGTTAAAATGTTCAAAGAAAAATACATCCACCAGCCGGTTATTGAAACGGTTTTATACCCGGGCGTTCGTGACATGGTCGAGGGTCCGCTCAAGGACTATAAAAAAGCGATCGTTACGAACAAGCCGCATGAATTGACGCTGCAGATCCTGCGCTTGCTCGACCTGGAATCGATTTTCGAGGTGGTGATAGGCATGGGCATCGAGTATCCGCCGAAGCCCAACCCGCAATCGGTGATTTCCGTGATGGAGCAGTTAAAATCCCCGCCCTCCAAAACGATTCTGGTCGGAGACAGCCGCATCGATTGGCAGACCGCCACGAATGCAGGTATCTCTTTTCTAAGAATGACCTATGGCTATGACGACGAGCCCATCCCAGGCAGTCCTGCTTCCGGCAGTGCCTACGACTGGAAGAATCACCTTATATAACCTAAGCTATTTCATTTAATAGAGTTATGTCTTTATCCTAAGTTGATATTTACGCCTCTTCAATGTATACTATTATTAACTATTACTAAAGAAAGTTAATTTATGGTTACTTTAAATTTTGCTCATATCCTTCATGCGCTTCCCGTGATCGCCGTGGGGTTTTTGATATTGGCCCTCGGCTTTTTGACCGTGAAAAAAGAGGGAGTTTCGCGCGTCAGTATGGCGTTTATGTATTTGACGCTCACGAGCGCCGCGTGGCTTGTCTTTATTGGCGCGAGTTATCTCGTTCCCAAAGAATGGCTTTTTTTGGCGTATCAGCTGGAACACCTGGGCGTTATTTTCATTCCCTCCGCGATCGTCATGTTTACTCTCTGCATCGTCAATCGTTGGAACCGCGACCGTTTCTGGGCATACGGCGCGGTGGCCCTATCGTTTATTTTTTATGCGGTGTTTGCGCGAACGAATCTCTTCATAGAAGGCGTTTACAGTTATCCATGGGGCTATTATCCTGACTACGGACCCGCCGGTGCGGGTCTTTTTATATATTTGGCGCTCGCAATGGCGTTCAGTTTGCTTTTATTTTATCGTGAGCATGCACGCGCGCAAAGTACGTCTCAAAAGGGCCGTCTCAAATCGTTTCGCAATGCGTTTCTCTGGGGCTATGTGGCGGCCGTGGACCTTTTGCCGACATTCGGCGTGAATGTTTATCCGTTCGGTTACGTCGCGGCTTTTATTTTCATGATCCTCGCGGCGCGCGCTGTTTGGCGTTATCGATTGGTGGATATCACACCGGGTTTTGCCGCCAAACAGATCATGGATACGATGGCGGATGCGCTGGTGGTATTGGATGCGGACGGTTTTATTCGCCTGGTGAATCAGGCGTCCTGCGAAATGCTGAAAAAAACTGAAAAGGAACTTCTGGGAAAGTCTTTGTTTGATGTTTCGCCCGGTTTTTTAAAACGAGAGAACTTTCAGGACCTGCTGGGCGGCAAACTGCAGGAATTTGAATCGCGGATCTCTCGCGGCGAAGACAGCAGTTTCTACAGCGTTTTCTCCTCGACAGTGGCGAGCCAAAAGGGTGGCGGCGTGGATGCCCTGATTTTGATCGCGCGTGACATCACGCACCGCAAAAAAATGGAAGCGCAGTACCGCGAGACTCAGAAGATGGAAACCATCGGAGTATTGGCCGGCGGGATGGCGGCAGATGTTCTTCGCCAGCTGAAGATCGTGCAGGAGTCGCTGCTGTCGGAAAAACCCGCGGACGCAACACTACAGTTAAAACTGGCGACGGAGACGGTCGAGAAAATTCTTCAGTTCACCGAAGCGAAGGCCTATGAGAAAAAATCGCTTAACCCCGGCGCTCTCTTGAGCAATCTCGAAAATTGGCTCTCCAGATATCTGCCCGTCACCATCCTGACCAATGTGACCCGGGACAATGAAGTTTGGAATATTCAAGGCAACGAGGCGGAGCTCGAATCCGTGCTGATGAACCTTATTTCGAATGCGAAGGAATCCATGCCGCACGGCGGACGCTTGATTTTAAAGACATTCAATAAATACGTCAGTCAGATAGAAACGAAATGGGGAGCTCCGGCGGGCGCTTATACGGTGATCTCCGTTCGTGATACAGGGCAGGGCATGAGCACCGAGCTCAAGGAATCTTTGTTTAATCCGATGTTCCTGATGAAGCGGCAGGGGTTGGAAGCGGGTCTGGGCGTTACGTTTGTTTTGAACGTGGTGCGTGACCATAAGGGCTGGGTGGATGTTTCAAGCGAATTGGGCAAAGGGACGACGTTCGATTTGTATTTTCCTGCGGAAGTTGTTGGCGCGCCGGTCAAATAATGCTAAAATCTGTTCATAATCGTTAAAGGGGACTCTAATGATCAAAAAAATTCTGACCATTGCTGTGTTTGTCTGTATTTTGGGAACGTCTACGAGTGTGCAGGCCGCCGACTGGTTCGGTTTCGGTAAAAAGGATCAAAAGAAAGCAGCCGCCAAGAAGAAGGCGGGCAAGGAAAAGAAGTGGGACCTTTTTCAGGATGCCGATGATAAAAAGAAAAAAGCGGCCGAGAGTCTGGGTGAGTCCGGGGGTAGCGGCGGAGGTGGGGGCGGCGGTGTCGGAGACGCAAGTCTGGCGACCCCTCAAAACCCTAACCGCTTTGCCGTGCCGGTCAATCCCAACAATCAAATAGCAAGGCCACCCGTCAATCCGAATACGGCCGCGCCGCGCAATCCCAACGCCGCGATTCCGCGTCCTCCCAAGCGACCGGAATAAGATCATTTTCATAGGCGGAGTTACCGATCAACCTCGGTAATTCCGCCTTTTTTTGTTATCAGGTTTATCAATTTTTAACATCGATTATGTTATAATACCTCCCATATTCGACATCCCGACAGAAGGAGATATTTCATGAAACTAAAATCATTTTTTGCGCTTATTCTCTGCAACATTCTCATCGTTTCGGCTTCCTGGGCTGCGACTTACAATGTCGACAAAGATCACTCGGCCGTGACTTTCAAGATTCGGCATCTATTTTCCAACGTGCAAGGTAACTTCAATGATTTCAAGGGAACGCTGGAGTATGAGGCGGGAAAGCCCGAATCATGGAAGGCCAAAGGCGAGATAGTCGCCGCGAGTATCGACACGAACGTACCGGAGCGTGACAAGCATCTGAGGAACGCCGATTTCTTTGACGTTGAGAAATTTCCCGCCATCTCATTTGAGACTACCAAGGTATCCGGCGTTCAGGGAAACAAGGCGATGGTAGAAGGTCTCTTCACCATGCATGGCGTTCAGAAGCCCATTACGTTGAATGTGGAGATCCACGGCGAAGGCAAGGATCCCTGGGGGAATCAGCGCCTTGGACTCACCGCGACCACCAAGATCAATCGTAAAGACTTTGGCATCGTTTGGAATAAGGTGCTGGACACCGGCGGAGCTATGCTCGGCGAGGAAGTGGACGTGACCATTGAAGTCGAGGGGATCGCCGCTTAATAAATTTGTTTCAAGTCCCAAGAGCTCTTCTAGGGAAGGGTTCCCACGGAGACCACGCAGTACAAGGAGGAAGCAATGGAAATAACCATGAAAAAGAAAATGATCATCGCAGCATCCGTTGCCGGCTTGATCGCGGCGACCGGTGCGGCCTTCACGGGTCAAGCATTCGCGGAAGATAAAGTCGCTTGCTATGGCGTCAACGCCTGCAAAGGGACCGGCGAATGCGGCGGCAAAGGTCACGCTTGCGCCGGCAAGAACGCTTGCAAGGGTGAAGGCGTTTCGATGATGGCCAAGGAAGCTTGCCTTGCAATTGAAGGCGGCCGTCTGACAGCCGAAGCCTAATCGGTTCAATGAACTCGACAGGGGAGTGAGCGCATGAGTTTCCAGTGGCCCAATCACGGTTGCGGCGTCGGTCTCAGATCAGAACATTATGAGCACGTCACGCGCCATTGGCCCAAGATGGATTGGTTCGAAGTCATTTCCGAAAACTTTATGGATTCGGGTGGCCGGCCGATTCATATTCTGGAACAGGTGCGTCATCACTACCCTGTCGCCGTTCACGGCGTGTCTCTGTCCATCGGATCGATAGATCCGCTGAACAAGGAATATTTAAGAAAACTTAAAGCATTGGTGGAACGCATCGATCCGTTCGTGGTGTCGGATCATTTATGCTGGACGGGCGTCGACGGGGAAAATCTTCACGACCTTTTGCCCCTGCCGTTCACCGGCGAAGCGCTCGATCACGTCTGCAGGCGCGTGGAAGAAGTGCAGGATTACCTAGGCCGCAAAATTTTGCTTGAAAACGTCTCTTCTTACATAACGTACCGGCACTCCGTCATGCCTGAATGGGAATTTCTGACGCAGGTGGCCAAAAAGTCCGGCTGCGGAATTCTATTGGACCTGAACAATGTCTTCGTCAACGCCTACAATCACCGCTTCGAGAGCTCGGATTTTCTAAAGGGCATCCCTGCTGAGCTGATCGGGCAGATTCATCTGGCCGGTTACTCGGATATGGGGTCGTACTATTTTGATACCCACGGAGCGCCGGTGGTTCAGCGCGTATGGGATTTATACGAAGACGCGATGACGCGCTATGGACAGATCAGCACACTCGTCGAGTGGGACCAGCACTTACCTTCTTTTGAGAAACTCAGCCAAGAGGCCGAACGGGCCAAAAAAATTTATGTCAAAAGCAAACCCAAACCCCAGCTTAAGCGAGACTCAGCGCTGGTTTAAATCCCATCTGCTGGACGAACCTTCTTCTGTCGATGTCGCATTGAATTCTCAGGGCGGCGTTCCCGGAACTGAACGCCTTGGCGTTTATAAAGAAGGGTATGACGTCCGTATCCGTGAAGCCTTAGCCGAGGTTTATGAGGCGGTGCGCTTTGTTTTGGGCGAACCGCGCTTTGCGGTCATGGCGGCGGAATACGCCAAGCGTTATCATTCACGCGACTATAATCTCAGCCGAGTCGGTCGCCATTTGCCCGAGTTTCTTAATCAGTCCGAATACGCGAACGGCCTGCCGTTTGTACCGGACCTCGCCCGTCTGGAATGGCTGATCGCCGACGCGTTTCATAGTTTTCATGAGAAATCGCTCGTTCCGGCGGATCTGACCGGAATTTCCGAAGAACGGCTCCTGGGAGCGCGAATCATTTTCCAGAGTGGCGTCGCGGTGTGCCGCTCGTCCTGGCCGGTGCTCGATATTTGGAATGCGCGTAAAACGTCGCGTGACAAAGTGGACGTGAATCTCGTGGACCGCCCGCAGAGTCTTTTGGTTTGCCGCACGGGTCTTCAGGTGCGCTGCGAATTACTTGAATCCTGGCAGTTCGAGTTCCTGTCATCGTTGCTGCAAGGTGACACCATGGACACGGCCTCTGAAAAGATCACTTCACCACCCGATGATTTTTCGCAGGTGGCCGCTTTGTTTTCTAAACTCATGGCCGAGGGTCTTCTCGTGCGCTGCGAGATAAATTTGTGAAATTCATTCCCTCCATGATTCCCGATGTTTTATTTATCGAGCCCGAAACTCGTTCGGACACGCGCGGTTCTTTTTTTGAGGCGTATAACCGTGAACTGTTCGAGAAGAACGGGATTCATGCGCCTTTTTTGCAGGACAATCAAAGCCGTTCAGCCAAAGGCGTTTTGCGCGGATTGCATTACCAACTGCCTCCCAAAGCACAGGCCAAGTTGGTCCGTGTGGTGCGCGGCAGTATTTTTGACGTGGCCGTCGATATGCGCACACATTCGAAGACGTTCGGCCGCCACGTGACAACTCTCCTCAGCGCTGAAAACAGGAAGATGGTTTATATCCCCGAGGGTTTTGCGCACGGTTTCTGCGCGCTCGAAGACGACACGGATGTCATATACAAGGTCTCGGCATCCTATGCGCCGGGCCTGGACCGCGGCGTTCGTTGGGATGATTCTGAGTTGGGAATCGTGTGGCCTAAACTGGATGTCCCATTCCAATTATCCGCCAAAGATCAGAAGCATCCTTCCTTTGCCGCGGCGGTCGCGGAAAAAACGGTATCCTAGGACGCAATATGCGCTACGTTGACTCAGCGGATTCTCTGGAGCATGCGATACGCGCCATCGAAGGATCGTCCTGGGCCGCGGTGGACACCGAAGCGGACAGTCTTCATCACTATCTGGAAAAGCTCTGCCTCGTTCAGGTCAGCGTTGCCGACGAGGACTTTATCATTGATCCTTTCGGTCCGGCGGACATCAAGCCGCTAATCGCTTCGCTCGAGAAAAAGTTTTTGATTCTTCACGGCGCCGATTTTGATCTGCGGATGCTGCACAGGTACGCCGGATTCAAAGCGGAAAAAATTTTCGACACGATGATCGCTGCTCAGTACTTGGGGTATGACAAGCAGGGGTTGGCGGATCTTGCTTTGAAGCACTGCCAGGTGGCACTCTCCAAAAGCGCTCAAAAAGCGGATTGGTCTCTCAGACCCCTCGACGAGAAGATGCTAACCTACGCGGCTAACGACACGCATTACCTGAAGCACATTCAAGAGGTGATGGAGGCCGAGCTCACGGCGTTGGGACGCTTGCAGTGGCATCGCCAGGCATGTGACCGTCTGGCACGCGTGATCCCCACGCTTAAAGAGCACCGGGTTCTCAGCGAGGACCGTTGGGTGATCAAAGGCGCCAATAAATTAAAAGGCTCGCAGATCACGATTCTGAAAGAGCTGTGGCAGTGGCGTGACGGGGAGGCTAGGAAATTTGACCGGCCCAGCTTCAAGGTATTGACCAACGACATGTTGTTGGAACTCGTGGAATGGGCCTCCGCCGCGGATACGCCGGACGTGGCACTATGGCCACGCTGTCCGAGAAATATCAAGCGCGATCACCGCGAGCAGGTAAACCGGGTGATTCTGGACGCGCGTGCGATGCCGCAGCAGCTTTTTCCCGAGAAAAAATATTCCAATCGCCGCAAACCGCCGCAGAACTTCAAAGAACTCCTGGGAATCTTGAAACAGACGAGGGAAGAGCTCGCCAAAGAATTGAATGTTCATCCGAGTATCGTGGCGACGAACAATATTCTGGAGACCGTGATCGTGGAGCCCCCGCGTTCAAAGGAAGAGCTGGAAAAAGTGGAAGGCGTTTTACCCTGGCAGGCGGAGATTCTCTACGACGTATTCGCGAAAACGCTAAAGCCCTAGTCTTTCTTGCCGAACCAGCCTTTATTTTCCTTTTTCTTCGGTGTATCGATGAGTTGGCCATCTTCCATATCCTTCGCCACGGCATAGCCACCTACGGCACCCCCGGCAATTAGCGCCGCCGCACATCCCGATAAGAGTAAACTCGCAATAAAGATTCCAGATAGCGCTGCAAATAATACTTTCTTGTTCATAATATCCTCACAAACACATCTTACTCGATCGCGATTGCCGTGTAAAGTAAACGGGCCCTGTTATCGCATTGCCCCGGGCGGATTCTCCCGTTTCTTTTGTCCCGTCGCCCGCGTGCTTTTCGTAAGTCCGGGGAGCCTCGGCAAAATCATCAAATTCGGCCTGGGCCGGCCTCAGACAGGTGATGATTTTGCCGTATCCGGAGCGGACTTGACGAAAAGCCCACTTAAAGCGGCGAAAGGGACTGCAAGAAACGGGAGAATTTGGCTCTCCCGGGCAATATTCGCCACCCGCCGGTAGTCGTTTACTTAAACCTACTTCCATTTTAGGGGGTTATTAATCCAAAGAAGAAGGGGGATATTCATTCCCCCTTCTTCTTTGATAAAGCCGGGGTTTTTTGCTCTTTCCTCTGGGGAAGGGGGTGACAGCGAGTCCGCAGGCTCCCTAGTGACCTATGGCATCTTCTTCGAATGACTTTTACTAGATACCTGCGGCGAGCGCAATGCAGGGGGAAACGAAACGTTTCCCCCTATTGACCGGAGGCCGAAGGCCGCAGGGAATATGGTATAATTCTGCCATGTTAAAACTGGGAAATTTCACTCTCAAATCCAATGTGATTCAGTCGCCCATGGCGGGGTGTACCGATCTGCCTTACCGGCTGATCGCCCGTCAATACGGCATGGAGTTTGCGTTTCTCGAGATGGTCGCCGCTGAGTCTCTCGTTCGCAAAAATGAGAAGACCATCGAAGAACTCATGATGACGTGTGCCGAGGACAAGCCGCTTGGGGCCCAGCTCATGGGCTGCAAAGCCGATGTGATGGGCGAGGCAGCCGCGATTGTGGAGCAGATGGGTTTTGACCTCCTTGATCTTAACCTGGGTTGCCCGGCGCCTAAAGTAGCGGGCAAAGGTTCGGGTTCCGCACTCCTGGCATGCCCCGATAAGGCCAAAGATATTTTTGAGTCCGTCGTGAAAAGCGTAAAAAAGATTCCCGTGACGATCAAGATGCGTTTGGGAGTCACGGATCCTTCGGGTGATGAAGCTGTGAAGATCGCCAAGATCGCGGAAGATTCCGGCATCGTGGCTGTGAGCGTTCACGGGCGCACGCGTGTACAGGGTTACTCCGGCCAGGCGAATTATGAGGCGATCGGACGCGTTAAGAGCGCGGTCAAAATCCCGGTCTTTGGAAACGGGGACGTACTTGGAGGGGAAGACGCGTTGCGTTTGCGGCGTGTCGCGGGCTGTGACGGCGTCATGATCGGCCG
>CAYUTV010000037.1:9640-10697 GCA_964447745.1 uncultured Planctomycetia bacterium | reverse complement strand
GAAATCTGTACAGCTTTGCGATCAAACCCGATCTGAGCTTTTATTTCCGCGTGCCTATCAACGTGGCCTGTGACCGGATCTTATCCAATCGCGCGGAGCTTAAATTCCATGAAGCGGGAATGGATCTGGGTTTTAGCACGGACATCAAGGAGAGCTTCAGAATTTTCCAGGAAAAGATCATGCACCAGTACGAACAAATGATCGATGAATTTTCTCTGACAACCATTGACGCGCAATTGGAAATCCATGACCAGCAGGAGATAGTACGTTCCGCGGCCAAGGACATCCTTAAGGGTTACTCCAAAAAAAGGACCATTTATGCCAAGCGACCCAAAGTTTTTTGGCGAAGGTTTACCGTATCTTAAGCCCTTTAAATTAAAGGGTAAATTGATCACGATCGAGGGCACCGACGGTACGGGCCGCTCGACGCAGGTAGATCTTTTGAAGAACTGGCTCGAAGTTCAGGGCTATGCCGTGGTGGAAACCGGGTGGACACGCTCCAACCTGATGCACAAATCCATTGAGCTGGCCAAGTCAGGCAATATGATGGACCGCATGACATTCTCTTTGTTGTATGCGACGGATTTTGCCGATCGTTTGGAAAACCAGATTATTCCCGCATTAAAATCCGGCCACATTGTCATCGCTGACCGCTATGTATTCACGGCCTTTGCCCGGGACGTGGTGCGCAAAGTGGACCCCAAGTGGATTCGCAATGTCTTCGGATTTGCGTTAGTGCCTGACCTGACGCTGTATCTCAACATTGATATTGAGACGCTGATTCCGCGGGTCATCGAGTCGGGTGGCATGAATTACTGGGAAGCCGGAATGGATCTGCACATGGGGCAGGACCTGTTCGACAGTTTTGTGAATTATCAATCGGCCCTTATCACCGAATATGACAAGCTCGCCAAGGAGTTTAATTTTGAAGTGATAGATGCCCGCAAGGACGTGGAAACGATCCAGGGCCAGATACGCGATAAGGTAAAGGATATACTGGGAAAGTCAAAGCCCGTTAAGCCAGACAGCAATTCCTAACATGCCTCCCAAAAAAACG
>CAYUTV010000037.1:0-9540 GCA_964447745.1 uncultured Planctomycetia bacterium | reverse complement strand
TTCTCCAGAGACAAACTGTTGAGCGGGGCCTGGGGCGGGGAGGCATTTGTCGTCGACCGCACCGTCGACGTCCATGTACGCAGCATTAGGCAGAAGCTCGGAAAATGCAGAGATTACCTTGAAACGGTGCGGGGGACCGGCTACCGCTTCGTAGAAACGGAGAATTAACGTTGCTCTTTATCCTTCTGTTTTGCCTGGCAGTTTTTTTTATCTTTTTTCTCCTCTTGCGACGCAAAAGTGCGCAAATCAATCACCTGTCCCGCGACCATTCCGAGCTTTCCCAATCTATCAAAGATAAGATCCGCGATGCCGAAGAGGAAAAAAAGAGACTTCTCGCGATCCTGGAATGCATGGCAGAAGGCGTGGTTGCGATTGATACCGAGCAAAAAATTCTCCTCTTAAACGAGGCTCTTGCCGATAAGTTCGCTCTCGATAGCAAGGCATTGATCGGGCGGTTTTACTGGGAAATTTTGCGCGATCCACAGATCAATTCATTACTCGAAAAAGCCCTTCAAGATCGGCTGCCATTGCGCAGCGAGCATACGGCCCTTTTGACGGAAACCGTTTTTGAAGTTGAAGTGTCTCCCGTTTTTTCAGGTGTACATTTCCTGGGCATTGTCGCAGTATTCCATGACGTGACGAGAATACGGGAGCTGGAAAGAGTGCGTCGCGAATTTGTGGCCAACGTATCACATGAGCTTAAGACACCTTTAACTTCCATCATGGGATTTGTTGAAACATTAAAAGAGGGAGCGATCGAGGACGAAAAGAATAGGAAAAAATTTCTTCAGATTATCGAAGAGCATGCACTTAAACTGGGCCAGCTCATCGAAGATTTGCTGGTGCTCTCCAAGCTGGAATCTGGCAAACAGGAAACACACCATCAAATTGTAGAGATATCCGAACTGATGGGCAAGGTTTTTGAGCTTTTCCACGGTCCCGTTCGAAATAAGCAGCTGAGTGTTACCACTGATTTTAACCCCGCTATTTTTGAAATAAACGGCGAAGCCAAAGCGCTTGAGCAGTTATTCATCAATTTGATAGATAATGCGATTAAATACAATAAAGAAAACGGCACTATCCATGTCCATGCACGCCACATGGCTGACAAATCTATTATAGAGATCCGTGATACCGGCATTGGCATTCCCTCGGGAGATCTTCCCAGGATATTTGAGCGGTTCTATCGCGTTGATAAAAGCCGCGCCCGCCAAACGGGCGGATTTGGCTTGGGGCTTTCAATCTGCAAACACATTGCCGAAAGCCATGCGGCTAGCATTGAAGTGGACAGTCGTGAGGGTCAAGGTTCCGTCTTCCGCGTTTCGTTCCCCCGGTAATTTCATCAAATCTTCATAATTGCTTCAGTAAATCTTTACCGTATTTTTGTAAGCTAATCCCAAAATATAACAAAAATAGGAGCAAGGCATGAAGACCTTTAAAGCGATTATTCTGTCGGCGATGTTACTGGTATTTTCCACAACCCACGTTCACGCTTCTCAGGTGACCCTGTTAATCGACAAGTTAGTCGAAAAGGGTATTTTGACCCGGCCGGAAGCCGATTCTTTGAGAGTGGAAGTGGAGCAAGAAGAGAAAAAAGACTTTGAAAAGCAAATCAAGACCTCTAATGGCTGGCTCGAAAATTTATCATCAAAAGGGGATATTAGGTTGCGTTACGAAGGATTCAACCGTGAATCCGGCGAGAAATCCAGTTCCGACAACTCCAATGTGCAGGATAGAAACCGTTTCCGTTTCCGCGTCCGGTGGGGTCTGGAAAAGAAATTTACCGACGAGTGGAAGGCCGGTTTCCGTTTAGCGACAGGCACCGGAACAAATGAGGCGACCTCAACCAATCAGACGCTGACGGACGAATTTGGGTTGAAACAGATATTTATAGACCGAGCTTATGCGGTCTATACTCCGACAAAAATAGTCCAAAACCGGATTCCCGGTGTAACCAACGTCGAGATAGGGGCAGGTAAGACTGCGAACCCCTGGGAGCGATGGGCTACGGCTGTGGTGTGGGATAGCGACGTAAACCCGGAGGGTGCCTACGAAAGGGTGGATTTCAATCTAGCGAAGCCCTCGGACAGCGCTTCGTGGGATCTGCATTTACAATCCAGTCAATTTATCCTCGAAGAAGATTCTAATTTTAATCCGGGAGACCAGTTTGTATTTGCGTACGGTGCGGGCACAACCTACCAATGGGCCAAAGATCATAACGCTTCTTTTAAAATAACTTACTATGATTGGACCGACTACGCACAGTTCCAGAATGATGCGGCCGCCGGACTAAGCAGTCGATTTGGCGGGAATGACCGGGGTCTGGACGATATTCGCGTGATTAATTTTTACGCGGATACCAATTTCATGGTCGAAACCGGCATTCTTGGAAAACGAAACCTGCGATTATACGGCGATTTCGCGCACAATATGAATTTGAACGCGGATCCTATGATATTGCCGGACAGCGATGACGCTTTCTCGCTGGGGTTCACGCTGAATAAAGCCAAAGAGAAGGGCGATTGGGAATTCAATTATGAGTATATGTATATTGAAGCCAACGCGGTTCCCGGAGAGTTCAGCGAAAGCGATCTGCACGGCGGCGGTACCAATAATCAGGGACACCGCCTGTCCTACAAATATAAACTTCACAAAAATATAGACCTAAATTTGACTGCTTGGCTGGCTGAGAAGATCGAAGCCGATCGGATATACACCATTGCGGGTTCGGATTTCTTGCAGCGGGGCGATGATGATGAGCTTTTGAGATTCCAGGCGGATTTAATATACTCGTTTTAATTAAAGGAGATAGTTATGAAGAAAGCAATGTTTTTGGCGGTTGCGCTCAGCTTTGTGATGGCGGGGTCCGGATGGACAGCCGATGAAAAATCTATTCAGATTAAAGGGTCGGACACGATGGTGAACCTTGTCCAAGCATGGACCGAGCATTACATGGAAAAGAATCCGGACACATTCATCGCCGTCACGGGCGGAGGATCGGGAACGGGTTTTGCCGCTCTTGTAAACGGTTCAGCGGACATCGCTATGGCTTCGCGGGAAATCAAATCTCAGGAAGTTGAATTGGCCGGGAAAAAAGGACTGTCTCCAAAAGAATATAAAACTGCGTTGGATGGGTTGGCCGTCGTGGTGAGTCCAAAAAATCCTGTCGCCCAGTTGACGTTGGATCAGTTGGCGGGCATTTTTACGGGAAAAATAAAAAATTGGAAAGAGGTTGGCGGACCCGATCTGCGGATTGTTTTATTATCGCGGGAAGTCAATTCTGGCACACATGTTTATTTTAAAGAACATGTTTTACGGCACGGGGATTTGGCGGCGAAGGATGAATTTGCTCCGAACGCGCTTTTAATGCCCTCCAGCCAGGCGATCGCAGACGAGATCAATCATAACCCCGGCGCCATAGGCTACTATGGCATGGGATATATCGGGAAGGATCATAAGGCGCTGTCCATCGCAAAAAACGATAAATCCGAATACATTTACCCTACCATTGACAATGTGATGGCTGGCACGTACCCTATTTCGCGACCGCTTTATTTGTATACTCCGAGCGAGCCTCAGGGACATGTGAAGCAATTTATTGATTATGCGCTCTCTAGTGAAGGCCAAGCCATTGTTACGGAGATTGATTTTGTACCTGTTAAAAAAATCTGACAATGAATAAAAGAATACACGAATATGTGATAGAGGCCGCCATTTGGGCAAGCGGTGCGGCCTCTATCGTTATCGTGGGTCTCATATTTCTTTTCCTTTTTAAGGAAGGATCCCAGCTATTTCATACGGTCAAGATCGGTGAATTCTTGGCGGGTGTCCATTGGTATCCCATTTCCGATCCTCCGCAATTCGGCATTTTACCTTTGATTCTCGGCTCTCTTCTTGTGACGCTAGGAGCGGCGCTAATTTCTATTCCTCTTGGGATTGGTGCAGCCATCTACATTGCAGAGGTTGCGCCGGGACGTTACAAAGAAATTCTGAAGTCGGGTGTAGAGCTTCTAGCCGCCATTCCGAGCGTTGTTTTGGGTTTCATAGGCATGGTGACTATCGTGCCGTGGGTACGTTCGACCTTTGGAACGCCAACAGGGCTCACCGCATTCTCGGGATCCGTCATTCTTGCGTTTATGGCGATGCCGACCATCGTGTCTATCGCCGAAGATGCCCTTCATTCCGTTCCCAAAATTTACAAAGAAGGCGCTTATGCATTGGGCGCGACTCACTGGCAGACAATTTACCGTGTGGTGTTACCGGCCGCCAGTTCAGGGATCGTCGCGGCGGTCATGCTGGGGATAGGCCGTGTTGTGGGAGAAACTATGGCAGTCATGATGGTGACGGGCAATGCCGCCGTGATTCCTCAGAGTTTCCTGGAGCCTGTCCGTACGCTTACCGCTACCGTGGCGGCAGAAATGGGGGAGGCCGTGCAAGGCAGCCCGCACTATTACGCTCTTTTTGCCATCGGACTCGTTTTGTTCACGATTACTTTTATCATTAATATTACGGCCGACTTTTTTATTCACAGGAAGCGCAAATGATCGCACTAGCGCCGAAACAAGCTCAGAAGATTGCGTTTACGGTTTTACTGGTGGCAACGCTGCTCGTCATAGTTCCGGCGCTGTTTATTATCTTTTTTATCATTAAAAACGGTTTTGCCGCAATCAATTGGGAATTTTTGAGTACGATGCCGAGGTCAGGCATGCGCGCGGGTGGTATTCTGCCGGCGATTGTGGGAACGTTTTATCTCGTGTTGGGTGCGGTTTTATTTGCACTGCCTCTGGGCCTCTTGGCTGCTATTTATCTGAGCGAGTATGCGAGCGATAACTGGATGAACCGCGTGGTACGCCTAGCGATCATTAACCTCGCAGGCGTTCCTTCCGTTGTTTTTGGATTATTCGGACTTACGCTATTTGTCGGTTTCTTCAAATTTGGCGCGTCTATTCTATCGGGTTCTTTGACCTTGGGCGTCATGATCCTGCCCGTCATTATCACGTCTTC
Organism: uncultured Planctomycetia bacterium; assembly: GCA_964447745.1. Taxonomy (GTDB): domain Bacteria; phylum Omnitrophota; class Gorgyraeia; order 2-02-FULL-51-18; family 2-02-FULL-51-18; genus CAYUTV01. The sequence continues at coordinate 4,536 of CAYUTV010000037.1, read as the reverse complement.
GCGCGAAGCGCTGGATGCGGTGCCTAAGTCATTTCGCCAGGTCAGTCTTTCTTTGGGAGCTACAAAACTCCAGACCATCAAGAATGCCGTATTGCCTCACGCGCTACCGGGAATTTTAACCGGCACTATTTTGGGCATAGGACGCGCGGCTGGAGAAACGGCTCCAATTCTGTTTACTGTTGCGGCATTTTATCTGCCTAAGTTGCCGGGGAGCATTTTTGATCAGGTAATGGCGCTGCCTTATCATTTATACGTGCTTTCGACGCAGGTGCCCAATGTGGATATGAAGACTCGTTATGGGACGGCGATGGTGTTGCTGACGATCGTTTTGGTAATGAATCTCGCGGCGGTGTCGATTAGATCCTATTTTAGAGGCAAGAAAAAATGGTAACGCCTTTACCATCCGGCAATTCAAAGATATCGGTTCAAAAACTGACGGTGACGTACGGCAACAATCCGCCTTCACTCCGGGACGTTTCATTTGAGATCGAGCGGAATAAGATTTTGAGTATTATCGGTCCCGCAAACTCCGGGAAAACCACTTTGTTGAAGACGTTAAATCGTTTGATTGACGTTGAGAAACAGGCGAAAGTAAATGGGCAGATATTCATCGATGGAAAAGATATTTACCGTGAAATCGATGCGGTCAGTTTACGGCGACGGGTTGGTCTAATATTCGCCCTACCACTACCTTTACCGATGACTGTTTACGAAAACGTAGTCTATGGACCTAAACGTAAGAATAATAAGAAAAAGAAAGACCTTCTGCCTTTAGTGGAGCGTTGTTTGCGGGACGCCTACTTGTGGGACGAGGTTAAAGACCGTTTGGAAGAATCGGCGATGAAATTATCCGGAGGCCAGCAGCAGAGACTGTGTATTGCGCGCGCGTTGGCCGTGGAACCGGAGGTGATTCTCTTCGATGAGCCCTGCTCCGCGCTGGATCCCATTTCCACGGGAAAAGTGGAAGAAGCTATGTTGAATTTAAAAAAAGAGTACACCATCGTTCTCGTCACGAACAACACGAAGCAAGCCGCGCGTGTCGGCGATAATACGGCTTTCTTTTTGATGGGGGAGCTCGTAGAGCTGGGGAGCACCAGTACAATGTTTACGGCGCCCCGGGACAAAAGAACCGATGATTACATTTCGGGAAGGTTTGGATAATGAAACAGATCATCCGCGTGGACAGCCTGGACCTTTATTACGGGCAGTTTCATGCTCTTAAAAATATTAATCTCGAAATCACTGAAAAAAAGATAACGTCCATGATCGGACCTTCAGGTTGCGGGAAATCAACGCTACTTCGCGTGTTCAACCGGATGAACGATATGATAGAAGGTTGCCGTATTACAGGAAAAGTATTTCTGGAAGAACAGGATATCTTTTCACCAAGAGTGGATTTGCTTCATCTCAGAAAAAAGGTAGGAATGGTTTTTCAGCGTCCCAACCCGTTTCCTCTCTCGGTCTTCGAAAATATCGTGTTTGGGCTGAGAATTCATCACATGGATGGGAATAAGAATGAACTGCACGATATTGCCCGACGTTGTCTTGAAGAAGTTTTGTTGTGGGACGAACTGAAGGACAAGCTTAATAATGTTGCGACTAATTTATCTTTGGAACAACAGCAAAAACTTTGCATTGCGCGATTATTGGCTATTAAGCCGGACGTGTTGTTGATGGACGAGCCGTGCTCAGCCCTCGACCCCATGTCTACGGCAAAAATTGAAGAATTACTGCTCGAATTAAAAAAGGACTATACTATTATTATCGTCACGCACAACATGCAGCAAGCCGCAAGAATATCGGATGAGACCGGTTATATGTTGTTGGGCGACCTCGTGGAATTTAGCAGCACTCAGGATATTTTTACGAAGCCAAAAGATAGAAGGACGGAAGATTACATCACGGGACGTTGGGGCTAGCGGAGGAAACGATGGAAAGACATTTTGATGAAGAGCTGAATAATCTAAAGCAGAAACTCTTGACCATGGCTGATATTGCCCAGCAGATGATAGGGTTGGCGATCAAAGCGTTGACTGAAAGAAATGATAAATACGCCAAAGAGATATTTTCTCTCGAGGAAAAAGTCAACCATGCGGAAATTGACATTGAAGATGCCGTATTAAAACTATTGGCGCTGCATCAGCCGGCTGCCAAAGATTTGAGGCTGTTGACCGCCATCCTTAAAATCAATAATGATTTGGAGCGCGTCGCGGATCAAGCCGTGAATATTGCGGAGATATCCCTCGATTTGATGAAGCAGCCCCAACTAAAACCGCTGATTGATATTCCAAAAATGGCTGTCCTTGCTCAAAAGATGATCAAGAATAGCTTGGATGCGTTTGTGAATCATGATGCCGAACTCGCCAAAGAGGTCTGCGCAGATGACGATGAGGTTGATAATATCAATGACCAGATTTTCAGAGAATTACTTACCTATATGATGGAAGACCCGAAAAGCATCACGCGTGCCGTTGATCTGATCCTCGTAAGCCGGAACATTGAGCGCATCGCCGATCACGCAACGAACATCTCCGAAGATGTTATCTTTATCGAGCAAGGCAAAAATATTAAGCATCATATCCAGGAAGAAACCTCGACCTCCTGATTTCTTTATGAACGCCCAAGCCTGCGTTCTTGTCAGCGGCGGTATTGAGAGCTCGGTTCTGCTCGCCGACGCGCTTCAGCGTTGTTCCCGCGTCCAGCCCGTGTATGTACGCAATCACCTCAGGTGGGAAAAGACAGAGCTCTTTTGGCTTAAAAAGTATCTCACGAGTTTGCCCTCGCGCAAACTGTTACCCTTGAAAATTCTCGAGATTCCCATGCGCGAGGTGTATCATAAGCACTGGAGCACGACCGGCAAATCCGTGCCGGGAGCCGATTCTCCGGACGAGGCCGTCTACCTGCCCGGACGCAATCTCATACTGCTGTCCCAAGCGGCCGTGCTGGCCGTTGTGTCAGGGATTCCCGCCATCGAAATCGGAGTCTTAAAAGGAAATCCTTTTTCTGACAGCACGCCGGCTTTTTTTAGGGCTGTTTCGAAGGCGGTAACACTCGGGCTTGGGCGCAGGATAGAGATTCGTGCGCCATTCAGGAAGCTCATCAAACCTCAGGTCATCCTGAAGGGACGCATGCTCGCGTTACATCTGACGTTTTCCTGTATAGACCCGCGCGCCGGCAAGCACTGCGGCAGATGCAACAAATGCGTCGAACGGAAGACAGCTTTTTTTAACGCCGGGATAAAAGATAAGACGGAATATACGGTAAAGGGAATGCCCGCATGAAAGTACTGATTTTTGGCGCCCGTCAAAAAGAAGCCGGGCTCCAATTATGAAGATATTAATATTTGGAGCAGGGGGCATTGGCAGCGTGATCGGCGGTTTTCTCGCGCGAACGGGGCATGATGTGTCTTTGCTTGGCCGCTCCTGGCATATGGACGCCATTCGGCAAAACGGTCTTCGCATTACGGGGCTGTGGGGTAATTATCATATCAAGGCGTTGGAGACTTATTCCGATTCTTCCGAGTTGAGCGGAAAAGATTTTGATCTTATATTTCTCACCGTGAAGGCATTCGATACGGAGGAAGCCGCAAAACTGATTTCGCCCTTGATGCGCCCCCAAACGACATTGGTTTCGTTCCAGAACGGATTGGGCAATGTGGAGACTTTACTCAAGACCGTCAGGCCCGAGCAGTTTTTGCCGGGCCGCGTGATCTTCGGTGTGCAGATCGAGCCGGGTACGGTGAATATCACGGTGAATGCCGATGATGTCGTGCTCGGAGCGCTGCCCGGAATCCAGCCGGCGCGCAATCCCATCACGGTGGCGAAGATGTTGAGTGACACCAAGATCCCCGCGAGGGCCGTCACGAATATTTTGACGTTTATTTGGTCCAAGGTTATTTATAATTGCGCGCTGAACGGCATTTGCACGCTTGAAGAAATACCGTATGGCCGCATCTTGGAAAATGAACGAACCGTTTCATGGATGAAGGACATTGTCCGAGAGTGCTACGCGGTTGGTCTAAAACAGGGCGTGGCTCTGGAACCCGCCACCGCAGAGCAGTACATCGATCTATTGGTCAAAAAACTGATTCCCAGTACGGCGGCGCATTTTCCGTCGATGCTTCAGGACTTGAAAAAGGGTAAGCGAATCGACATTGAGAGTTTAAACGGGGCCATTTGCCGATGGGGCGCCAAGCTCCAAATCGTGACCCCCGCCAATGAGGAAGTCGTCCACGGGGTGCTAGCCAAGCTGGCCTAGCACCTTCTATTTAACCCATTGTTAACCCGAAATTTACACTCGTCGGGTATCTTGTAAGTTGAGCTAATATAGGGTATATTTTGAGCTCCTAGATAAGATTTTAAGGGTGTATTATATATCGTAAGTAACTCATTTTAATAAGGTTATGATTAAACAAAAAATTACGGTTCTGTGGGTCGCTTTTCTACTCATTTTTGAACCAACGGTTTTCGCCTTGGACGGAGCTTTGGAGCAGACTTTGACGGCTCCGACACCGGCCATGATTTCACGCTTTCCCTC
>CAYUTV010000036.1:0-10914 GCA_964447745.1 uncultured Planctomycetia bacterium | reverse complement strand
GGTTTTAACCGCTAGTAAGTTTCGTCACGCACTTGTTCCGAATATCCGTGTGGACAAGGGTGTCTCTATTTTCTATGATTGAAGCATCTGTGGGATGCGGTATGAGAAAAATCAAAAAAAGACTCGTCGAACTCTTTTCTTCCTATAATCGCGGTCTCTTGAAGGAATTGACCTGGGCTAACATCAAGGCCTACGATCACCATTCTGTTCTGGGGATTGTCTGGAGTCTCTTAAATCCTCTGGTCATGCTGGTGGTTCTCTATGCCGTTTTTTCCGATCAGATGACCAAGCAGGTGCCTTATTATCTCCTCTATTTATTGATTGGCATCGTCACTGTTAATTTTTTTATCAATGTAACGAGTAAAGTCATTCGTACCATTCCTACGAATCGCGAAATCCTTTTGAATTCCACGATGCTTCGAGAGAATTTTATTTTGGCGGACGTCGCGGTCGATACTTATAAATTTGTGATTGAATTAATTTTTTGTTGGGCGCTGGGCTACCATTATGGTTTATTCGTTTGGGAATCCGTTTTTTTGGCCGTGCCGCTCTTAGTCGCGTACGCGGGCCTTGTCGCCGGAGTGGGTTTTATCGTCGCGCTGTTACACTGTTTTGCCAGCGATATTGAACACATTTGGCGAATAGTTTCGCGTCTTTTTTTATTCATTACCCCTGTTTTTTATCAACTGGAAAATGTCACGCCCGTCTTCGGTAAAATAATTTACTGGGTGAACCCGCTGACACCTTTTTTAACCGGTTTCAGGCAATTGATCATGAGTCCTGCGGCGTTTGATTGGGCGAATTACGCCTACTGCCTCATTTTGGGAGCCGTTACTCTTTGTCTGGGACATTTCATATTTGTTATTTTTGAAAATAAGGCGATGGAACAGGTATGAACGATTTCTGCATTCGGGTGGAGCATTTAAAGAAAACTTTTGAAGGCGACGAAGGCAAAAATACCCTGCTGCGCGGTCTGCAGACCTTGATAAGAAATGAATCCTCGTCGAAGGTCATTTCCGTATTAAATGATTTGTCGTGCGAAATCAAGACGGGTGAAAAGGTCGCTGTTCTCGGACGGAACGGATGCGGTAAAACCACATTTTTAAGAATCCTGGCAGGGATTTATGACGCGAGCTCGGGCCGCGTCCAAGTTCAAGGCACGCCTCGCATTCTATTCAGATCCTCCGTCGGTTTGAACGCCAATATTTCCGTGTCCGATAATGTCTATTTGCTTGGCGCCATGCATGGGATTCGCCGCAGTGCTATGAAATGCAAACTGGAAAACATCTTGTCGACCGCCGGGATTACGCACCTCAGAGCTTCTTTGTTAAAGAAACTCTCGACCGGGCAGGCTCAGCGCTTGGCGCTGAGTGTTCTGTTTGAAGCTCAGGGTGATCTCTTAATTTTGGATGAAGCGTTGGGTTCTATAGACCTTGATTTCATACACAAGTGGGATGATTACTTCAAAGAAGATTCTAACGCACGAAAGACCATGATTTTGACGTCGCATGATACTGCGCTTTTGAGAAAATACTGCTCCAGAGCCATTTGGATAGACAAAGGGACCGTACGAATGCACGACGCATTTGATAAAGTGAACGCTGAATACGAAAAGTCTTTTCTTTAAATTTAATGAGGTCGTAGAAAACGGAATTACACCGCGGTATTCTCTGGCAAAGGTTTCTTTAAAATATTTTTAACGACGTAATCGGCAAGCATTCGGTTGGCCAGAAAACTTGGGTGAGGGTCATTTGTGCTGATTTGATATTTAAGTCCTTCCTCAAAAAAATCCGGTAAAATCTTCTCCACATTGTGGACGACAATACCCTCCTTTTGAAAACGATCTAAAATCAATTCATCGATCGTTCTTGTAAGACCTCGGCGGGTTATCCAATAGAGAACATGAAATTCCATATCAGGGTAACGCTTCATGAGTTCTCTTTTTGATTTGATGATGATGGCGGTGAAAAGCTCAACGTCACGTCTCGTTAAGTAATAGCGATGTTCAAAAAAGCCTCTGTAAATAGCGCTTCTTTCCAGAAATTTTTTTATCAAAAATCGACATGGCGAATCATCAAAATGACCTTGGTATTTTAGCGTTCCTTTAGCGGATAAGATGTATTGAGGATCACGGTACGTCCATAAGGGGCGGCCGACGACACGATCTACTTGGAAGAGAGCCCCGCCATAGATCGCATACTTTGGATTTTGAGTGATTGTCTTGTCGACGATTCCATGCTCGATAGCGCTAAGCATTTGATGTGGGCCATATCCGACGAACGCAAAATTATATACGTTCATTCCTGAAAGTGACCCCACGATATGAGGCAAAGATTCATAGTCTTCCAAGCCGGTCCCAAACATATTCGAACATCCAAAAAATAGAATGGATTCGCGATCTAAGGGAGAATTAAATTTGGGCGTTACTCTCAATCCTGTTTTATCAATGGTGTAAGTTGCCTCATAAATTTTTTTGTCTCCGATATTTCTTGAGGAGTGCAGTCGTTTATCCTTTTCTGGCGCGTACCCCAAGACCGGATCCTTCACGAGATGGGTATAGAACGTATCAAACTTCTCTAGAGGTGGACGAATCATTGATGCTAGTGCCTCAAGCGAGCCTAAGCAGAATAGAAATATAAGTAGGTTCGAAAGAACGATACGAAAAATACGATTATTCGTTCTTAGGCATAGATATAACAAATGCACGGACGTATAGAATGGTATCCATACGTACATCCAAGGGTAAGGCCAATAAAAATATTTCAATACAACCGTTATAAACAAGCCGATGGAAGTAACGCTCAGAAGTATTGGGATCATTTAGGTTTCCTGAACGAATGGGATAGATTTTTTGCGTTGGTGGCCGAAAATGCTGTCAGATATTCCCGTGGCTATATTATGTGCGAGGAGTTGGTTGCCCTTATCATTACAATGGCCGAAATCACCCGCGAAGATATCTCTGAAATATTCCGAATAACCGCCTTTGGCCACGGCTTCTTTGAAAGTAGCCTCATTACTGACAAAAATAACTGAAGGATCGTTATTCAGCAATTCTTTCAGCGGCTCGAGTTTGCGCAGTGGATACTGGACGGCTACGAGTTGAATCCCTCTTTTTTGTACCTTATTTTTAATTTTCAGATAGTTGATTGTGGTGACTTCCTGGTAGTTCTCCATGGTTCTGTACTGCCGGGCTCTTTGCCTGTGCGATTCGGCTTCAGCGGCGCTGCCTTTTTGTTCAGATAAGACGGCGAGTCCAGACCAAATAAAGGAATCTTCCGGGTCCAGTTGCAGCGCCTTTTGGTACATGGCTTCGGCTTGTTCAAAATCCTTCCTCAACATCCAGTAGCGCCCAAGACAGCCATAAATTGTCGCAGAAGGCCGTATTTCAGCTAGCCGGTTAAAGATTTTTTCCGCACGCGGCAGATATTTATTTTGGCCAAGATAGAACCAACCTAAATTTTGGTAATATTCCAGCAATACCTCATCATATAAATTTATCTCAATTGCTCTTTCAAGTAATAAGTTTATCGTGTCATAAATCAATTGCTTATCTTCCTGTTTCTCAAGGACGCTGGCCAAGTCCAACCAATTCCATAAATTCAGGGGGTCTTCTTCGACGGCTTGATAGTAGATAGCTTTTGAAAACCACGTCTGATTTCTAAGTTGATATACTTTTTTCATGCGTCTATACAGCTTTGAGTTGTATACATCGCCTCTGATGGAAAGTATTCTACGGCTCAACTCATTCTTTCGGGTCAGTTTGTGTTCAATATCCTTTACTATTTTATCCGGAGGGGTGTGTTTGAATTTAAAGTGATAATTGATGAATACCTTGGCCTGCATAAAGTTATAACGTAAATGCAGTGAAATCAGTTGATACAGCGCGTATGTCCTGGTGGATTTGTATAAACTTCGCAACCCTTTTCGCTTCGGACCTGATTTTGGGTAGGCCCTGTTTATAAAGACATTCGATTCGTTGATCCCGAGCATTGCGATTACCATGTCGGGGTTGTAGCGGTCCAAGTAGCCCTCTAATTTTTCCGCAATGAAGGTCGTATTGGTTCCTCGAACTCCTTTATCAAAGAGACAGACCTTTATTCCGGCATCATTCTGATTAAGGAGCTTCTCGAGAAACGGAGGGTATTCGCCCTGTGTTGTGGACTCGCCAATGCATAGTATCCGGTAATCACAATCTAAGCGAAGGGTTCCGGAGTTTCGAATGTCCTGCATTTTCAAGACTGTGCCTCCCGCCATCCATAGACCGATATCCAGGAGAATAAGCGCCAGGCACAGTCCGCCTGAGATCAGCAAAAGATTCATCCATAGAGGCGTTTTCTGCAGGTTTGTATATTGACCTCGCATTATTGAAAAATTCTATCCAGAGATGTCAGGGTCTTGTCCCAATCATAACGTTCACGGATGATGGACACAGCTTTTAGGCGCAAATCTTCTCGTATCGCGTGGTTATTTAAAAGTGAGATGATGGAGTCTGCAAATTCATCCGGTTCGTCAACAACCCAGATTCCTTCGCCGTGTTTCAAATCCAGACCCTCACTCCCTTTGGATGTGGAAACTACCGGAAGACCGGCTGCCATGGCCTCCATGATCTTGAGGCGTGTGCCGCCGCCGTCTAAGAGCGGCACGACAAATAGGGTGGACTGGTAGTAGAAAGGCCGCATGTCTTTGACGTCACATGAAAACCAAACGTTTGGCGTGTTACGAAGCATCTTTTCCAACGAATCAGAAGGTTTGCGGCCCACCACTTGAAAAACGACATTAGGGATAGCTCTCCGGATTCTCGGCAAAATTTTTTTAACGAAGAATGCAACCCCTTCGTAGTTTGGAAAGTACTCCAAACTCCCAGTAAACAAAAGGTTCAATCCGATGGACGGCTCCTGTTTAGGGTAGAAATGGCCTCCGTCGACACCAGAGGGCAATAGTTCCACGGGTGCTTTCGCAAAGCGCTTGATGGCAGTCTGATCATGTTCAGAACATGCGGTATGAAATTCAAAGTCGGTCAATATTTCTCGCTCGTAATTAAACCATTTGTAATATTCGGCGTAGTAATCTATTTTTTTGAGTACATTTTTTGTTTTTGAATAAGCATCGGCGTAAAAATTTGTTTTCACGTTGTGGTGGTCGATAACGCGTATGATATTTTTATATTTTGAGATATAGTGAGCCATATAGCTGTGGAATGCATAAATATAATCAAAGCGTATTTTCGCCATGATTGAATCCAGAAGCTCCTGTAGTTCCTCAGCATAATAAATCAGAGCCCATAAGGGCATTGACCGAAGGCGCATCAAAGTAGATAAATCAGCATCTCGTGTTTCGCCCACGGTAAAACACCGTTCTGCGGGAATGAAAGGAAGAAAGAGATCTTTTTGTAATAGGTTACTCTCATTGAAGCCGACGGCCCATAGCTCATGCTTCCTGGCCAGATATTTCATGATATGGTAATCACGCAGCTTGCTCCCATTGTCCAAAATTTTTGGAAAATTACTTGTGAGAACTAATATTTTCTTCATAGCGCTTTCTTGAAATTCTTTCTGTTTCTCTTCTGGCCATTGTATCGACGAGACGGATCATTTGCCGGACATAAGGGTATGCCGATGCATAGCTGTATGGACGCCAGTCGCCGGTGCCCATTTCATTGCCGTATCTTGAGGCAGTGATCGCCATCATTTCAAGGGAGTCACCATTTGTTCGCATTAAGTCATTTTCGTAGGTTTCGCGATTTCTAAGATAAGAGAAATAATGAAATAACACTTCAACTTCAAACCGCTCATAAATTTTGCAAAAATCAATGCCTGCGCCCTTGGCCTGTGAGGAAATCAAAAAGGGCAGATTGTATTCCTCAAATATGGACACCGAATTTCGGATTTTCCATACAACCCATTCATGGGGAGGCAATTTTATTTTTAAATGTCCATCAGGGTTGTAAGACTCTCTCACAAGGAGGATATGTGCCTCCAGGGCGTGCGGGCTCCATAGTGCATAGAATTGAGAGGCGATGATACTCTCAGTGCCGAACATTAATCTTACCCGCGATTCAAAAAGTTTTTGATTATGTTGGTTTGCAAAGGTCATGAGTTTTTGGATAATGGCGGGGCTCCATGATTCCTTCAACAGAAGAAAAGCCCTGGCATTGTATTCACCCAGAGGTTTTAGAACCGCGATCTGAAATTGCCCGCCAAAGATTGATTTGCCTTCTCTAATAAAATCTTTTAAAGGACTGCCTAGCCAATGATCATCCGAAGAATGGCGGACGGGTATTAGTCCGTAGGAGAGATCAAAGCGCTCGGAGTGAATGCGGTCCATTAGAAAAATGAGTTTTTGAAAAGAGTGCAGCAATATGCTCCGGCGGCGCAATGGATTCGATGGTATTGTATGGGTCTGAAGATAAAAGTCGTTGGCGAACGGGAGTTTCCCAAGACTTGGTATGTCTATGGCCTTATTTTCTTTCAAGAAGTATAAATGTTGGGTCAATTTGAGCATGATTCCGCTCAATCGCCTGAATTTTAACTCCGTGATTATCTGCCCGGCGATGAGTGGCCACTGCAATTTACAGTACATATTCCAGTGGCGCGTGGATTCAGCCGCATACATAATCCATACGGGAATGCCGTCTCCGGACCCTTTTTTGGAATAGAGGCACAACCATTGATCCGGAGTAAACAGGGCTAGAGCGTCCGTCTTTGTTCTTAAGGGATGTTTATGTATCTGTTCGTCGTGAATAAATCGTATTTCATCGGACGTACACAACATTGGGAAGAACACTCTTAGAAATCCATAGAGCTTCCAGAATTTCCTGAAAAAAACCATATCATCCCGTGGCTCGCCCCTTTTAATTAAGCACACCAGGTCAATATCGCTGATGGGCAGTATCCACCGGTTGTGTCTTAAGTAGATTTTTATCAGAGAATCAAATTTAGCGACTTTGAGAGCGCTCGCCAGGCAATGAGTCGCCAGTTGATAGTATGCCCTCAGGAGGAAGTAAGAAACCCTGTTCTTGGCGCAATGATCCAAGAGTTGTTCCAGAAAGTGTTTAAATCTTTTTATTATTCTTATCGGGATCAATTTTTACTGTATTTCGTTTTCCTAGATAAATGAGAAGGTTACTCAGAAATGAGAATGTAAGTGTAAATACGGCATATGGCACGAAGATAATGATTTTACGGGACATGTAGATGCGGGATATAAATGCCATATTTTAATCCAGGGCGGTTGCTTAGCTTTGTATTGATCGCGATTATAGCAAATTAACTGTTCGCGGACTCGACAATCCCGTCTCCGCCGCCGGCAAGAGCGATAGGACAAATCGGTACATTTCCTCCGCCGCGAGCTTTTGACCTTTTTCATTGTAATGCATGTCCCCGCGAAAACGAAAGAGGCGAGCCGCGGGGTTTTCTGCCACTGTTTTTTTGAATAAGGGCAAAACATCGGAGCAGGCGATGTTATTTTTTTGGCAGAATTCAAGAATTCTGGCATTTGGGTAATCGAGATCAAACTTTTTCTCTTCTAAAAAGTAGAGATCTCTCAGCAGAGCCCATTCTTTGCCGCCTATTTGGCCTGCGGTCGGGAAGAGAACAATAGCGAGAGTGCCGTTGTTTGTCTGCACGGTCCTGTGAAATTCCCTGATCGTTTCCTCAAAATCCGAATAGATGGCCTCAATCTGCGGCATCAGCGGGACGTAGAACAAACCCAGAGAGACGCATGTGTCCGCTGCCTGGCAATGTCTGGGAAAACTTGTGTACGGGTAGAAAAGAGGAGGAACCTCATATGCGAAGTCCGTATATTTCCACGCGAGGTAATCCCGGACCTTTCCTTCAAATATCTTCAAAAAGTCAAAAAAGCTTTCGGACGTATAAGCGTCTTCAGGTAACAATACCCCTTTGGCGTTCTGCTTGCGTTGAACTCTCAGCTTTGTCCATTCGAGTGTTAACGATCCGTCACTCTTTCGTACAGGAATAAAGGTGCTCCGATAGGTGTTCCACGTCAAATCATTGCCTATGGTGACTCCCAGGAGGACCAAATGCGGGTTGTATTTATGTCCGTGTTCCTGGTAATAGTACCAGGCATTGGTGGGATTATCATTGCCTGCGACCATAACCTCATAGCGGTCGTAGTCCTGGTGGGGCTTTTTTTCATTCAATTCTTTTTCCAGAAGATAACCCATGGTCTTGGTTTGGTCCGTACGTAACCCATCAACATAGGAATCCCCGAGTAATAGGATACGGAATGTCCGCTCGGCAGGCACATAGTCAAATTCTCGGGTATTCCGGAATCCTTTGGAGTTCGTGATAAAGCGGACTCCCTCTGCGCGTTTTTCACTGGCGACCAGAAGATTGAGATTAGGTAGAAGGTGTCCGCCTTCGCGCGCCGGATCGAAAACCCGGACTTGGTCATAATCGGGATAGGAGACTGATGGCTTTCTGTCGTGGACGACGCGTATGAGTTTACCTATCAGCAGAGCGATAACAAGGAGGACAATTAGCGCGTAGAGCGAAATTAAAACGATTTTCAGGCGTGTTACCCGTTTCATACTTTATTTTCTCGCCGCCCGAATTTTTTCTACCAGAAGACGCGTTCGAATCAGATTTTTTTCGGCTTCTTTCAGTTCCGGATCGACCTTCAGGGCGCGCTCAAAATATTCGAGGGCCTTCTCCGGGCGCCCTAGATTTAGATAAGAGACGCCGATATTATTCCAACCGGCGCTGAACCGCGGATCAATGCCCACGGAATTCCACGCGTAGTGCAGAGCTTTCTCATAATCTCCTTCACGGATATAGGCGTAAGCCAGGTTATTATGAGCATGAGAATTCTTTATGGGTTGAAGAGCGACCGCTTTCAGTAGATAGACAATTTCTTTCCCGGAATCGCCGAGTTTTCCGTAGGCGGTGCCCATGTTAGAGTAAATTTTCGAGGCCATTGTCGCATTGATGGGCCCGCTATTCAAAGCCGTCTCGTAATGTTTGATCGCGTTTTCGTAGTTTTCGATCTTGCGGTAAGCTTCACCCAAATTATTATAGATTCTGGGGCTGGGCGGAGATTTTGAGGCGACATCTTCCCATAAGGCCACTTCATTGGTCCATAGGTCATTTCGATCATAGGTCATAAAAGAAAAAACGAGGATCACTCCGCAAAGAATAGAAACACCGATCCTTAAATGTCGGGCGCGGAGATATGAGAATAAAGCGGTGACCACCGTGAGCGCAAATCCGACCGAAGGAAGGTAGAGACGGTGCTCAACCATCATGTCTCTAAGAGGAATGATGCTGGAAGACGCGGACAATGTGATGAAAAACCACAGAATCCCCAAGCTAATCAACGGCTGGTGGCTTCGCAGACGAAGTGCTGCCGCCAGGATCAGCAAAAGACCGCTGAGATTTAAAAGGGTCGGTAAATCCGGGGCGCCGGACCCAAGCGGGTAATTGTAATCCAGGTTTTGATTCAAAGGAAGGAAGAGAAGGCGAATGTATGAAACAATCACCCCGAACTGGGTGAAGAAGTAGCGCTGACTTGTGATTCCCAGTGGATCAAACTGAGATAAAACGCGGCTAATGTGAAATGCGAACACGTAGGTCACCGCCGTGCATAGAAAGAAAAAAAGCACGATCCATATCCACCTGATTTTGTCAGAATCATTTTTAGACGGCGGAAAGAACAACCATTCTATGACCACGAGAGCCAGCGGCAGTGTGAATACCGTTTCTTTTGTGAAGAGTCCGAAGAATGCGAAAACGATCGAAAGACAAAAAAATTCCAATCTTTGCACCAACAGTTTTGAACCTACTCGTGCCGTCAGGTAACCGCAAATCGACAACATGTAAAAAAAAGCCGCCAAGGACTCAAAGCGCTGAGAGATATACGTCACGGCCTGTGTTTGGATGGGGTGTGACAGGAATAACCAACCGATCAAGAAGGCGATCGAATGCCTGTGATCAACGAGTGGATGCCGCCGCATTCGGTCTGTTTGAAAAAGCAGTTGAATCAGCCACACGACCAAAAAAGAATTGGCGACATGAATGCCCAGATTTACCCAGTGGTAACCTTCCACGGTGGTGCCGTGCAGACGGTAATTCAAAGCAAAAGACAGAAAGCCGACAATGCGCCGGTGATTGACCAATCCCTCCCAGAGACTTCCGTGGGTGATATCACGAATGGACGGATTTTGTGAAATAAAGAGCTCGTCGTCAAATACGAAAGGCGCTTGGAAGGTATTCGAATAGAGAAGAAGACCCCATAGACTGAAACCGGCAAGACACAGTGGCCATAGAGCTCGTTTCATCAGAGTCGGCATGATTTCAAAGTTTAACACGGTCGGCTTGAGCTCGATGAAAAAATTTTCTTTCTTGTATCTATTCTGATGGATAGAGCGTAAGATGGACGTATATTGCTGGATATCCCGTTTCTTGGCATACCCGGTGACTTAAATAGGAAGCACCGAACCCACTTCCTGCCATAGACTTACAACAAAACTGAGTTCTAAAGCCAACAGAAGGTTTTAATCGTGACCATTACCGCAGGTAAAGTTGTTTCCATTTCCTATGACCTGACGGTCGAAGGGCATCTAATCAAATGTATCAGCTCCCAGAAGCCGTTGCGTTACACCCATGGAAAAAAGGAGATTTTGCCGGGTCTGGAGAAGCGTTTAAAAGGTCTTAAAGTCGGCGATTATAAGGAATTTGACCTGCCCGCCACAGAGGGCTACGGTCCGGAGAACCCCAAATCCATTTTGGAGGTGGATAAAAGGAAATACTCCAAAGACAATCACGTCATCGGTAAACAAATTTTTTCCAAAAAACACGGTAAATTTATGGCGACTGTAAAAGCGGTCAATCAGAACACCATTGTTCTGAATTTCAATCATCCTTTGGCGGGCAAGAAACTTCATTTCAATGTCACGGT
>CAYUTV010000035.1:7217-11242 GCA_964447745.1 uncultured Planctomycetia bacterium | reverse complement strand
TAAAATTAAAAAAAAGCTTGTAGAGCGTAAAAAGAACGACTTGACAGAGCGAATAAAAGAAAAAATTCGGCTCTTTGTCCTTAGGCGTAGGCACGCTGTTTTTTTAACTTCGTGCTGCCCAAGGATTTAGAGCGAACAATGGTCAGAATTGTATCAACTACCTGCCGGATTGTCAACGCAGTCGTCTCGATGAGATGGGCGTCCTTCGCCTTCTTCAGAGGACCCTCTTTTCGGGTGTAATCCGAGGTATCTCTGCGCTTCAGGTCCTCGTGCACCTCATGGAGCGTGATTTGGCGGCCTGAGAGCATGATCTCCTTATAACGACGCTGGGCGCGGATATTGGGGTCCGCTTCCAGATAGAACTTAAAGTCGGCCTTAGGAAACACCACGGTGCCTATATCGCGGCCTTCCATCACGGCGCCCTTCTTTTTACCCATTTCGCGCTGTTTCTTGACCATTTCCTTACGGATTTCGGGGACTTGGGCCACATAAAACACGTTTTTAGTGAGTTCCGGGGTGCGAATGGCGTGCGTCACATCCTTCCCGTCGAGAATCACCTTGGCGCGTGTTTCCATGAGCTCGATGTCCGCCTTCTTGGCGATCTTCAAGAGCTCCTTGGGATCACTCAAGGACACGCCTTCTTTCATCGCCTTCCAGGTCACCGCGCGGTACATGGCGCCCGTATCAATATAAGGGACGTTTAATTCTTTGGAGAGCATTCTCGCCACGGTGGACTTGCCGCTACCCGCGGGTCCGTCGATGGCGATGATAACCGTTTTTTTCGATTTAGTGCTCACTCAAACTCCTAACTTTTGCGAACGTTGATTCGCTGCAGCGATGTAGCTTTCCAGCGTCTTTCTTTGGGAGCGTTTCAGCGCCTGCTTCCATTTTATGATACTTTTGGTGAATTGATCAAGACCCTGGATCAAAAATTTTTTATTCGTGAGGAAAATATCCGCCCACAGCGCCGGATTCGACTGCGCGAGACGCGCGAATTCACGCAAACTGGGATTGATCTGCTTGAGTCCCATGCGTTTGGCGGCCGAAGGATCGATGAGCTGGAGGAGTGTGAATGAGAGAACATGCGGCAAGTGGCTCGCTCTGGATACCCAGCGGTCATGGTCCGCGGCCGTAGCAACCACGGGCGACGCGCCCAGACGGCGCCAGAGGTCTGCCAGCTTCACGTTTTTCTTTGTGAGAAAAACCGTCGCACTTTCAAAAAGCTCCGCGTCCGCGTATTCCACACCGAGGCACTCGGAACCGGCCATGGGATGCGCGCCCACAAACGTGAAACCTTTTAAATATTTTTTGGCGGCGTCTTCGACGACCTGTTTTGAACTGCCGACATCCATGATCACGGCACCGGGCTTCAGGAAGCGGCGCATCTCCTTCATCCTGCCCGCGATCACACTGACCGGGGCCGCCAGAATCACGAGATCCGCCTCACGAAGATGCATGAGATCAAGTGCGCCGATATCAATGGCCTTGCGTTGAAACGCAGTGCTGATGGTCTCACGGCGTCGCGTAATGCCGATCACCCAACGGGCCAACCCTCTCTTTTTAATCGCCATGCCGAGCGAGCCCCCGATGAGGCCCACTCCGACAATGGCAACCGTATTAAAAAGAGGTTTCTTCAAATGCTTCTTCCGATGGCTTTGGCGATTAACCGGAGTTCCTGCATCAGGATGTCAAACTTGGCCGGCTTCAGCGCCTGAGGGCCGTCGCACATGGCCTTTTCCGGATCATCGTGCACTTCAATGAGAAGACCGTCCGCTCCGATCGCGATCGCGGCCTTAGACAAGGGTGCCACATAGTCCCAGATCCCCGAACAGTGCGAAGGATCAATGACGACGGGCAAATGGCTGAGCTTCTTGATCACCGGCACGGCACTGATGTCGAGCGTGAAGCGCGTGGAATCTTCAAACGTGCGAATGCCGCGCTCGCAGAGAATCAGGTTGTGGTTACCCTCGGAGATCACGTATTCGGCCGACAAGAGAAAATCCTTGATGGTGTTGGCCATACCGCGCTTGAGGAGTACCGGCATGCGCGTCTTACCGACTTCTTTTAAGAGCTCGAAGTTCTGCATATTGCGCGCTCCGATCTGAATCACGTTGGCGTATTTCAAAAAGAGCGGCAGGTCGCGGGGATCCATGAGCTCGGTGACAATGGGCATCCCGATTTCTTTTTTGGCTTCATGCAAAAACTTCATGCCCTTGTCGCGCAGGCCCTGGAATGAGTACGGTGAGGTTCTCGGTTTAAATGCGCCGCCGCGGAGACCGCGCGCACCGCTCTTCTTAACGAGCTTCGCGATTCCTAAGAGCCGCTCCTTGTTCTCGACGGTGCAGGGACCGGCGATCACCACAATCTTCTCGCCGCCGATCTCCACATTGGGAGCGATCTTGACGACGCTGTTTTCTTTTTTAAACTCGCGCGAGACGAATTTGTAGGGCTTCTGAATGGGCATCACACTTTCAACGCCCGGGAATGCCTCAAACGGCGCCAGACGCGCCTTGTCCTCTTCGCCGATGACGCCGACGATGGACCTTTCCTTGCCCTCGGACAACATGGGTTTGAGACCCAGTTCCTTGATCTTGTTCAGAACGTGCGCGATCTGTTTCTTCGTTGCTTCCGGTTTTAAAACGATAATCATTGCCTGCTTAGCTCCTTGTGGCTTCCTTCAGGGCTCGGACGAAACGTTCGTTCTCCTTTTTCAGTCCGATGGTAACCCTTATGAAATTTTGCATGCCCCATGCCGTCATGGGACGAATGATGACTCCCTTTTTTAAAAGTTTTTCGTGAATAGGCGCCGCTTCCCTTTTCAGGTTGATCAGCATAAAGTTCGTTGCGGTATCCACGATTTCAAATCGCATAGTCTCAAGCTCGCGCCTGAGATATCGCCGGCCTTCACGGACGGCTTTGAGCGTCTTCTTTAAGTGCGCCTTGTCGTCCAATGCCGCAATGGCCCCGGCCTGTGCCAGGGAGTTCACATTAAACGGCTCCCGCACCTTATTTAAAGCGCGAACGATCGAGGCGTCGGCGATGCCGTAGCCGATGCGTAGTCCACTCAGACCATAGGCCTTGGAAAACGTACGGGTAATGATCAGATTGCCATAAGTTCCCAGCAACATCAACGAGTTCGGGTAATCCTTGTTCTCGGCAGCGAATTCGTAATAGGCCTCGTCCAACACGACGATGACGTTCCTCGGAACGCGCTTCAGGAACTCCGCGAGTTTTTTCTCAGAGATGTACGTTCCCACCGGATTGTCCGGATTCGCGATAAAAATGAGTTTGGTTCTGGTTGTCAGCTTCGCCAGCATCCCGTCGAGGTCATAGCGAAAATCCTTCATCGGCACCTTGATACACACGGCCTTTTCCACCTGGCAGGCGATCTCATAAATGAGAAACGTGGGATTGGCGATAATCACCTCGTCCCCCGCCTCGGCGAACGCGCGTACGGCAAATACCAAGAGCTCATCCGAACCGTTGCCAAAAATCAGCTGATCACCGCTGACGCCATGAAACTTGGCCAGACGGTTTCTTAAATAAAAACTGCCCCCGTCCGGATAGCGGTGAAGCTTGGACAAATTCTTACGGATCGCCGCCACCGCTTTGGGTGAGGGGCCGAGAGGATTTTCGTTCGAAGCCATTTTCACGGCTCCGCGAATATTATACTCGCGCTCCACCTCTTCGATGGGCTTGCCGGGCTGATAGTTGCGGACCCCCGCCAAGTGCGGGCGGGCTGAAGGAGACAAACCTGAACTCATCAGCCATCTACCTTGGGGTAAGAACCCAGGATCTTAAAGAAGGTCGTGTGATTCTGCAGGGCCTTGAGCGCCTTTTCTATGCGCGGCTCACTGTGGTGGCCTTCGAAGTCGACGAAGAAGAAATAGCTCCATGCCTTCTTTTTGGAAGGACGCGACTCAATCTTTGTCAGGTTGATCTTCGCCTGCTGGAAAGGCAGCAGAATATCGTGCAAGGCACCCACGCGGTCTTTGACGGAGAATACAATGGACGTGCGGTCCTTG
>CAYUTV010000035.1:1517-7117 GCA_964447745.1 uncultured Planctomycetia bacterium | reverse complement strand
GCCTCGGGCTTCGAATAAATCTGATTGATGGACTTCATCGACTTGGCGTTCGATAAAAGACAATGACTGATCGGAAGATACAGTTCCGCACAAATCTTCAAAGGCGACTCGATGAACATGTCTAGCGTGTAGTTCACGGCTCCTTCGGTGGAGTTTTCCACGGGCACGACGCCGTAGTCACTACGTCCCCGCTCCACTTCCGCGAATACGTCCGAAATGTTGGAGCACGGCAAGTAATCCACGGATGCGCCAAACTTCTTCTGGGCCGCCTGGTGCGTGAACGTGAACTCAGGTCCTAGGTAAGCGATATGCACCTTTTTCTCGAGACTGATGGAGCTCGACATCACTTCCCTGTAAATCGCGTCAATCGCTTCGGGTGTGATGGGGCCGTGATTCAGACGCTTCAGGCGCTCGAGCACTTCTTTCTCGCGCTCGGGTGAATAAATCCCCTGACCGGATTTCAGCTTAATCTTGCCGATTTTCTGCGAGGCCTTGGCGCGCTCGTTTAAAAGTTCCAAAATCTTCGTGTCGATGGAATCGACTTGTTTTCTTACGTCCTGCACGCTCATGCGATGTTTCCTTTTTCTTCGGAGGGTTGCTCCGCTTCCACGGCCGTCTCTTCTGCCGTAAGCTCAGTGGGTGTCTCCGCAGTATTTCCGCCCATCTTCATCTCAGGCGGAAGTAAATGGTCCGCAATGTCCTTCTCCGTAAATTCTTTGAGCGGCGGCAAATCCTCGATGGCCTTAAGCCCGAAGTGATCCAAAAATTCTTTGGTCGTGGCATACAAGAATGGGTGCCCCGGCACTTCTTTCTTGCCGGCAATCTTTACGAGACTGCGCTCCACGAGCGTTTTGAGGGCTCCGTCCACGTTGACGCCGCGGATGAATTCAATGTCGGCCTTCGTCACCGGCTGTTTGTAAGCAATCACCGCTAATGTTTCGAGACTCGCCTGAGAGACCTTTTTCTTTTCGCGTGCCGTATAAAAACGCTTAAGGTGCTCGGAGAAACGCGGATCGGTCATCAGCTGAAAACCCTGTGCAATCTCCGTAAGGCGAAACCCGCGGTTCTGCGCTTCGTAATCCGCTTTTAACGCATAAATGGCTTCACGAATATCGGAAACGGATGTGTCCGCGTCAAACGCGTGCTTGATCTCCTCCACGGTCAATGGTTTCTCGGTGGCAAACAACAGGGCCTCTACCGCGTATTTCAATTCATTTGACTCCACATCGGCTCCTTAAAATTATGCGTCTTGCTTGGGCTGAAGGTTTTCCGTATTGCGAGAAATCTCTATATCATCAAAATGCTCGGACTGCTGAACCAAAACCTCTCTCAAGCGGGCCAATTCCAGAATCGCGAGGAAGATCGTGATCGCCTCGTATTTATTCCGTGACTGCTTGAAAAGCGAACTAAAACGAATCACCGCCTGCTTGGTCAGCCGGTGGAAAATATCATGAACCTTGTCGGCGACCGTAAACTCGTCTTTTGTAACTTCGTGGGCGCTTGTTTGAGGCAGCCCCTTCAAAATTTTGGCGAACGCCGTCATGAGATCGAATATCGAAACCTCGATGAACGGGCTGTCACTGGTCTCAATCTCGGGCTCAATGCCCATGCGCGTGAAGATCCCGCTGCGCTGGCCCTCAAAGCCGCGAAGATCCTCGGCCGCTTCTTTGATGGCCTTGTATTCCAGCAGGCGCCGCACGAGTTCTGCGCGCGGATCCAATTCCTCGACGTCGGTCGCGTTGGGATCCGGCGGCAGCAGCATCTTGGACTTGATCTGCATGAGTGTGGCGGCCATCACGAGAAAATCTCCCGCGACGTCCAGATCCAACTGCTCCATCAGATTCAAATATTCGAGATACTGCGTCGTCACACGCGTGATGGGGATATCGTAGATATCCAACTCATCTTTTTTGATGAGATACAGCAAAAGGTCCAGAGGGCCTTCAAATATCTCCAAGCGAATCTTGTAGTTCATAGCCCCATCGCCCCTTTGACCTCTTCGAGAGTCTGCCTGGCCACCTTCTGGGCCTTCGCGAGACCGTCGTGCAGAATCTTCTCTATCTTCCCGGTATCCTTGGCGATCGCCGCGCGTTTCTCGCGGATAGGTGCGAGCTTTTCCGCCAGGAGATCGCCCAAAATCTTTTTGCAATCGGTGCAACCCTTCTTGGCGTTCGTGCACCAGTCATGAGCGCTTTGCACGGTGGCCGCATCCGAAAAAATCTGGTAATACGAATACACGTTGCAGACTTCCGGATGACCGGGATCCGACACCTTGATGCGCGCGGGATCCGTCACCATCGTCGCGACTTTCTTTCTCAGATCCGTCTCGCTGTCCGAGAGATTGATCGCATTGCCGTAGCTCTTCGACATCTTGCGGCGATCCGTACCCAGAATGCGCGCCTCTTTGGTCAAAAGTGCCTGCGGCTCCGGAAAAACATTTTTCTTATAAAGACCGTTAAACCGGCGAACGATTTCGCGCGTCAGCTCCAAGTGGGCGAGTTGGTCTTCGCCAACAGGAACCTTATCCGCTTTATACAAAATAATATCCGCCGCTTGCAGAACGGGATACCCTAAAAATCCGTAGGTCGTGAGGTCACGTCCTTCGATTTCCCGCAGCTGCTCCTTGTAGGTCGGATTTCTCTCAAGCCATCCGAGCGGTGTGAGCATTCCCAATAGAATGGCCAGTTCCGAATGCTCCGGGATCTGCGACTGAATAAAAATGGTGCTCTTCGAAGGGTCGATACCACAGGCGATCCAGTCCGTGACCATCTCCAGCGAATTGCGGCGGATGCCCTGAGGGTTTTCGTACTCGCCCATCAGAGCATGCAGATCGGCGACCATAAAAAAGCACTCGTGGGTTTGCTGAAGCTTCACCCAGTTGTCGAGCGCTCCTAAAAGATGTCCCAAATGCAATGGGCCCGTAGGCCTCATGCCGGAGAGGACTCTTGGCATTACTCCAGTTTCCTGGCCTTCTTTTGAATTTCGATCGCTTCGATGCGATCACCCACGATCAAATCGTCAAAACCGGACACCCCGATGCCGCATTCAAAACCCTCGAGAACTTCGCGGGCATCGTCTTTAAAACGCTTGAGACTCTCCACCTTGCCCTCATGGATCTTCGCTCCGCCGCGCAGCACACGGCAAGTGTGATTGCGGATGATCTTGCCCTTGAGGACACTGCAGCCGGCGATGGTTCCGACCTTGGACACCTTAAACACCTGGCGAACCTCGGCCAAACCGACGAACACTTCTTTGAGTTCGGGTGCCAACAATCCTTCCATCGCCTGTTCAATGGCGGTCTTCACTTCATAAATGATTTCGTAGAAACGGACATCCACCTGTTCTTTTTCGGCGATTTCTTTGGCCGCGCCTGAGATACCGACATGAAACCCGATGACAACGGCATCTGACGCCGCGGCGAGCATGACATCCGACTCGCTCACTTCACCGATGCCTGAGTGAATAATGTTGAGACGCGCGTTCTTGGACGGGATCTTACCCAGCGTCGAGCGAAGCGCTTCGACGGAACCCTGCACGTCTGACTTGATGACAAGTTTTAATTCTTCTACCTTACCGGCTTTAATGTCTTCGAATAAATGTTCGAGTGTTGTGTGAGAAGCGCGGCCCTCTTTGGCTTTTTCGATAACCTGATCCGTGATCTCTTTGGCTGCGCGTTCGTCCTTCACCACATAGAATCGATCACCGGCCTTGGGGACGCCCGGCAAACCCAGGATCTCCACGGGCATTGAGGGCAATGCCTCTTTGATACGTTGACCGCGGTCGTTGATCATGGCACGCACACGGCAGTAGTGAGGGCCCACAACGACTGTGTCTCCGACTCTCAACGTACCGTCCTGCACGAGAACGGTGGCCAGAACACCGCTCTCTTTGGAGAGTTCGGCTTCAATGACGATTCCTTTGGCTTCGGTTCCGGGATCGGCTTTGAGTTCAAGAAGCTCCGATTCCAGCACCAGCATGTCTAAAAGATCATCGATGCCCTTGCCTGTCTTGGCGGAAACGCCGACCATGATGGTCTTGCCACCCCAGTCTTCGGACATGAGCCCGTGCTCCATCAATCCTTTTTTGACGCGCTCGAGATTGGCGGAGGGTAAATCAATTTTATTGATAGCGACGATGATCGGAACATTCGCGGCCTTGGCATGATCGATGGCTTCGATGGTCTGAGGCATCACACCGTCGTCCGATGCGACGACCAGCACGACCACGTCCGTGACGCGGGCGCCGCGAGCTCTCATCTGCGTGAACGCTTCATGACCCGGCGTATCCAAAAATGTGACCGCACCTTTCGGCAAAAATACTTCGTACGCGCCGATGTGCTGAGTGATTCCGCCGGCTTCGCCGGACGCGACCTTGGTTTTGCGAATGGCATCCAAAAGAGAGGTTTTGCCGTGATCGACGTGACCCATGAACGTGACGATGGGCGCGCGAACGGTCATGCGTGCCTTCTCCTGCGCGGAGGGACCTTTTTGAGCCACCGCGGCTTCGATGGGGCTGGCGGCCGGCGCTTCGAGGCGCTCGAGCTCCACGCCAAACTCCGTGGAAACCTTGGCTGCGATATCGAGATTCAATGTCTGGTTGATATTTGCGAATACGCCCAGCTTGATTAATTTTTGCATCAAGTCCGTGGGACGAACGGATAATTTTTCCGCGAGATCCTTGACCGAGATAGCGCCCTGCACCTGGATCTTGCGTTGCACCGGAGCGGGCTGGGGCTTCACGGGAGCGGCGGCTGTCACTGACGCGGCGGGCGGCGCCATTTCCTTTGTGTGAATCTTGTGTTTTTCTTCGACGGGCTTGGGCTTTACCTGAATGGTGGACGGCGTCATGGGCTTGCGCGGCATGGGTGTCGTCTGTTGCGTGCGATTCACCGGAGTAGAGGGTATCGGCCTTCTGGCCTCGGTGTGCGCCGCGTGCGATTTCTCGCGTTGGAGCAATAATTCTTTTTTGGCATTCTCAATTGAAGAAGCAGCGCTGGATTGCGTGGACTTGGGGGCTACGACCGGGGGTTTTACTGCAGGCGGAGGCGTCTGCGGGGCCGTTTCTGACTTGGGCGCCGCCTTCGACGCTGCCGGCTTTACCGTTTTTTCTGCGGGTTTGGCGGCCTTGGCGGGCTTTTCGGCCTTCACGGCCGCTGCCTTCGCGGGCTTGGCGGTTTTCAATGGTTTATCCGTTTTGGCGGAAGTCGCCTTCGCGGGCTTTTCCGTTTTTGCGGATTTTTTGATCGTCATGAAGCGTTATTCCCCTGCCTTTTCTTGTTCCTCTGAAGATTCGGAAGTTTCTCCCGAATCAGAGCCCTCTTCAGCGGAAGCGGACCCGATTAACGCGAGAATCTTCTCGACCGTCTTTTTGCCTACGCCCTTCACTTCCAATAATTGTTCTTTGGAGGAATTCTTAAGATCCGCGACGGTCTTGAGACCGGCGGACTGCAAGGCCTCCGTGATCTTGGCGCTGAGACCCAAAGCCTCTACACCCGACTCGTCTGTAACAGAAACGGTTTCTTCCTCGGAACCTTCCGGAAAGGACATCTGTTCGAGCTGTTCTTTGACGATGTCTTTCTTGGAACGAATATCGATGGACCA
>CAYUTV010000035.1:0-1417 GCA_964447745.1 uncultured Planctomycetia bacterium | reverse complement strand
ACGCAGGCGCCGACGCAGTCGATCTTGTCGTTCTTCGACCATACGGCGATCTTGGTGCGATCTCCGGCTTCACGGGACACGGATTTAATCTCGACCATGCCGTCCGCGACTTCGGGGACTTCCAATTCAAAAAGACACTTCACAAAGCCCGGATGACTGCGGGAGAGAATAATTTGCGGACCCTTGGCGGTCTTGCTGACCTCAAGTACATAAGCACGGATGTTGTCGCCCTGGCGGTAACTATCGCGCGGGGACATTTCCCTCTTGGGGAGAATCGCTTCCGTTTTACCAAGGTCGATCAGCAGCGCGCCCTTTTCGAAACGGTACACGGTGCCGCTGACGATAGAATCGGCTTTATCGTTGAATTCATTGAATATGACGTCGCGTTCGGCCTCGCGGATCTTTTGGAAGATCACCTGCTTCGCCGTCTGAGCGGCGATTCGGCCGAATTCATTAGAGACGATCTCTTTGCCTTCGGAGAAAATTTTGATGCGGCCGGATTCAACGTCGATCTTGACCGTGACTTCCTTGTCCTTGTCGTGAAGGACTTTCTTGGCGGCGGACACCAAAGCGGCTTCCACCGACGAGATCAAAACCTCGCGGCTAATACCCTTCTCGCGTTCGATATTTTCCAATACTGCCAGTAACTCTGTGCTCATAGTTTTACTTTCTAAACTGAATCTCTCGGACTGCCTTTACGATCGATGCCAACTCGATGCGCCGGTTGCCCGCGTTTTCCATAAGCTCAATCGACGTTTCATTCGCCGAAGCGAGCTTGCCAATGTAAATGGTGGTACGTCCCTTGTCGTCTCGGACGATCACGCGAAGGGTCTGTCCGTTCGCGCGAACATAGTCGCGAACATCCTTGAGCGGTCTGTCCAAGCCCGGACTGTTCACTTCCAGGAAATACGAACCCTGAATCAGGGCATCTTCGCCGCCGTTCTCCACCGACAGATCGTCAAACATCTGACTTAAACGATGATTGATCCGTACGCAGTCTTCGAGCGTCACTCCGCCGGGCTTATCGACGATAAAAGTGACAGTGCTGCGGTTACCAAACCTCTTAAAAAAGATGTCCAGGAGGTCCGCTCCGAACTCCTCAATAGCACTGTTAATCTGAGGCCGGATATTCTCTATTTCAAACGGCAAAGACATTTCAAAAACCACCAATAAAAAAAGTGGGTTCACACCCACTTTGCGCGTAAATGCTTATTAAGACTTCATTAATGATATAAAAATACGCCTAAAAAGTCAAGAGCGGCGGGTGGCGAGCTTTGCCCCTGCGAGGCTTAGGAAGCGGCCTGGAATGTAGAGAGGAGCTGGGCTTCTAAATTGCCAAGGTCGATGAGGGTTACTTCCCCGGTCTTGCGGAGTTTGATTTCGGCTTTATTGTTCTTAAGGTTCTTTGTGCCCAGAA
>CAYUTV010000034.1:0-11271 GCA_964447745.1 uncultured Planctomycetia bacterium | reverse complement strand
TTAAAAAAAGATGCTGTATTGAAATGCATACACTAAAGCCGCGTTGGGAGGCCGAGCAATCCGATGCGGACTGAGTGTTTATTGTCCACTTGCAATATGATCTTTAAAAAGAAAATGCAAAAAAGCCTATTTTTTCTTAAAACGATATCCTTGGTATTGCTGATTTGCCTTGTTTCAGAACAGTTTTTGATGGCCGCTGAAACACAAACAATCGCTTTGCCTGAAAAAATGGGCGTCGTCACCCGCGATGTTCAAAACGGGGAAGACCGGCTCGTCGTTCATATTCAGGATGCCCACACCAAACTCGATTCGCAAAAAAGCATCGCATCTCTTTTGGACTATCTGGCCTCCAATTTTGATTTGGGACTCGTTTCGATGGAGGGTGCGTCAGGAGATCTCGACGCGTCGCTCATTTCAGCGTTCCCCGATGAGACCGTTCGACAAAAGACCGCAGAATTTTTGCTCAAGGAAGGCAAGATCGGTGCGGCGGAATTTTATTCCATGATCGGTGCGCGTGACGTGCGGCTGTACGGCGCAGAGGACGTGAATCTGTACGAGAAAAATAAGAAAGCATTGGAGACATTACTCGAGAATAAACTCTATCTTAGAGACCAATTCAAACGCATTTCGGAAGGTGTCAAGAAACTGGAATCCAAGGCGTTCTCAAAGCGCTTCATTGAATTTGCGGCGTACGGCGTCGGCGGCCCCGGCGAAAAGAGTGATCTTATAAAAACAGCTTCTCGATTTCGTGAGACGGCGCGCGAAACAGGAACTAATATTCATTCCTATCCCGCGTTCGCGCAGCTGACGCGCCTGATCTCACTGGAAAAGAAAATCAATTTCCCTGCTGCTTCAAAAGAGAGGGAAGTTTTTTTTGGGCTTCTGGCTTCGCGCCTGCCCAGAGAGCATTTGCAGAGTCTCATCAAGGCCAGTTTGGAATATAAAAAGGGCCTTCGTTCGACGGGATCCTTCCATTCATATCTGATGAAGCATATGACGAGGGACGACAGGAAACGGTTCTCAAATCTGTTTAAATACAGCTGGTACCTGAAGGCCTACGAGCAAATCAATCTCCTATTGCTGTTGACGGAATTGGACGCGCTTGAATCCCGTCTCCAGGACAGATTGGCAACGGGCGTCGAGGAAAGAAATGCGCTCTCGTTCGTTCGACGACTGCGTTTATTGAGAGGCCTGCTCAACACCACATTATCCAGCGGCGATTATCAAGAGTATCGGGGTGTGGCACGCGCGGGCTTGTCCGCCCTGCAAGCGGAAAGCGAGCGCCTGGGCGACCTTTACGCAATTTCTGAATTGAAGGCCATCGACTGGCCCAGCGTTTATAAGACTGTTCCGGCTGCCGAGGCGTTTTATGAGTTGGCGCTGGAGCGCAATCAGAGTTTTGTCCAGAACACGCTTGAAAAGATGAAAAAGGAGAATGTGCGGGTCGCGGCTCTCGTGACAGGGGGATTCCATTCCGAGGGCGTAACGCGACTTATGGATAATGAGCACGTCTCTCACGTCGTGATCATGCCAAAATTCGACGCACGTTCGAAAGACCGCCCCTATATCACGGTACTGACCAAGAGGCCCAAAGAATACGAAGAAGCTTTCAAGGATTCCGATTCTTTTTTGACGGCCCAGGCACTTCTGGATCCGCGCTTGTCACCGCTAGGGAGATTGGAAGCTCTCGCGATTGTAATAGCTTTGGGTAAAAGCCGTCTTCTCAAGTCGCGCGCGGAGCAGGCGGAGTATCTCCGCTCCTTGGTCCGGCAATGGAGAAAAAGTGCTCCGGTCGATTCAGAGCACGTCGTCACTCCCAGAACCGTTGCTCAAATCCTAAGGGAGATGAGACGCGGTCAGAATGTTCTGTCACTGCGCGATCGCGGTTATGAAATTAAAATTCCGGCGAGTAAAGGAATCTATCACCGCTTTAAGGTCACTCTGAGCGACGGGGAACCCGTGGTATCCGCTTATCAGGGATTGACCGATGAGCCATTGCCTGCGCCACGTCCCGTGAAAGTTCTCGAGCGGCCCAAGAAGATCGCGATTCGTGAAACTCCCGTCAAGAAAACACCGCCCCTGATCACACCGGTCACCGCCGTTTCGCCGGCCCCGAAGACTCTTCCGGCGTCGGAGCAAGCGTTGGCCGGAGCGCGTCTCGTGAATTCTAAGAGCAAAATGGCCACGCTATGGGGTGAAATCCAATTAGCTTTCCATGAAACGGCCCTAGTACTGGCGACGATGGACCCCGTGTTTTTAAGTCTGATGGCCATTTTGTTCTGGCCCATGCGGAACTTGGATTCGATGTTTCAATTGGCCTGCGGACCCAGCTTCGCGATCATGGCCCGTGACACTTCGAGGCCCAGATCAGAGCTTATGTCCGACGAACTTCGTGATGTGCAAAATATCCTCAACCGTGAAGCGAAAACGCGCGGGAGTCAATCCGGCGGGTGGGCTTTACTGGCGCAAGACAAGAAGACCGGAGACGTAGTCATCGTGTTTGATAAGGTTGTGAATGGAAAGAGAACGGACATCGTGGAGGTGTTGGACGCACAGACCCAGGAAGTCATTGTTGATAGCGTCAAAGACGGGATTATCAGCGTAGAGAATTGGGAGATGGTGTTAAACCACCTGCGTTTTGCGACCGGTGGGGCCACCAACTGGGACAACGCCCAGCCGCATTGGCATGAGGATCCACGCAGAATGCCCGTGTACTCTGTGGCCATTGAAAATATTCAGGGAAGAAATCAGGCCGTACTCGATGTAAAGCGGCGTACGGTTGCCAACATGGTTAACCACAACGGTGATTGCGACGAAGTGGTGCTGGAGGTGCGCTACGGAACCGAGATAAAAAACGTAACACTGCATGCCAAGAAAAAGGCGCGTCTTTTCTTTACGCGCGTCATGCCGCGTTCCTCTTCGTTAGGGGACTCCGATTCTAAGACTATCGCCGAGTGGACCGATTTTACTCTGACTCAAGGCCAGGTCGCAAAGTCCGTTCGCTACGCGTTTTATACGCGTGTCATGGATTTTCGTGATGTTTTTGGCGGCTACGATCCGAATATTGAGGATGTTAGCGATACGCCGAACGGCGCGGTCTCCGAAGGAGAGATCGAAGGATGGGCCAAGATCGCGGATGCGGCAGTGGCGGAAACTTACGCGGAGATGGGTAAAGATTTCTTCAACCGAAGTGCCCTGACGCTGGCGGATGTGAGCGACGCGGCAAAAGCGCGTCTGCGTGAAAAGCTGGCCCAGCGATTCCAGAAGGAATGGGGCGCAAAAAAAGCCGCGGATTTCGCAGATCAGTTTATTGTGGCGTTTTTTTATCATGACCTCGCACGCATCATGAGAAAAGCTCAAGCTTCATTAAAAGGTACCTTTGCACTCAATATTTTCTCGACCCTTGAAGCCAGAATCGGTATCTATGCACTGACGCAGACGTTTACTGTCGGGCATAACCGCACCCGTGGATCGGTGTATGGCAGCGCGGAACCGGAGGGCGTGACCGTGGCGTTGGCCCAGGCCGAGCCCGGCAAAGAGATCGTGCAGGCCTTTTTGAAGGACGGGCAGTTTGGCACCGTCGAACTTGATACGCTTGCCAGCGAGAGACCGCTGCAGCTTTATGAACCCGCAGAAACTAACGACGCCTCGGAGCCCTTGGTGCCGGTCCTGGAAAAGGGCATGGAGTGGTTTCCGATCAACGATAATCCAAAAATCGATTTACCCACACGGCCCGAGAACGTGGATGACGAGATTGCGCGTGACTTGAAGGATATTCCTTATGTTCTGTCGCGCATCGTCGACTCTTTTAAGCCCGGAGGTGAGAACGCGGCCGCGATGAGTCACCTTAAAGCCGTATTAAAGCAGAAGGCGCTTGATTGGGTAGGAAAAGAAAGCGAGCTTATGCGAATGGATTATGAGCAGAGCCGCGTTCATCATCAATATCGCTCGCAGGTTTTTGACATTGTGCTGTACGGAGTGGACTTTGACCACGTGCTGGTCAGGGAATTCGTCAAACGCATGAAAGAAGCCGCGCCGTATTTGAACATCGTGTCGATGAACTCAGGCAATGCGCTGAAGATGTTGAAGAAAAAGGAAAAAGGGTACGACAGCCCGCAGGTGGACTCCAATACCGTATTTATCGGTATCACGAATTCCGCACAAACGCAGTCAACGCTCGCCGTCACACGCAAAGCCATCAAGACGCAAAAGCCGGGGTACGTCATCGGCGTGACGCAGAAGCGTTTCAATGCGCTCAGTCAGATCCTCGGGCAGAAGTACGGGCTTGAAGAACCCGTTTTACCGACAACTTTTTTGAACCTAAGTAATTTTTCCAGTGACGGCACGAACGGCCGGCGCCGTACCGAGGCCTCAACCGTGGTCACGGCCGCCACTCAGGCGGTTTTAACCGAGATGCTCCTGGGGATGACCGAAGGACTCATTGATTTTAACCAAGACCGGACGATCAAGGCGTTCGGCATGAACGGCGGATTGAACCGCAAGGATCTAAGGATATTCAGAGAATTCCAGCACGTGTCTTATGCGGTTGAGATTCCGCGGCGCGTCGGATTCGATGCGAGCGGCCTGTCGGTTCAGACCGAGGACACTGACCGTATCAACGAGGAAGCCGAACACCGGGCTCAAAATCTTACGGAGTCGCAAACGGCTTTTGCGCTTCATTCACTGGCGTACGTCGCGCTCGTGGCGACGATCTTCGGTATGCCCGTGTTTCACGTGTTAATCAGCGGGTTTGTGGGACATTTGGTCGCCAGCGTTCTTGACGCGGCCTTGTTCTTGAGCGGGACTTGGTTATGGACTCTGGCGATTCGCTGGAGACAGGGCAGACCGCTGTTTGACCGTTTGAATCCGCGCATCGAGGTCCATATCGAACGTGATTACATCGCAAGAATTCTCGAGCGTTACAACGCGACCATTTTTTCCAATGCACCGGGGTGGCTCAGCCCCATTGTTTATTCCGCGGATTTTATTAAGGAGGCGCTGCACCGGTTTCATATGCGCTCGCACCGAGGCACGGTAACCTTGCACCGTATTCCCGATGAGCGCATGGGCCTGGAAGAGGCCGACGACGCCAAATCTGCGGCCATGGTACACGCGCAGATCGGAGGCATTCATTTCAATGCCGGGCATCCCCAAGCGCATGTGACGGTACGCGAAGGGTCCGTTTTCTCGAAATCAAAAGGAACGCTTGACCCGCGCGAGCCCGAATTGGTTTTATCCGACGCCATGTCGGGACTGCGCGCCCGCTACGACGGCCGGATGAGCCGTACCACGCTTCATTGGATTAACAGGCGTCTGATCGATCTTAGCGACGGCTTGGTGACTGAATTTGTCGTAGGTCACCGCCGCGCGGTTATCGTGTCTGAGTCCACCGCCGAGTTGGTAAAGGCCGTCTTGGGAGACTGGTTGGGAGAGAGGATCGTAAAAGCCCTGCATATCGAAAAAATATGGGTGCCGGGGAGCACCGCCAACGGAGCCCTGATCCAGTCCACGGAGCACCCCGTGGGTGCCGATTTCCCGGGGGTGACGACCATGAAAACGCGCGAAGACGCGGGCGAAGAGGATGTGCCTTCGGTGGAAATATTTGTCACGAAGGATTCGATGACCGTGGATCTTATCAACATCGCATCTCCGGATCTCCCCGGATTAACGGCCGCTGAAGATGCCTCCGGAAAATTTTATATCAGCGACGACGCGACGGTGATCGCGCGCGTGGTCGAAGAAGATGGCGACGAAGTGTTGAGAATTTCATTCGCCGGGAGTTCCGAAGACGTGATCGTGACATTGGCGGATATTAGCAAAGACTTTCAGGCAAAACTCAAGGAACCCCTGTTTGCGGTCGCGGGTGCGCGTTTGGCCGGCACGAGGACCCTGAGTTACGAAAGTCTGGAAGAGCGTCTTCTCTTTTATGCGGCGGTGGATACCGTGGATGCCGTATGGACCTCGGCTGCGGATGCCGCCTTCGCGGAGGAATTTCCCTCAAGGCCCGTCATGATGCCCGAGAAGCTGGGCGATAGGGATTCGGCACTTGCACCGCAGGCCTCGCCGTCGAGGGCCGCAGCGGTGGACGCATTCTTTTCTGAAGAATCGGGAGAGCAAAGAGTGTTTCAGAGCACTCTAAGGGCTTCCGATTTTGAAGTGGTCTATGACGCAGATTCGAAGAGTCTCACTATCCGCATTGACAAGGAAGCAATCATGGATTGGGTGGAGCAGTTAAAAGAATTTTTAGGCGAAGAGCGTTATGAAGATTTAAAAGATAAGATATTTCTGCGTTTTTCCGCGGTTTCGCTGGATGCGGACGGCGCACCGATCGTTCTGGCTGAGATCTCAGCCGCTGAATTGGAAAAACTCGCTTTGGAAGAGACTCAATCGGAAGTCGAGATCGTGTTGAACGTGGCAAACATTCTGCCGGCGGGTGAATATAGAATTCAGGTGGAAACGGTGAGCAAGACGCCGGAATTTTCACCCGATCCGCACGTCCTCGTGATAGGCAATATCAAGGTACCGGATTCGGAAAAGTCCGAAGAGAGTAATGAATCCGATTTAGCGGCCCAACCTTTTGCGTCAACGCAGGAAGAAGTCGCATCCGCCGCACCGGAAGCCGGCGGTGACGCGGGCGGAGGAGGAGGGTATACCTCAACGAGCGCAGGATCCTCAGAGATCATTCTTCCGCCGGTGGAAGTCGTGAAGAGTTCATCGGGGGGCTCTGTGGTTTTTGAAGCGCCTCTCGAGGCGATTCTCGAAGAACTGCCTTTGCACATGCCGATTGTTCCGATGACCACCCAGAGTGTCGCGGTTCCTCTTTCTCAGAAAGACGAAGAGAAAAGCTGGATGGCCTTTTTGATAGGAGCGCTTCAATTCCTGATTGTGACCGCTCCCGTGGCGATGGTGTCTTCGGTGGCGTACGTCGCGCAAAAGAGACCCGCGATCCAAGTCCCTCTATACTTAAAATCAATGGCTGCGGGATTCGCGCTCCCGTTTCTTGGATACGCCCTGGTCAGTCAGGACGTGATGCTGTCAACCGCGACGGTGACAGTATCGGCATTCTTGATTTACTCCATGAAGCCTCAATCGAGTGTGGACGGCGCGCGCCTCGTCCCGCAATTGATCAAAAGCGTTGTATTTTCTGCCGGGCTAACGCTCGTGCTGTTGGCCACGGCACTCTTTTATCATTTTAAACAGGTTTTTTCAGATAAACCCTATGCGGATTTATCGCTGAATCCAACAATCTCCCGCGAAACTCAAGACGTGGGAGGAAACATTTCCGCGGATCCCTTTGGACCTACGTGGGCGATGTGGGAAAGAGGATCCGCCGCGGCCACCGATAAAGAAGAGGCCATGATAAAAGGAAGTGAGCTGCGCGGCGATCCTCAAATCGACAAAGTCATTCGCGCCTTGCAGACGCGGCAAAAACACGAATGGGAAATTTTCGAATCAGGTCTGGCCGTGAGGTTCCATGATCTGACGGGCACGTACCGGGGGGATCCCAGATTTATCAAGCCGAAATTAGGTCTCGTCGTCACGAAGAGCGAAGTCGAGAATTATCAACGCGCCGAAAAGTTCGAGGATGACAGCCGCAAGACAAAAAAAGAAACCATGAACCAGGAAATCATGGTGGAGCTCTTCGGGTTGATCAACGACCCCAAGGTTGAGCGTAAGTACCAAATCAAACTCATCCATTTCCTGGCGCACCACTATCGCCATGACGCGCGTCTCGTTACACCGCTAATCACCGCGTTGGAACGCCTGGATCAGGACTATCCGCGGGCACAGCGGCAGAATCACCCGGTCCTTGAGC
Source organism: uncultured Planctomycetia bacterium (assembly GCA_964447745.1). Taxonomy (GTDB): domain Bacteria; phylum Omnitrophota; class Gorgyraeia; order 2-02-FULL-51-18; family 2-02-FULL-51-18; genus CAYUTV01. Next base: position 3,455 of record CAYUTV010000034.1, on the reverse strand, counting down.
TTTACCTTGAGCGTAGAGAAGCGATCTTTGTGGCGTTGCGGCTTCTGGGCGAACCGGCACGCCAACCGCTAATTGACTACCACAAAACACATTACGCTGCGCTGGGTTATACGCAGCCGTCGTTGGATTATTTTCTTCTTCAAAGTTACGGTTATCAAGCGTCGGTACTCTATGAACCCGTATCTCCCAAGGACATCGCGTGGAATATTAACCGCAAGCGCTATCTTTATGAGCATCCCGACAATACGTTGAAACGGACCGAGATCGACGAAATCAGATCCATGCACAATCAGTCTTCCGGCGCCAATGCGGAAACGCTTCGTGCGGCTGTCAGAACGGGATACAGTGCTCAAATAGACCGCCTGGTGGTGAGTTCCGACGAGCAAACGCGCGCGAATGTCGCGCGGGCGTTGGGTGAAACGGGCAATCCGCATTACATGCCTTTGCTCCTTGACCTCATGGAGGACGCGAATCCGAGAGTCCGGCGCGAAGCGGCACAAGCGGCGGCCAATTTTAGAGTGATCAATAGTGCCAACGCGCGCGATCCCAAACTCGTCCGCTTGGTTCGCGTTCTGGCAAACCAAACGTCGGACGCCGACGTTTTTCCCCGGGCTCAGGCCGTGTCGGCGTTGACGACGCTGGGGAATGACCAAAAAGCGCTTTATCTACTTGATTTGATATTAAACGAAGGGCATAGCAGCGGGACTCGGGCGGAGAGTTTGACGGCGATTTGGCCGGATACTGAAGAGAGGGTGGCGGTGGAAGAGTTGAGACACGCGCTCTTATCTTCTAAGGAGAGTGCGGCGATCCGTCTTTCGGCGCTGGAGGGAGTGTTGACGCTGAATTCCCCCGGGGCGTTTGACATTGTGGTGCAGTATCTCAAGCGGTTGGATCATGACGCGGAGTTGAGTCAGATGATTCTGCCGTATAGCGACCGGGGTCCGGAAACGGAAGCCGCGGAGGAAGCCCTGCGTATCCTTGCGGGCGCGCATACGGGGGATGTTTTCATTAAGCAAACACTCTTGAGAGAATTGAACGACGCCTATGTCCACGGCGAATCCGGGCGGTATCTCTACACGCTGCTCCCGATTCTTAAAACGGTCGATGAACCCGCCTATTCCAAATATGTGGCAGAAAATGATCCCGCGATCCACATCATGGCGGTTCACGAATTTGCCCATAGTTGGGTCATCCGTGTTCTGGGGGCGTCGATTTTCGGGGTTCTGCTGCTATCGCGGCTGGCGTATCAATTTAAGGGCGAAACGAAGAAGCCGTCTAAATCCGGCCAATCGGATTCGGGAAAATCGCGCAAATCCGCGGATGCCAAAAAATCGGTTGAGCCCCGCGCGGCAACGCCCGCTCCCTCTGAACCGCAGCGCGTGACGGCTACACTCCGACCGCGCGCTCCGCGTGATGATAAAAAGGGCGCGCGCCTCTCGCAGTCCGCTTCCGCCGCGAAAACAGCGAATCGTTCGGCGCATACCACCGAGACACCTCTCACGGTCGATCTATCGCGGCCTTTGACGGACGGATTCATCAGTACCGTGGTTGAACGCTTGACCAACGGGTATCTTGTGCGGATTGATATCAGCCGTCTGTCGCCCGAAGAAGATCAAACACTTTATGAGCGCATCGCGCAAAAATTTGTCACGTTTTCCGAAGCTGTGAAACAAGACCTTCTTTTTAACGGGGTAGCGAATGTCGGAGCGACTGCGAATGCCTTGAACGAACTTTTAAAAAACGCGTTTGTTCACGGGAATCAATTGAATCCTCACGCAAAAATCTATATGTCGATGCTACGCTCCGAGAACCGCTCCTACGTAAACCGTATCGAGGTATTTGACGAAGGCTTGCCGAAGGAGAACGATGCGTTTCGATTGAATGCGGTCTACACGCCGGAACTTACGGGTGACCGTCTGGGAGTTCGTGAAATTGAGTCTATCTGGGACGGTTATCAAAGACATGGAGTCATTCTGTTAGGAAAAACGATGAATCGCTCCATCGTTTACCGTTTCGGCGCGAGCCCCGTATTATTACCTCCAAACTCGCACCGTTTTGCGACCGAAGTGGTCTCCATGAAATACCCGACGGAGCTTCCCATTGATGGCGCCCGGTTGAGTTTATCGCCGTTGAAAATCGGCGTGATCACGGACGACGGTGAGTTCTCGAAGGAAAGTGCCGGGCAACTGCTCGCCCAGCGCTTAGGCGAATCCGCGCATCGTTTTGAACCCGTGTTCATCGAGCGCGGAGCGGATGTGACGGGTGCCATTCAAACGCTTCAAGACCAAGGCGTCAAAGTCGTTCTTGACGCCTCCTCAATCGCAGACGCAGGCGTTAAATTTCAGCTGCTAAAACTTTTACAGGCCCAGGATACCGAGCGCCTCGAGACCGTCTGGCCTCTTTTTAAAACTTTATTTCTACCGGATGCGCCGGCTCTGAGTACCGAAGAGTCTATTGAAGTTCTGAGACGCCTGGAAAGGCAGTTCCCGGAGGCGGCTCCCAGAGAGATCGCGGTTGTGGCGGGCAGCGCGTTTTTACAAGCGGAAGCGGATACTGACGAGGAAAAGCTCGCCGAGTTCGCGGATGCAAGGATTTCCGAATTATTGTTATATGGCGTCTCCACGGTCCGGCAGAACAAGTGGCTGACATCCGCGGTCGCCTCCATTCGCCGCAAGATCCTGAGCCCGGAATCGATGAGCCGGTTTTCGCAAGCACTGACGAGACAATTCAAAACGCGTCTGGCATTGTCCGATCCCAGCTTCACCGTCGACTTGAGCGGGATGCCCTCCGCATCGGTCACCGAGAGAAAAGTTGTAGTGACCGATTTAGACGTGTTTGCCAAAGATCCCGAGGGTTTTGCGCTACGCATGGAACACCTCGACCGCAAGGCGCATCGGCTCTTTGATCATGTATTGCTCGTGAGGCGCGCGCTGACCAAGGATGAGCTATTGGCGCAGTACCCAGCGGCTGCTGCGTTCGGAAACAACATTTTAATTCAACCCGCCGCAGAAACGCTGGAGGAAGTACTACGGCTGACGCGTGACCTCTCTGCGGTCTCGGCGGATGCGCTTCTCCTGATGCCTAAGGCGGGTGTATTGAGCCAAGGGGACACCGAGACTTCAGAATTCAAAAAGATTCTTGTTTACTCTCTCGACGAAAAGGCCGAGACGACGATTGGTATGCTGGAGACGGGTGCGCTAAGTCTATTGAAGGCCGAACTTCGCTTCGCCGAAATCATCTATCTACCTCCGGCAGCTCCGTTGGATTATCTCTATCTCTTGCGCATGATTGCCCAGGCCCGGCGCCAGCTGGAGCAGTCGGCATAAAAATAATAATTTTTGTATTCGTCCGGGTAAAATTGCGGTAAGATTCGTGCATGGAAATTTATTTTCTAAGACACGCCATCGCCGAAGACCGAACGGATCCCAGAAGCGAGGATTCCCAACGCCCCTTGA
>CAYUTV010000033.1:0-11459 GCA_964447745.1 uncultured Planctomycetia bacterium | reverse complement strand
ATCCACCGACGGCTCAGTGGAGTATTGCCGCTCTTTGGGACTGAACGTCCTTGTTCAAAAAGAGAAGGGTGCCATCAATGGTTTGCGCGAGGGCTTTGAAGCGTTGCGTTCGGATTGTGTGATCACCTATTCTCCCGATAACAATATGATTCCGGAAAAGCTGCCTGAGATTGTCGCCAAGTTGAGAGAAGGTTACGACATGGTGATCGCATCGCGTTATCTCAACGGCGCCAAAAGCCAGGACGACAGTCCGGTATCAGGATTCGGCAACTGGCTTTTTACCACGATGGTGAATGTGTTGTTCGGCGCCAAGTATACGGATGTATTGGGATTTTACCGCGGATACCGGATCTCACTCTTGAATGAGCTGAATATTGATTTAACGACCGCGATCGACACGGTGCTGTGCATTCGCTGCACGCAGAATCATCTTAAAGTGTGTGAGATTGCCGCCGATGAACCCAAAAGAATCGGCGGGACAACAAAGAGAAGCATTGTGTATCATGGGTGGGTGGAACTGACGACTATTTTGTCCGAATTCTTCAGACCTAAAACAGCGGCCGGTTTTAAAAAAGTTCCCGGGGGAGTGTATGTCAAAAACGGATGACGTGATGATTGGCAAGTATTTCAGCGCGGGGGAAAAGTCCAGCCGCAAAAAGATGGTGGAGTATTTAAAAAACTGCCCGATCCCGGACGACCAGCTCTTGGCCAACCTCGGACTGTTCATGGAATCCAAAAACCTCGCACGTATTCTGTTCATGGATTTTCTGTTTCGGCAGATCGTCGAGGTGCAGGGCGTAGTGATGGAATTCGGCACGCGATGGGGGCAGAACCTCGCGTTATTCTCGGCGCTGCGGGGAATTCACGACCCTTTCAACCGCCATCGCAAGATCATCGGCTTCGATACGTTCACGGGTTTTCCCTCTGTTTCCAAAAAAGACGGCAAGTCCGAGATGATGTCGCCGGGTACGCTCGCCGTTTCCAAGAATTACGAGAAATACCTATCTGAGGTTCTCGCGCTGCACGAAGAGGTAAACCCTCTGTCGCATATCAAGAAGTACGATATCCGCAAAGGCGACGCTTCCGTCGAGATAGAGAAATATTTAAAAGAAGAGCCGCAGACCATCATCGCGCTGGCCTATTTTGATTTTGATATTTACGAACCGACCAAGAAATGTCTCGAAGCGATACGGCCGCGCCTCGTGAAGGGGAGTGTGCTGGCATTCGACGAGCTGAACGATCCCGACTCTCCGGGTGAGACGCTGGCCCTTCAAGAAGTGTTCGGGCTTTCGAATATCAAACTCCGCCGTTTTTCCAAAGTTTCTCGTACGTCCTACTTTATCCTGGAATAATGCCGCAGTTTCCTGCCATTGCGCAAGGCGCGGGCCATCTATTTTTTGACAGTCCTCTAAGCGAATCCGAAAAGATCGCGCTTCTCCGCGAGGGTATCGACCGAGGCATGACATTCATCGACACGGCGGAGTCCTACGGCAAAGGCCTGTCCGAGGAACTCGTCGGCAAAGCCATCGCGGGACGAAGGGACAAGGTCGTCGTCGCCTCCAAAGCGTCGCCAGAAAATCTTTCCTATGACCGGGTATTGAGTTCGGCCGAGCAGAGTTTACGGCGCCTCGGGATCGACTCGTTGGATCTCTATCAGATTCATTGGCCGAACCCCGCGATTCCTCTTGAGGAAACGTTGCACGCCTTTTCGAAACTTCTGAGTTCCGGGAAAATAAAAGCGATTGGACTTTGTAACTTTTCTAAAAAATCCCTGCAGGAAGCCGAAAAGGCCCTAGGTTCTATGCGCATCAGTTCATTTCAAACGGAGTACAACCTGTTTGAACGCCTGATCGAAACGGACGGCACGCTGGCCTATTGCCGTTCCCGTGGCATTCGCATCATTGCCTATAGTCCGATCAATCCCCAGAAGTTTTCGTTTATCCCCAAAGAAAAAATCGTATTTCTGGAAAAAACCGCGGCCGCTTACAAGAAAACCAAGGAACAGCTAATTTTAAGTTGGATCATTAAAAGCGCTGGGTTGATTCCTTTGGTGCGGACGACTAGGAAAGACCATTTGATAGAGAATTCCGAAGCGCCCGCAATAGCGCTGAAGTCCGACGATATCCGGAGCATCAACGAAGCTTTTCCCGTTCATTATGATCTCATCCCAACGAACCGCATTCGCGTCGCATCGAGCGAGAATTACAATCACTCTGTGTACAAGACGCTCGAAGAGGCGAAGGAGAACCGGCTGGGATTCGCGCCGTCGCCCAAAGATTTGGCCAAGGAGATACAGAGCGGGGAATTTCTGAAGCCCGTGCAACTTCTGCGTCTTAAGGGGCAGGACGGCAAAGAATTTGAACTGATTGTGGGTGCCATGCGCTATTGGGCATGGGTGATCGCAAATGGTTGGGAAAAACCAATCCCCGCCTATGTTTATGACAAGCATTCCGGCTGAAAACAGCCAAATAAACCTCGTAATTTAGGTCCCTTTGTAATATCATAATTCCTAAATAAACTTGATGAAAATTCTATGAAATCGCTAGCGCAAGCGGCGCATCTTATTGGCGGCCAACCGATGTTCAAGCTGCTCCAAAAGGCGGGAGAGCTTGAGAGGCAAGGCCGAACCATCTATCACTTTGAAATCGGCGATCCCGGTTTTAAGACTCCGACCCCCGTTATTCAGGCCACGGTCGACGCCCTGCTTCAAGGTAAGACCCACTACGCCGAATCCTCCGGTAGCAAAGAACTAAAAGACGCGATCATCGCATATTCTGAAAAGACCCTTGGGTTCAGGCCTTCGAGCCGTCAGGTGCTCGTCATTCCGGCGAACGCGGTGATTTATTTCCTGATGCGCTGCGTTGTGAACCCAGGTGAAGAAGTGCTGATGCCGGATCCGGGTTTTTCCACGTATTACTCGGCGGCCGAGTTTATCGGCGCCAAAGTCGTACGCGTGCCTTTACGCGAAGAGAACGCGTTTCGCATGAACCCCAAAGATATTCTTGATCGTATCACGTCTAAGACGCGGCTATTGATCATCAACTCGCCGCAGAATCCTACGGGATCGCTCCTGACGCCCGCCGAAACCGAAAAGATCGCGCTGATCTGCAAGGAAAAGGATATTTATCTCTTGAGCGACGAAGTATACCGCGAGATGATTTTTGAAAAGTTGGAATACATCTCTCCGTCGTATCTCGATCAGTGCCGCGAAAGAACTTTTCTTCTTAATAGTTTTTCCAAATCGCACGCGATGTCGGGTTTCCGCTTGGGCTACGTCCTCGGCCCGGAAGAGGTGATCGAGAAAATGGCACTTCTCATGCAAACCGTTTTCTCTTGCATGCCGCCGTTTGTTCAGGCCGCGGGTCTCGCCGCGCTGGAAGACGATAGCTTCAAAGACATGAAGGGCATGATGACGCAGCTGAAGAAACGCCGTGATTTTCTGGTGGATGCGCTGAACCAGTTGCCCGGAGTTACTTGCTTGAGACCAGGCGGTGCGTTTTATGTGTTCCCGAATATTCGCGGTACAGGCATGACGTCGGATCAATTCGCGGATTTGATGCTGGAAAAAGCCGGGGTGGCGCTTTTGCCGGGCACCGCCTTTGGTGAATACGGAGAAGGATACGTGCGTCTTTGTTACGCGACTCTCCGACAACAAAAAATTGCCGAAGCTCTCGCCAAAATAGCCGAAACGCTTGAGCGCGTATCGGCGAAGACGAAGGCCGCTTCATGATTCGCGTCGCCGATTACATCGCAAGGTTTCTTGTGAGTCGCGGCGTCAAAGATATCTTTGTTTTAACCGGCAACGGCGCCATGTATTTGAACGACGCGTTCACCCTGCAGCCGGAGCTCAAGTATTACTGCGCACGCAATGAGGCCGCCGCGCCGATGATGGCCGAGGCCTACGCGCGCATCAAGGGTTCTCTGGGCGCCGTGTGTCTGACGAGCGGCCCGGGCTACACCAATGCTATTCCCGGGCTCGCCGAGGCATGGGTGGATTCCGCGCCCGTGATGATTCTGTCGGGACAGGTACAGAGAAGCCACACGTCACTCAATGCTGGTATCCCGGGTCTGCGTAGTTTCGGCACGGCTGAAATCAATATCATTCCGATCGTGACCCCGCTCACCAAGTATGCCGTCATGATCAATGAACCCGAATCGATTCGGTATCACCTGGAAAAAGCGGCGTATCTCGCGTTAAATGGCCGCCCGGGTCCTGTGTGGATCGACGTGCCGATGGATATCCAGTACGCGATGATCGATGAAAATAATTTGAAGCCGTTCGTTCCGCCGGTGGAGAATCAATCCTCGGATAGTGAGACCGAGCTCTCACGGCTGGTCGAGCTCCTTCTGCATGCCAAAAGGCCGCTGATTGTTGCAGGGCAGGGTGTGCGTCAAAGCGGAGCCATTCCGGAATTTAAAAAATTGGTCGAGTTGTTGAACGTACCGGTGATGTTTTCGCGCTTGGGCCAGGATATTTTACCTTTTTCGCATCCGAATAATCTCGGACATGGCGGTCTTAAAGGCACCAAGTACTGCAAGCTCGCGATGAAGCGGGCCGATGTCGTGGTGGCGCTCGGGAGCCGTCTGACGGTGCAGTTTGCCGGGATCCAGTTCGATGCGTTTGATCGCGAGGCCAAAGTCGCGATGATCGACATAGACGCGGCGGAGCTGAAGAAGCCCGGTGTACGTCTCGATATCGCGGTCCAATCGGATTTGAAAAAGGCCCTTGATTCCCTTCTGAAGAAAATCGCCGCGCAAAAAAGACCGGACTGGTCCGCTTGGCTTAAGGAATGCACCCAACTCAAAGACGCTCACCCCATGGTATTGCCGGAACAAAAAAGAAACCCTATTGACCTTTATTATTTTATGTCCCGGCTGGACGCGCTTTCGAACGAGAAGCATATTTTCACCACCGATGCGGGTTCCAATTATTATGTCGGCGGGCAGGTGTACCGTTTTGAAAAAGGGCAGAGGGAAGTGACTTCGGGCACATTTGCCGCGATGGGTCTCAGTATCCCGCTTGCGATCGGCGCCAGCATCGCCGACAAGAACGCACAGATCCTCGCCGTGACCGGAGACGGGTCGCTTGAACTGAATATTCAAGAATTGAAGACCATGTCTTATTACAAGTTGAATCTCAAATTATTTGTCATCAATAACGGCGGATATCTTTCCATGCGCAACTGGCAGGATGGTTTTTTTGAAGGACGCCGCATCGGTTCCGATGATCAGACCGGCGCGGAAGGGCTGAACCTCAAAAAAATCGCTGAGGCATTTGATTTGCCTTACGAATGCATCGCACGCCACGAAGAGATCGACGAGAAGGTACGCCGGATTTGCGCGCACAGCGGGCCTGTGTTTGTGGAAGTGATCTGTGACAGCCAACAAAAAATTGTGAAGCCCATCGAAGACCCTTCTCTTATAGAAGCGGTTCACGGGAACTAACCTTGAAAGAAAAAGTATATCTCATTGATCTGGGAACCGGCACGACGCGCAACCTCATTCCTTTGGCGGCGGGCCTCCTCTCCTCGTATGCGCAAAGCATTCCCGAGATAGCTGCCAAATATTCTTTTGAAATCCACATGCTGGAGGAATCTATCGAGGAGCTTGTAGACAAGCTCGAGTCCCCGTGTGTGATCGGTTTTTCTTGCTACTGCTGGAATGCGCTCGGCACGGTTCAAGCGGCCAAGCTTTGTAAGCAGAAGTTTCCCGAGGCATTAATCGTATTCGGTGGCTACAGTGTGCCCAGCTATCCCGACCGCATAGAAAAGTTTTTCAAGGATTACCCGTTCATCGATGTCCTGATTCACGGAGAGGGAGAGCTCACGTTCGCCGAGCTTCTGGCCTCGGATATCCCTTCGCGTGATTTTTCTCACGTCAAAGGATTGTCCTACCGTATTCCGAGTCCTGCGAATGACGAGTATATCCGCACTCCCAAGCGCGACCGCATCGAAGATTTCTCGATTATCCCGTCGCCTTATTTGAACGGGATTTTTGACGAGGTGTATGAACGATATAAATCGACTTTGTATGGGGCTCTCTGGGAATCCAACCGCGGTTGTCCGTTCGGCTGCACGTTTTGCGCATGGGGAGACCCCACGGTGAGCAAGGTCTCCAAACTCAACATGGATCGCCTGATGAAGGAGCTTGATTGGATCAGCGCCAAAAAGTTGGACTACATTTACAACACGGACGCGAATTTCGGCATCTTTTTTGAAAGGGACGTGGAATTGGCCAAGCATTTGGTGAAGTTGACCAAGGCCCACGGGTTTCCCACGCAGTTTGTGACGAATTGGACGAAGAACAGCCATTCCAACATCGTGGATCTCGCGAATATTTTTAAAAGCGGCGGCGTGAATATCAACGTGACGCTGTCCCTGCAGTCTTTGAATGTAAAAGTATTGGATGCGATCAAGCGGCGCAATATCCGATTCGAGGAACTCACGGACTTAAAGCGTTATTTCCACGGCAAGCACCTGCCGACGTACACGGAATTTATTTTGCCGTTACCCGAGGAAACCTATGAGAGTTTTATCGACGGACTCAACCGGACGCTGACTCCGTATCTCGAGGATCAGTTGGCTGTTTATATCTGCACAATCTTAGAAAACACGGAAATGTCTCGGCCGGAGTATATGGCCAAGTATAAGCTGGAAACGCGCACCTGCTCCGTGGGTCTTAACAGACGTATCTTCAAATACGAGCGCTTCGGTGAAGAAGTGATCGTCGTGGGAACGTCAACGATGTCCAACGCGGAGTGGAAAAAGGCCTATGTGCTCGCATTTGCGTTGATGGGTTTTTACAATTTGCGCAGTCTTTTCTTTCTAATGATCTATTTGATGCAGGACTACAAGGTGAAGGCGTTGGATTACATCGAGTTCCTTTATCAGGAAACGCAGGCGTCTCCGGGTAAGTATCCCGTGCTGGAGAGCGCGTTTGGCCACCTGCATTTACAGCGCGATAAGATCATGAACGGCGTGTCGAGTGTCAGTACAGTCGAAGGGTCCAACGGCGTTTATTTCACGCCCCACGAAGCGATGTTGTTTCTGGTGCTGGGCCGCATGGATGATTTTTATGAGGAAGTGAGGGAACTCACGCATCTCTTCGGTCGAAAGAAAAATATTGCGTTCAATACCGAGATTTTAGAAGAAGTGATGACATATCAAAAGATGCGCATGCCCGTTTGGAAACCGGAAAAGACGACGTATGATTTCAAGCATTCGGTGTACGACTATTTCGAGGCGTTGTGCCAGGGCGCGAAACCCGAACCGATGGCTGAGCGGATGACGGAGGTCGAGCTGGAAATCCCGGCGCACTCGTTTGAGAACGAACTTGAATTCAACCGCCGCCGGGTGGCTCGAGGTTATTCGGTGCAAATATTTAACTGCCGCCAAAGGAATCAACATGCCCGCGTGTGATGTGCAAACACTCAAACAAAAGTCAGCCTGGGTTCGACGTGAGGTTCTTGAGGCGATCGCGAGAACCGGCAAGGGGCACATCGGAGGCACATACTCGTGCACGGACATTCTTGTCGCGATGTACTACGGCGGGATTCTGAATGTAAATCCCCAAAACCCAAAGGACCCGGACCGCGACCGTTTTATTTTGAGCAAGGGCCACGCGTGCTTGGCCCTTTTCGCCATTTTGCTCGATCAGGGCGCACTGCCCAAAAAGCGTTACGACGAGTACGGGATCAGCGGGGGGAGTCTCGGCGGACAGTTGGATTTGACCGTGCCCGGAGCGGAATACAACACGGGTTCTCTAGGTCACGCATTAGGCATTGCCTGCGGGATGGCGTTGGCTGCACGCTTGGACGCAAAAAAGTTTAAGAATTACGTGCTAATGGGTGATGCCGAATGTTACGAGGGCTCCGTTTGGGAAGCGGTGATGTTCGCGTCCAAGCACGGACTGAATAATGTCGTTGCGATTATCGACCGGAACCGGCTCTCGGTCACGGAGGTACTCGATGACGAAGAAGTTTTCGGTAATTTTAAGGAAAAAATGCAATTGTTTGGGTGGAACGCGTATGAAATCGACGGACATTCATTCGAAGAAATAGTTGGTGCATTGGAAGCGGCGCGTCTCTCTGACAAGCCGGTCATGATTGTTGCCAACACGATCAAGGGGAAGGGTATCTCGTTTATGGAAAACGGGGTTAAATGGCATCATTCCGTGCCCAATGCCAAAGAATTGGAATCGGCTCGCAAAGAACTGAACGGAGAATAATTTTGTCGAAGTTAACGGATGTGGATGTTCGCGACGCTTTTTTTGACACCGTGTACGATCTCGGCAAAAAAGACAAGCAGGTAGTTTTTTTGACGGGAGACATGGACGCGTTTAGTCTTCGGCGTTTCAAAGAAGATTTCCCCGACCGCTTTATCAATATCGGCGTGGCCGAGCAGAATATGATGTCCGTGGCGGCGGGCCTCGCGACTTGCGGCAAGCGTGTTTTTACCTATGGCATCAACACGTTCGTGACCATGCGCTGTTTTGAACAGATCAAAATCAATCTCTGCAGTATGAGATTACCTGTCACCATCATCGGTGCGGGCGCGGGTTTTTCGTTCGGCTTCGACGGGCCGACGCATCACGGGACTCAGGATCTCGCGGTGATGCGGGCATTGCCTGAGCTCACAATTTACAATCCCAGCGATGCGGCCTCTGCAGCGGCTTGTGCGATGTTGGCCTATCAGAGTAAGGGGCCTGTTTATGTGCGCCTCGACAAGGGTAAGTTTCCGGCGTTTTACGACGCGAATGACCGTTGGATTAAAGGGTTTAAAGTATTGAAACCTTTGCAAGCCGTGAACCTTATTTCCACGGGATACATGACAGGTCCGGCCATGGCCGCCGCAGCTGCGCTGGAATTGCAGGGTAAATTAGTCGGTGTCGTGGACGTATTCCGCGTAAAGCCTCTGCCCGAAGAATTCTTGAAAGAGGTGGTTGATCAGTCTAAGGCGTTATATACAATCGAAGAAAATAGTGCGGCCGGCGGCTTCGGCAGTATCGTCGGCGAGCTTCTAGCGGATAACAAGCGCCTGATCCCGCTTCGACGTTTGGCGGTGAAGGACAAACAATTTTTGGATTACGGTGACCGGGAATGGTTTCAAAAGCAAAACGGGTTGGATGCAGAGAGTCTCGTGAAGGAAATTGCCGTATGACGGCGCAGGTGACCGCTCCTCAAGGGCGCTACCTGGTTCTAGGTGCCACGGGTCTCGTGGGTACACATGCGCTCGAGTTGTTAAATAATGCGCCCGGCATTCAAGTGCGGGCTGTGTACCACAAACGGAAACCTTTTATTCAGGCGCCTAATATCGAGTATGCGCAGGCCGATTTGACAGACGCGCATGCGCTGCCTCCGTTGTTTAAGGACGCGGATTACGTGATGATGTTCGCCGGTGTTGTTTCACCGCCGCCGGTGATGTCCAAAAACCCAATTGATCCCGCGATGCAGACACTGCGCATGACCATGCATTGCCTGGAAGCGGCCTACCACGCCGGAGTTAAAAAATTTCTATGGCTCAGCAGTACGGCCGGTTATCCCTCCGCGGAAGGGAAGCTCAAGGAAGAGCAGATGTTTCAGGGCGATCCGCCGGACGTTTATTTTTCCATCGGCTGGATGACGCGTTATTTAGAGGTCCTGTGCCGCCTGTATTCGGAGAAGCTGAAACAAAAAATGACCACGATTGTTCTCCGGCCTTCGATGATCTACGGAGAGCACGGAAACTTTGACCCCGAGACAGCTCATTTTCTTCCTGTGACCATCCGCCGCGTGATAGAGAAACAGAACCCCCTGAAGATCAGCGGCAAAGGGGACGAAACGCGCGATTTTATTTATGTCAAAGATGTGGTGGAGGCCTGCTTCCTGGCATTGGGCAAGACGGAGCGCTACGACGTGTTCAACGTGGCATCTGGACGCAGCTATACGATCAATGAACTTTTGGATCTCATCAAAACTATTGGAGGCCAACCAAACGCCGAGGTACTGCGAACGGAACCGCGGCCGCAGTCGCAGATCCACCGCTCCTTTGATAACCGGAAGGCGGCGGATAAGCTCGGCTTCACAGCCAGGACATCTCTTGAGGATGGGCTCAGAAAAACCATTGATTGGTGCAAGAAAGAGGTTTGTCATGTTTAAGAATCGTTCGGTACTGGTTACTGGCGGAACGGGGCTCGTGGGTCGTCAAATTGTGCGTCTTCTCGCCGAGCAGGGCGCACGCGTGGTTGTGGTATCCTTGGATAAAATCAAAGTACACCCCAAAGCCCAGCACGTTCACGGGGATCTGACCGATTTTAATTTTTGCAAGAAAATCAGCGAGGGGATAGACGACCTCTTTCATATCGCAGGAATCAAGGGTTCCATTGAAGTGACGAAGAAAAAGCCCGCGAGCTTCTTTGTGCCGCTTCTCATGATGAACACGAATATCCTCGAGGCCGCGCGCGTGAACGGTGTGAAGCGCACTGTTTATACGAGCTCCATAGGCGCTTACGAGAGCGCCGAAATTTTTAAGGAAGCTGAGGAGAATGGTCACGAAGGCCCGCCCATGGACGAATTTCCAGGATGGGCCAAGCGCATGGCCGAACTGCAGGTGAAGGCCTATAAGATTCAGCACCGCCTTGAAAATTTTGCGGTGGTGCGGCTCTGTAACGTTTATGGTCCCGGAGACAATTTTGATCCCAACAACGCCATGGTGATTCCGTCGTTGATGAGCCGTATTCATCACGGCGAGAACCCGGTGGTGATCTGGGGAGACGGCAGCGCTATCAGGGATTTTGCTTACAGCGAGGATGTGGCACAGGGCGTGATACAGGCGCTGGTTCGCGGTACGCGGGGGCAGTACGTGAATTTGGGCAGCGGCACGGGCATCACCATCAAGGAGCTCGTGGAGACGTTGAATAGCTTTATTCCTTTTAACTACGCGTTTGACGCGTCCAAGTCTTCGGGGTTTCCCAAGCGCATTATGGATATCACGCGCGCCAAGGAATGGCTGGGCTACGAGCCGCGCACTTCTTTGAAAGAGGGTCTCGAGAAGACCTGGAAATGGTTCTTGGAAAACGAAAAAGAATACCTGTTTAAGAAAAACTACTTCGCCGAAACCGCGGATGTAAAAAAATAATGCATTCTTTTCGGGATCAAAAGGTATTGGTGGCGGGTGCTACCGGATTCATCGGCTCGCACGTGATGGAGCGGTTGTTGAACGAAGGCGCGCATGTGCGCGCATTGGGACATGGCCGCACCATCACGTTACGTCATCCAATGCTCGAGACCATGAACGCCGACCTTACACTGAAGGAGAATTGTCTGCGGGCGGTTCAGGGAATGGACGCCGTGTTTCTCTGCGCGGCCAGCACGGCGGGTGCCGCGGTGATGACGTCGACACCGCTGGCGCAGGTAACGCCCAATATCCTTATGAACGCGTTTCTCCTGGAAGCCGCGTACTACGCCAAGGTTAAAAAATTTG
>CAYUTV010000032.1:0-11622 GCA_964447745.1 uncultured Planctomycetia bacterium | reverse complement strand
GAGCAGGTGTGCGCAGAATCACCCACTAACAGGACGCCGTCCTTGGCCCATTCTTTCACGCGTTCTGCCACGGCGGCCAGCACGTGGAACGGACCGAAATCTTTTAGCGTAGCGCCAAAGTCGTGCAGCATCGGGTGCGCCGAGAGAATCTCCTGACGCAGGGATTCTATTCCCTTCGCGCGATACTGCGCGTACTCGCCTGTCTTTACGATGATGCCGACTTGAATATGATTGGGTTGTTTGGGCAGGGCTAAATAATTATGACGCTCCGATATAAATGCGCGGACGATATTCCCGTAGGCAGAGGGTTTCTCAATCGTGAACCAAATGATATCGAAGTCATGATCCTCATACGCGAGTTCAAAACCCCCTTTATTTCGAACCGCGGAGGATCGCCCGTCGGCTCCCACCGTGATTTTGGCGCGGACTTCCATCGGCTGGCCATTGCGGGAGGTTCTCACACCCACCACTCGCCCCTCTTCATGAATTAAATCGGTAACGGCCGATCCGAACCAGAGATCAAAATTTGGACTCTTCTTCGCACGGTCATAAAAGGCATTCAGCATGACGGGCTGAGGCATCCAAAGAATAAAGGGTGCCTCTTTGGAGATTTCGGGGATTCCTATTTTACCGGCGAGCTTATTTTTGACAAAGAGTTCAAAACCGTCGAGTTTTAAATGGGGATACTGCATTAAATGGTTAAAGAGCCCCACTTGTTTCATCGCCTGAAGAAAACGCGGCATCAGAACCTCGCCGCGGTATTCGCGGTCAAAATTCGCATGGCTCTCGAGCACCAGCGTCTTGACACCCTGCTCGGCCAAGAGCAGTCCGCACACCATTCCCGCGGGCCCTCCTCCGACGATAGCGACATCCACTTCGTGTTGATTCATCCCAGTATTACGCCATAAAATCCCGAACAGGGCAAACGTTTCAAGCGGGGGAAAATAGACATGTCGATAAATAATTCATATAATGTTTACCAAAGGGAGGGCTACTCGTGAAAAAATATTTTATGCTGGCGATCGTTCTGGGATTTGCGATTCATTTGACGGGCTGTGAAACGGTCAAAGGTGTGGGTCGCGATATTACCAATACATCGGATGGGGTTCAAAACGCCCTGTTTAGCGAAAAGAAAAAGTAGCGCTCTCTTTTGACTCGCCACAAACTTCTCACTGCCCGCGTCCATCCGGGCAAGTACCGCCATTACAAAGGCAATCTCTACGAGGTGCTGGGCACCGTCCGCCATAGCGAGACTCTCGAGGAATTAGTTCTCTATAAAACACTGTATAAGAACAAGCTGGGCGCGTTATGGGTCAGGCCCATGGCGATGTTTTTGGAAAGTGTCGTCGTGGATGGCAAAAAAGTCGCGCGCTTTGAACCTCTAAGGAAGTAATTTAGCGCCGGGCCGGCCGCTTCGTTTTCTGCGACGTCAATTCTTCTATCTTCTGCTTCTTCCTAAGCGAATCCAAACGCAGAGCATTGATACTCTCGTCAGAGCTTAGTGCTTTTGAAATACCCGAAACGGACTTCGTCGTTATACGTCCGCTCGTTCTCTGACTGCCCGTTCCGCCGAAATGCGAGGTGGCCTTGAAGACGTGAATGTTGCTGGCCTTATCGTTAAATTCGGCCGCGTTGGGTGCGGTAATATACAAGCGATCTCCCCTCACTGCCAGCTGATTATAGTAAAAGGCAAAATTGGGTCTTCGGGGGTCCACGTAAATGGATTGAACGAGATCGCCAAAGTGCTGACTTGAGCGATTGGCCTCAAATACAAATGTATCCCCCTTCGAACCGCTAATCACAACCTTCGATCCCATCACCGCTAATGAGGCGCCGAATCCCATACCCGAGGGAGCATCCACGGGCGGCTTGAATGTCGTCAGGATTTGTCCAAACGTTGCACTGCCTGGTGTCGTATCGATTAAATGCGCAAGACCGTTATTCACGCCGAGTGCGTCGCTAAGCCCATAGGAAACCACGATGTCCTTGCCCACACCCGTAATCTGAAGCGCTCCGCTGTTGCTTCCAAGGCCAATCGTATCATCCGACAATGGGACGTTGGGTATATCGATAATAATATTGGGGTTGCTCAAATCAACGAGTTTAATGGTGAGATTTCCGTTAGAGTTCTGGGAATAATCCACCGTCGTGCTAACAAGATAGTTCCCGACAATCGCAATGGACTCGCCAAAATAATATTGCGTATTTTGACCGGCGGCATTGTTATAAATCGTGCGAATAAGACTTCCGAAACCGGGGCTATTGATGTCGGCGTTGAATACATGCACCGCCCCGGTATTGGTCTGACCGTTGTGGGACACGTATTTTTCACCCACGAATAATAAGTTATCCTTTACCGCGATGGATTCACCGAAAGAATCGCCGTCAGAAAGTGGGCTGATGAATTTATGTACCGGCTGGCTGGAGAGCGGATTAAAAAGATACACCGCTCCTCTATTTTGCGAAGCTCCAAAATCTTCCGAGGGCGCACTGATAAAAAAATTATTTCCAAATCCCGTGATTTGGAAACCAAACATCGATCCCGTCTGCTGACTTGCCGGATTGCGGAAAAAGATATCTGTATTGCGTTGTAGATAATCCGGGCTCAACGGATTGGCGTTGATGAGAGTGATGGATCCTTCGGAAGGACTTCCCCCGTCCAATGCGTTGGTGGCCAGAAGATAATCCCCCACAACGGCCAAACCCGTAAAGGTTCCGTAAATCAGGTTACTCGCGCCTGAAATAGCGGCTATTTTTTCCAACGGCAGCTGATTCGGGTCCAATGACTTTCCAAAATTTGTTTTTAATAGCCGGAAATCATAAAAATCTATTTTACCGTCGTCATTCACATCGGCTTCCTGATGAAGATTTTTATCGGTATGAATATTGGCGATCAGGATCTGATAATCGGCGAGGTCCACATCTCCGTCCAGATCCACATCTCCGGGCAAATGCCCTCGGCTGTCCGTCATCACCGACATGGCCGAAACCTGCCCGCTTAAGTCCGCCGCCTCCTGTCTGTTCCGAATAAGGGAGTTATTCTGTTGATTCGCGTCCGCAGTGCGCTGGGCACTGCTGCCGGAGGACGCTGTCTCCTGGGAGGCTGGGATGAGCCCCGTATCGGCCAAAGCCGGATTGCTGAGAGCACAGAGAATAAAACCGCTGAGAATCACTGCTTTGCCATGGAACAAAGACGTCATACCGATTCCTCCTGTGTAAGACAGACGGGGGCCTAAATGATAGGAATAGCGATAAGTATACCTTAATAATTAGACAGGATTCAACGAATCGCTGTTATTACTCAAATATATTGAATTACGCCTTAAAAAGTTAGGCGATTTTCGGCTTCTTGATGTCTTTCCAGAGGGATTCCAGCGACATTTTATTGACGTGGATGTTGCAGTAGACGTTATGGTTATAGATGCTGAGGACGCGCACACAGGCCTCGTATTTGCATCTGCGGCCTTTATAGGAAGTAGCGATCTTTTTGTTTGCCATAGGGTCGGTCCAACTTGTCCTTTGGTGGGCTGAATGTGACTCTATGATACGCCTATTCGGGTCGGATAGATAGCTCTTAAAAATAAAAGTTTAGCGCCCGCGAGACGGGCAAACATCACTTTTGAAGGTATTCTATGAACCAGGATTTGATGGGTTCGACCTTGTCGCCCTGGATCTCAATGACACCGTTCTTCACGGTTCCACCGGCACCCAGAGAGGTCTTCAGTTCTTTGGCGATCGTGTTGAGGCGCGTGGCGCCGTAGGTGTGAAGCCCTGCGATCACGGTCACGACCTTACCCATTCTCTTTTCGATATAAATTTTAGGAACCGGAGAAGCACCCATAAAGCACGCTTTTATTTTTTGCGGATGAATTGTCTTTTCTTGGTGCGGTGCTTGATCACGAACTTGCCGGTTTTCTTGATACGCGCTCTACCGGTACTCTTTTTGGCGGCCTTGGCCTTCCCGCCTTTGGCGCGGCTCGCAGCATCTGCCTTGGCGAGAGCCGCGGGCTGTTCGCCCACCGCGGGAATGCGCTCTTTGTAGGCCTGCGCGAGACCTTTGTAACGGATGTATCGCTCGCGGATGTTTACCTCATAGCCCACGATGCCGGCCGCATAGATTCGTTTTAAGAAAACGGGATAATCGATCACGCCTTTTTGCGCGTCGGCGATCGCGGCCTTGAGGACCACATCATCGTACGCACCCGGAGCGGACTGGCTGATCGCCGGCCCCTCTTCGATATGCGCTTCGCCGCCCGTTCCGTAGAACGTCGTGCGGTGCTTGGCCACATCCACGGCATAGCGGAATATCCCCGCCTTGTCCAGCGCGTCCACGTATTCGGGATAAGAAATCTTTCTCGCTTGGACCCATGAGATCGCGTTTTTGATCTGCGCAATCACGTCTTCGGGGGCTTCGTACATAAAGAGCTCGCGGCGGCGGACCTTCAGGTCCGGCTTCACGCGTAAAAGGGCGTTTAAAATTTTTTCCTGAATCTTGGGAGAAACGCGCTCGCCCTGCCGCCCTTTTTGGAGCATCTTAAAGCTCAACTGTTCGGTGGAGGCCTTGACGACCTGTGCATTGGTGATGCCGTGCTCGGTCATCAGAATATCTAATGGTTGCTGACTCATATTCATCCTGGGGTTGATTTGAACCAGACCATTAAGCCACAAAAAGGAAAAAGCCGCCAGCTTTTAACTGGCGGCTTTGTGTCAACGGTTCCTATGCAGCGAGGAGCCGGGTTTACTTGCGAAAAAGAGATCCGGCACCCATGATCGTGAGAATCGCCCCGCCGATGAGAAGAATCATCGACTTCGTGCTGGGCGTTCCTTCAAAAACCTTGGAAAATCCGGAGGATAAGGAATCCGCCGCATTTAATCCGTACACCAGCAGCACTATGCCGACTACCAGGATGATAATACCCGATACTCTATTCATATTTCCTCCTCTTTTAATGATTATCTAAAATATGTTTGATACGCTTGGTCGCGTAGATTCCCAGAATCAGACTCGCGATAATTCCCACGATGAGCAGAACCCATTCAAAGATGTTCGCCTGGGGCTTCTGTCCGTTAAAAAGCATTTCTCCGGCCTTGTCGCCCAGATATGCCTGAAGAAGCGCACCCGGGATCATCGCCGCCCAGGTAGCCAGTAAATACTCGCGAAAAGAAATTTTGCTAAGGCCCAGTCCGTAATTCATGACGGCGTACGGCAAAATAGCCGTAAATCGCAGAAGCACCACCATTCTCCATCCGCCTTTGGCGACCGCGTCATCCACCGCGTGGATCCTAGGACTCTGCTCCGCCTTTTGATGGATCCACCCCCGAGTAAAATGGCGTGCGGCGTAAAACATCAGCGCGGCACTCACAGCGGACGATAGAGAAAATACAAGGAATCCCACCCAAGTCCCGAACATCGCTCCGGCCGCCAACGCTAACACCGGCAGGGAGATAAAGAGACTCGCCGCAGCTATGTAGATTAAAAAAACAATCCACGGGCCCAGAGCCCCTAAGCTTTGCAAGCCGTTTAAGAGATACACCTCAAATCCTGATTGCCCTGTCATTGTGTATTAGAATACCACGTCAACATTAAAGGAAAATTAAAAGAGGATTAAAAAGCTAATGCCAATCTAAGCGTGCGCCGTGATGTTTTAGCCATTGCCGGGCCGTCCGGAAAGCCGGATACACGTTCTCGACCACCGCCCAGTACTTCTTGGAATGGTTCAGCTCCCGCAAGTGCGCCAGCTCATGAACTACCACGTAGTCCAGAATCTCGAGTGGAGCCATGACGAGCCGCCAATTGAATCGCAGAGTCCCCTTGGCCGAACACGAACCCCATCGCTTCTTGGCGCCTGATAAGGATAAACTCTTGTATTTCACTCCCATACGTTCGGCGTACGCCCGGCACTGACGGCTCAATACAGAGAACGCTTCTTCTTTGTACCATTTTTCAAATAAGCGCTTGGCCTTGGGATGATACTTCGCGGCGAGAATGAACCGGTCTTCAAAAATAAGTTTCCCGTACATATCGTCGGTGATATGCAAGGGGTATTCTTTGCCCAGGTAGGTGAATGATTCCCCTTCCGTAAAACGCTTAGGCACAAAAGCGCCTCTCTCGCGCACCCGCCGGGAGGTCTTTTCAATCCAATCCCTCTTCTTCTGAATGAGATCGCGTATCGCACTGTCTTTCACAAAATGCGGAGCGCGCACAACAAGAGTCCCGTCCGGCTGAATCATGAGCGCTATGCTTCTTCGCGCAGAGCGAATCGTTTTGGCGACGACGATCTGGGAATCCATTGGCTTATTCTAACAAAAAAAAGCCGCCAGCGTTAACTGGCGGCTTGGGATCGAGGCGGGCCTTCAACCGAAGGAGTAGCCGGGGCTGGACACCCATGAAGTCCTTTCTGGGTATCGGCAGGAGTTATTAAATTGTGCGTCAATCACTACCACTGAACGCAGTTTACCTAAATCAAAATGAAAGCCTGATTAAAATACAATTAAAAAGCCGCCAGAATTATCTGGCGGCTAAGGAATTTATAATTCCTTCTACAGACGTAAACGTCCGGTCAACGCGAGCACTATTAAAATCACAAAAATGACGGATAAGACACCGCTGGGGCCGTAACCCCAATTCATACTATAGGGCCATGAAGGAAGCGCGCCTACCAGTAACAGCACCAACAAAACCAATAATATTGTTCTCATAATGCCCTCCTTCTATACCGATTGAATAACTTAATCATAGGCCAAGTCAGGTTCTGACGGAATCAGGGTAAGGGCGTGATGTTCTATCGGGGAAATACCTACCGTGGCTCGATTGGGATTCCCCGGAACCTTCATAAGAGGCTCCGGGTATCCGATCAAATCAAACGACTATTTTTGAGCCGCTTGCTTTGCATTCAGTTCATTCTTTTGGTTCTCGTTCTGGTTCAGATCCCGCTTTTGCTGGTTCTGATTCTGGTTCTGATTTTGGTTCTGGTTTTGGTTCTTACCCTCGGCGACGAGCATCTCTTCCGTCTTATCGGCGTACTTGGGGATACTCGATGTTGGCGCATTGGCCTTAGCCGTCTCGATGGGCTTATTCTGATTATTAGTGTTCATAATTTCTCCTTTTAATAAAGCTCTCCGTTATAAACTGCTGAGCACGGAGTACTTTTTTCGCTCAAGTATCATGATAGATCAGACCCCAAGATCGCGTAATCAGGCGAAATGCTTGTTTGTGTATCGGGGAAAACTATTGCGAAATAAGGCGAAGTTACCGGGCGGTATTTCTTTTGATATCTTGGATGACCTGATCGAGGTTTTGAAGAAATCGTGAGCGGTCTTCAGGTTTAAATGGCGCCGGCCCTCCAAGATTATCGCCTGAGCCGCGCAGAACATGCAGGAGATCCCGTGTGGCGAGAATCTCGCCGATGTTGTCCTCGGTGTAGAGGCGTCCTTGCGGACCTATCACGCGTGCTCCCGCCTTCATGGAACGGTGTACGAGAGGCACGTCCGCCGTGACAACAATATCATTCTTTGCAAGGTGCTCGACGATCCAGTCATCCGCGGCGTCGAAGCTTCCCTCCACCACCATGAGCGTGGCCTTCCACTCGGCGGGTAATCGCATCCAGGAATTGGAAACAAATGTGACCGGGAGGTCATAACGCTTCGCCACACGCATCACCTCGGGCTTCACCGGGCACGCATCCGAATCAACGTAAATGTGTATCATCTGGCTCGTTTTACCCCAGGTCCACGATCTTATTTTTATTGGAGAGGCCGCGGAGAATGGTTATCTTGGATTTCGGCAGGTCAAAGTGGTCGCTCAGCGCCTCGATAATGGCCTCATTGGCCTTGCCCTTGTCCGGCGCCTCTCTCACCCATACCTCGTAATGCATCGCGTCTTTCTTTAGCACTTTAATCTTCTTCGATTTAGGGTGAGCGGTGACATTAATTCTCAAGATGCTTTAATGGCTTCTTCGAGTTGACGGATATTTTTGAAGAAACAGGAATAAGCCCAATGCGGCCGCCAGCGATATCACCGCACTCACACAAAATGCCAGTTGGGAACCCCCGGCATACCAAATCGCACCAAAGAGAAAACTGGCCGGCAGAGACCCGAGACCGATAATAAAATAATACCAACCGAAGGCCTGTCCCCTTTCGGCCGGGTCCGCATAATCCGAGATAAGCGCTCGCTCACCGCCCTCGGTGAATGCATAAAAAAGCCCGTACCCAAAGAACAGTACCCAGATCTGCCATAGTTGCGAAGCAAAACCGAATCCCAAATAAACCAGCGAGTAGATTATCCACCCGAAGAGAATCGATCGCCGGCGTCCCAGTTGGTCGGAGAGAGCTCCCAGTGGATACGTTAAGAGGGCCTTGCAAAGATTAAATATCAGCCATAGCATCGGCAGATGTTTCTGAGGCACTCCCAACTCGCCCGCCTTCAACAGAATAAACGCGTCCGATGAAGCGCTCAGGATAAAAAGAAGATATATACCGAGAAATATCCGCAGCTTCCCTT
This sequence comes from uncultured Planctomycetia bacterium, assembly GCA_964447745.1. Taxonomy (GTDB): domain Bacteria; phylum Omnitrophota; class Gorgyraeia; order 2-02-FULL-51-18; family 2-02-FULL-51-18; genus CAYUTV01. The sequence continues at coordinate 3,119 of CAYUTV010000032.1, read as the reverse complement.
TAGGCAGGCGGAATCGAAAGGGCTGCGCGGCCATTGTCTGGCGATCGGGTGCCACCTCTCGCACCTTCCAGATAATCAGGGCCACGGCCAGGACACCCGGGATCGTGGCGATCCAGAAAAGGACTCTCAGGTCCTTCACGAACGTTGCCAAGAGAAGTGTTGCGATGAGTGGCCCTATCACCGCACCTGCGTGATCCATGGAGCGGTGCAGTCCGTACGCCTTGCCGCGATGATGGGATTCTGTAGAATCGGCGATCAGCGCGTCACGCGGTGATCCCCTAACCCCTTTTCCCATGCGATCAGCGAAACGGACAAACAAAACCATGAGCGGCGACTGCGCGAGGGCAATCAAGGGTTTGCTGATAGATGACAACCCGTATCCTGCGAGGACAAGTCGCGAGCGATCCTTCATGCGGTCGGCCATCGTTCCGGCAATCAGCATGAAAAACGCGGCCGTGGATTCGGCGAATCCTTCGATGAGCCCAACAAACACGACACTGGCACCCAGGTGCACCGTCAGGAACAGCGGCAATAACGGGTACACCATATCACTCGACATGTCCGTCAGCAAACTGACGAAGCCGAGAATAATAACGTTGGTCGTTATGCCTTTAGGACGTCTAAACATGGCAAATGCTATTACGCCACAAAATATAAAAAGCCGCTAGGAATAACTAGCGGCTAACGTGTCCCCTTGGGATGGGGTCCGGTTTAAATAACATTTGGACGTGGTCCGGTATGTTAAGCGGCGTGCTCTAAATATTTCTTGGCTTCAAAAAGATCGCAAGCCGCCTGAAGATTCATCCAAAACTCGGGTGAGGTTTTTAAAACCCGACTCAAAAGGATAGCCGTCTCAGCGGTAACGTTTCTTTTCCCATTGATTAAGGTATTTACTCTCTGAATAGGAACCTTCATTCTTAAAGCCAATTCCACTTGTGTTAGCTTCATCGGCTCCAGAAATTCATGGAGTAGAATCTCACCTGGGTGTGTTGGAGGTCTATGTGTAGGTTTCATGGTTAATGATAATCCGTTATTTGAACTTCTTTGGCGTTGTGATCATCCCATTTAAATATAATTCTATATTGCTCATTAACGCGAATGCTGTGAAATGCGCCTAAATCCCCTTTCAGACGCTGCAACTGATTACCCGGCGGTGCCTTTAAATCATCCAAATGAACCGCGGCATTGATCATATCCAGTTTCCGGATGGCCGACGGCCATAGCTGCTGCGGGATTTTTAACGCTTTTTTGGACCTAACCCCATTAAACAGGTCCTCAGTGGCCTGGTCCTTAAAGCTTTCTATCACGGTCAAAGTATACCATATTAACAGATACTGTGCAATAGTGTATTGGTTATGATTTTAAAACCCCTCCATCATCATACAGGACGACAAAGGGGTGTGGTTTCGTTCAGAATAAATCTGAATTTTATTTAGTTAACTTCCCTGATCTATTTTTTTCCCGGCTAACTTTGACGGAGCGCTCAACCCAGGATGCTACCTCGTCAGGATCTTCCATGACGCTGGCAGGAACTTCCCAATACGACATTGTCACCAGCTTCCTATCCTTAGCACTATAAGCAAACGGCTTGCTCCCGGCCGCCTCATAGTCCTTGCGGTTCGAGTCATCGACTTTAAAGTACAGCTCCCCGTCCGCAATGATGGCAAACACAACACCGTCTTTGTAGATGCCGTGCCCACCGAACATTGCACGGCTCGATACACCCCGGATGCGCCCGAGCACATCCTGCATCACATAATCATGGAAGTCATTTTTGGCCATACGCTATTACGCCACAAAATAAAAAAAGCCGCCAGAATTAACTGGCAGCTAACGTGTCCCTAAAACGCTATTTGGGACGGGGTCCGGTATTGGGGCCGCTTTCGGCGATGACATTTGCGTGAAGCGGCGGCAGTGCGCTCACGAGACTTAAAACAAGAATCGCGATGGAGCGGATAATCATTTTTTCTTTTTCCGGCTGATTTTAGCGGAGCGCTCTACCCAGAGTTCAATCTCATCGGCATCTTCCATGACGCTCGCGGGAACTTCCCAGTAGGACATGGTCACGCGCTTCCTGTCTTTGGCGCTATAACAGAAGGGCTTGCTCCCAGCTGCCTCATAATCCTTGCGGTTCGAGTCGTCGACCTTAAAGTACAGCTCCCCATCCGCAATGATGGCGAATACGACGCCGTCCTTGTAGATGCCGTGCCCGCCGAACATCGCGCGGCTCGACACGCCCCGGATGTGCCCCAGCACATCCTGCATCACATAATCATGGAAGTCATTTTTGGCCATACCGCTATTACGCCACAAAAAAAATAAAGCCGCTAGTCTTAACTAGCGGCTAACTATGCATTTTTAGACGATCGGGACGGGGCCCGGCATAGATCTATCGATCAATTTCTGCGCCGCAGAACGGACAGCTCACGTCTCCGCTCTCCCACTTATTGCCGCCAACGTCAAATACCTTACCGCAGCTCGGGCATTCCAAACGCTCCAGGTCTTCTGAATCGGATTCCAAAAAGTCGTCTGACACCTAAGAAATCTCCATTATTTTATTCTTACTCTGATGGCCTCGCAGAATCTGAATCCGAGACTTCGGAACGTCCAAGACCTCCGAAAGCGCTTCAATGATCGCCTCATTAGCCCTATTCTTATCGGGAGCTTCTCTCACCCATACCTCGTAATGCATCGCGTCTTTCTTTAGCACTTTAATCTTCTTCGATTTAGGGTGGGCCGTAATAGAAATCTTCATGACTACGATTAGGCCACAAAAACAAAAAAGCCGCCAGAATTAATTGGCGGCTAACGTGTCCCAAAAACGCTATTTGGGACGGGGTCCGGTTTATTTTTTCTTCTTTCGGCTAATCTTTACAGATCGATTCACCCATAATTGAATTTCATCGGCGTCTTCCATCACGCCGGCAGGCAGTTCCCAGTAGGACATCGTGACGAGCTTCCTGTCTTTGGCGCTATAACGGAAGGGCTTGCTCCCGGCCGCCTCATAATCCTTGCGGTTCGAGTCGTCGACTTTAAAGTACAGCTCCCCATCCGCAATGATGGCGAATACGACACCGTCTTTGTAGATGCCGTGCCCACCGAACATCGCACGGCTCGAT
>CAYUTV010000031.1:0-11734 GCA_964447745.1 uncultured Planctomycetia bacterium | reverse complement strand
AATCATCAAACTCGGCCTGGGCCGGCCTCAGACAGGTGATGATTTTGCCGTATCCGGAGCGGACTTGACGAAAACACAAGGAAAGCAGGCCAAAGGAACTGCAAGAAACGGGAGAATCTAGTTCTTTCTGTTCAATCGTGATGGACAAGCCGCGCAGGTGTTGCCTCAAGCGTATAAACCGGAGCGTATATCTGAGGGTCCAGGGGCCGGGATGTGCCAGTGAGCCAACGAATCGTTTAGAGCCAGCACAACGGTTTCTGATCCCCCGCAAACAAGCGCAGGTTAGCTTGAGGTAACACCTGCTAAGGCTAGACTGGCGCTGATGAAGTTGACAATTGAACGATGGTTCAATAAGATAGGCGAATGCACAAGAAATCGCTGAATTTTAAAGAAGCCACTGAGAAGCTCGAGAACTTTAGGCGCGAGTATCAGCGCCCGCCGAGCTTCGAAGAGATTCGCCAGCTTTTCCGGTACAAGTCCAAAAACGCCGCGTTCTGGCTCATCGACCAGCTGATTAAGGCGGGTCTAGCCAAAAAGGACCGGAAGGGGAAGTTGCTTTTGTCGTCTCCCGGAATCCGGTGGCTGGGAACCGTCCCGGCAGGTTCCCCCGTGCCCGCACAGGAAGAGAATATCGACACGCTTCAACTTGATTCATACCTCGTTAAAAACCCCGCAAAGAGTTTTGTTCTTCGCGTCACCGGTGACTCCATGATTGGGGCGGGGATAAACGCCGGAGACCTCGTGGTGGTCGAACGCGACAAAACGCCTAAAAATGGCGATATTGTCGTGGCTCACATTGACGGCGAGTGGACGCTCAAGTACTTCGAAAAAAAAGGCCGTCAGGTTCGCCTGGTGGCGGCCAATAAAAAGTATCCTATCATCCGACCGCTTACCGAGCTCACGGTTGGCGGCATTGTCGTCGCGTCTCTGCGCCGTTACTAGTCCCTCATTAAAAATTCCTAATGTTATTTTAAGCTTCTTTTTAAGCTGATTCTTCTATCCTAGAGCCAGAAATGAGAAATGTAAGCACGGCCCACAAGGATCATAAGGAGAATTAAAAATGAAAAAAGTAACTTTTTTAGCAGTATTGTTTCTAACGGTACTAGGTTTTACAAGCGCTCACGCTGAGATGCAGAATTCAGAGGCATCGCTATCGACGGAGAATACTATTACGACTCCGACGATGTCCAGGCCCTTGGAGCCTCTGAGCTCAACGGCGGGTTCGGGTTCCTATGGCACAACGAGCGGGACCAGCCAACAGCAGGCGGCTAATCGCTCAGCAGTGCTGACCTCGAATAGCAGCGCCAGTACCGATCTGTCCACCTCAAACGCCCTCGGAGGTTCCGCAAGCACGGGACAAATAATCTCCCTGGATCGTGAGAGGAATCAGATCGTGGTTCGCAACGAAGCGACCGGAGATCAGCAGTACATCAACGTCGATTCTTCTCAGTTTGCGCATTTGAGCAAAGGGATGAAGGTTCGTACGTCGAGACTGCCGAATAGCGCCACCGCGAAGGTGGATATTCTGTCGCGCGTGTGAACCGAAAGACCCTGGCTTCCTTAAGATTTTTTAAGGAAACCAGGGTTTTTTTCTTTATAATCTAAGGAAGTATCCTAGGAGATCCTATGAAGGCTTCTGATGTGTTTGTGAAGTGCCTGGAGAATGAAGGGGTAAAGTACATCTTCGGCGTTCCCGGAGAAGAGATCGAAGACCTGCTTTACTCGCTGGCCAAGTCTTCGATTAAATTTATTCCCACGCGGCATGAGCAGGGAGCGGCCTTTATGGCGGATGTCTGGGGCCGGGTCAGCGGCAAGGCCGGCGTTTGTTTGGCAACACTAGGGCCCGGAGCCACCAACCTTGTTACCGGAGTCGCCGACGCGAACCTCGATAAAAGTCCCGTCGTGGCCATCACGGGCCAGGGCGGTCTTCGCCGTCTGCATAAAGAAAACCATCAATACCTCAATGTGGTGAGTATTTTTAAACCGATCACCAAATGGAACGCTTCCATCACCACACCGGAATCCATCCCTGAGGTCGTGCGAAAGGCGTTTAAGATTGCCGAATCCGAAAAGCCTGGCGCCACACACATAGAGCTGCCGGAAGATGTCGCCGATCTATCCACGGACGAGAAACCCATCGCAGCCATTCATGTTCGTCGTCCTGATCCTGATAACCAGGCACTCCAAGACACGTTGAAGCTGCTGAAAAAATCCAAAAAACCTTTGATTTTAGCCGGCAACGGCTCGGTCAGGAAATTGTCCTCCGAGACACTGACCAAGCTCGTGACGCATCACCATATTCCGGTCGTCCACACGTTTATGGGGCAGGGGGCTGTGTCGGATAAACTTCCGGAGTCTCTATTTACGATCGGATTCGGTTTTCGTGACATCGTGATGGATGCCATCGACCAGGCGGATCTCGTGATCACGGTGGGTTACGACATCGCAGAGTACACACCCGATGCCTGGAATCCCAAGAATAATAAAAAAATCGTTCACATCGACTTCGCACCCGCCGAGGTTTATTCGCACTACCAGCCGGCGATTGAAATTGTCGCCGATGTTCCCGCGTCGTTACGAGAACTGCACGCGCTTATCGACAAGGCAGCGCTTTCTTTCGACCCCGCGTGGTACGCGCCGGTACGGCGCGATATTCAGCAGGATATCGGCGGGTATGACTTGAAGGAAGGGCAGAAATTCACGATTCCCGGCGCCTTAAATATTCTACAGGAGTTGATGCGAGGCGACGATCTCTTGATCAGCGACGTCGGAAGCCATAAGATGTGGATCTCCCGGAATTTTTCAGCGACAGGACCCAACGGAGTCTTGATTTCCAATGGGCTTGCGAGCATGGGCATCGCGTTGCCGGGTGCCTTGGCCGCGTCCCTGCACTCGCCCAAACGACGCATCGTCGCGGCAATGGGAGACGGAGGGTTTCTGATGAACTCTCAGGAACTCGAGACCGCCAAACGCGTGGGCGCCCATTTTACCTGTATCATCTTTAACGACAACGACTACGGTCTGATCTCCTGGAAGCAGAAGATGAATCACCCGAAGGCCGCGGGCACCAAGATTTCCAACCCCGATTTTAAGGCCTATGCGGAGAGTTTCGGTATTCGCGGGCATCGCCCGACGACGTTATCGGAGCTTAAAAAAACGCTAAAGGACTGTTTGAGTTCCGGCAAGATCAATGTGATAGAAATTCCGGTCGTGACCGACGTGAATATGGAACTCATCAATAAACTGAAGAAAAGAAGCAAATAATATGGATTCTATCAACCCTACCACCGAGCAGAAAATCAAATCCTACCCGGAAATGAGCGCGCAGGAAGTGCGGCGCATTTTAAAATCAGCGGAGACGGCGTTCAAGAAATGGCGCCTTACAAGTTTCGCCGAACGTTCGACCAAATTAAAAAAGGTCGCGGAGCTTTTGGAACAAAACAAATCCTCCCTGGCGAGATTAATGGCCGAAGAAATGGGCAAACCGTTGATTCAGGGGGTCGGCGAAATAGAAAAATGCGCGGGAGGATCGATTTATTACGCGGAGGAAGGTGCCTCGCAGTTGGCGCCGGAGCTCATAAAAACCGATGCCTCTAAAAGCTACATCACCTACGAGCCGCTGGGCACACTCTTGGCGATCATGCCGTGGAATTTTCCTTTTTGGCAGGTGATCCGATGCGCGGCGCCGAATGTCATGGCGGGTAATGCCGTGATCTTAAAGCACGCATCGAATGTCACCGGTTGTGCCTTGGCAATCGAGGATATTTTTCTAAAGGCGGGTTTTCCAGAAGGGCTGTTTAAATCACTGGTCATCGAGACGAAGGATGTGGCCAGAGTGATTCGCAGTCCTTTGATTCATGCGGTGACATTGACCGGCAGTACGCGCGCCGGCAGAGACGTGGCATCGCGGTCAGGCAAGGTTCTCAAAAAAACCGTTCTCGAGCTCGGAGGCAGCGACGCCTATGTGATATTGGAAGACGCCGATTTGGAGCTGACGGCGGTGGCGTGCGCAGCCTCGCGCATGATTAACGGGGGGCAGAGCTGTATCGCGGCCAAGCGTTTTATCGTGGTGGAATCCGTTCGCAAAGAATTTGAACGCCTTTTTGTGCAACGAATGGAAATGGAAAAGATGGGGGATCCTACGGATCCCGGAACGACGCTGGGGCCTCTGGCGCGAATGGATTTACGGGAGGGCGTGCACGATCAGGTGCAGCGCAGCATCGCGAAGGGTGCGCGTTTATTGACCGGAGGAAAGAAACCGGCCGCCAAAGGTGCGTTTTATCCCGCCACTGTCCTTACGGACGTCGGAAAAGGCATGCCTGCTTATGAAGAGGAGATCTTTGGTCCCGTCGCGGCGCTGATTCCTGTTAAGAATGAAAAACAGGCGATCAAAATCGCCAATGACTCAGTGTTCGGATTGGGTGCGGCGGTGTTTACCCAGGACCTGGCGAAGGGAGAGAGGATCGCCTCCAAGGAACTGGAGGCGGGGAGCTGTTTTGTGAACGCATTTGTACGTTCGGACTACCGGTTGCCCTTCGGCGGCATCAAAGAATCAGGTTATGGACGCGAACTTTCGTACTATGGATTAAAAGAATTCACGAATGTCAAGACTGTTTTCATCCGATAATTCGCCCAACTCTTTTTAAAAGAATTTCTGCTTTCCCTGCCTGTGTAAATTAGCTTGAAAGATTTCCCCAACTCATTAAAATTGTTGTTTTCAGGTTAACTGCAAGTTACGTAGGATCAGCGTTTAACGCTTTGAATGCAGATATTTCATCGCAGTTTCAATACGATCGCCAAGGTCACCATTTTTGGCGGCCTATTCATCCTGGGTCTCGTAGTTTGGATACTGGCATTGATCAGCCGGTCACCTTACATGACGCAGGTGGATGTTGCCCCCGATCAACCGGTCCCTTTCAGCCATGAGCATCACGTCAGCGGCGTGGGAATTGATTGCCGCTACTGCCACACCTCGGTTGAAAAAGGACCTATGGCCGGATTACCGCCGACGAAGACCTGCATGACCTGCCACTCTCAGATTTGGTCCGATAGCCCCATGCTCGAACCCGTACGCAAAAGTTTTCAAGAAGGCACGCCCATTGAATGGACGCGGGTGAATGACCTGCCGGACTTCGTGTATTTCGATCACAGCATCCACGTGAAGAAGGGTGTGAGCTGTACGACTTGCCACGGACCCGTGCATGAGATGCCGCTGACGCGCAAGAAGAACACCTTCCATATGCAGTGGTGCCTGCAGTGCCACCGCGATCCCCAAAAATTTATCGGCGAGAGAGAAAATGTATTCGATTCCTGGCACCCCAAGCTGAGCGCTGAGGAACGTGCTAAACTCGTGAAACAATACAACGTGAAAAAAATGACGGATTGCTCGGTATGTCACAGATAAAACTCGCACTCATTCGGGAAAAGCTGGCCACCCTTCAGGGGGAGCAGTATTGGCGTGCGCTCGAAGATGTGATGGATGAGCCGGAATTTAAGGAACAGCTCAAAAATGAATTCCCCGACAGGGAGATGTTCTGGGACAAGCCGATAGATCGTCGCGACTTCCTGAAGTTCATGGGTGCGGCGTTTATCCTGACAGGACTCACGTCCTGTGCGCGCCAACCCATCGAGAAAATTATTCCCTATGTGATTCAACCGGAGGAGATCATTCCGGGCAAGCCGCTTTTTTATGCGACGATCATGCCGTTCCAGGGATACGCGCGCGGCGTACTGGCCGAAAACCACATGGGACGCCCAACCAAGCTGGAAGGCAATCCCAAGCATCCGGACAGCCTGGGTGCGACCGACGTTTACGCGCAAACGGCCACGCTGGGATTGTATGACCCGGACCGTTCAAAGGTGGTCAAACATTTTAGCGTTATTTCTTCCTGGTCCAGTTTTGTTTCCGAGCTTTCTATGGCTTTGGAGAATCAGAGTCTAAAAGAAGGCGCGGGTTTAAGAATTCTCACAGAGACCGTGACGTCTCCGACGTTCGCGGCTGAAATCCAGCAGGTGCTCACGCGTTTCCCCAAGGCCAAGTGGCATCGCTACGAACCTCTGAACCGCGACCATGCGCGCGAAGGGTCACTGCAGGCGCTGGGTCAGTACGCCGACACGATTTATGATTTCACGAAGGCGGATATCGTTTTGTCGCTGGACGCCGATTTTCTCTCGCCTTCGCCGGGGAATTTAAAATACGTTCGAGAGTTTACCGCGCGCCGCGGGACGGAGACGATGAATCGCCTGTATGTCGCGGAGTCCACGCCCACAACGACCGGCGCCATGGCAGATCACAAGCTGCCCTTATCCAATCAGCGGCTGCAGAATTTCGCTCTGCGCATCGCGCAGGGCCTGGGTGTTTCTTCAGCGCGTCCGTCCGTGACGTTCACGGGTGCGGAGGAGCGTTGGCTCGCCGCCGTGACGGGGGATCTAAAGCAAAACAACGGACGCAGTCTCGTGTTGGTGGGAGATGCGCAGCCCGCTTGGATGCATGCATTGGGCCACGCGATGAATCAAGCGTTGGGCAATCAGGGGGCCACACTCGCCTATATCGATCCCGTGGAGCAGCAGCCGGTGAATCACACGGAATCACTGCGTGAATTGTCAAAGGACATGAATGCCGGAAATGTCGATCTTCTTCTGATTCTTGGCGGCAATCCGTCTTACACGGCTCCCGCAGACTTCAAATTCCAGCAAGGTCTCGAAAAAGTTACGCTTCGCGCTCATCTGGGATTTTATGAGGATGAGACGTCCGCGTATTGCCATTGGCATTTGCCTGAAGCGCATTTTCTGGAATCGTGGGGAGATGCGCGCGCGTTTAACGGCATGGCCAGCATCCAACAGCCCATGATCCAGCCGCTGTATGAGGGTAAAACCGCCTCGGAAGTCCTGTCGCTTCTCATTCAGCCGACCGGTATTACTGGCTATGATCTTTTGAGAACATATTGGAAAAATTCAGGGTTAATTTTTGACTTCGAAGCGTTTTGGAAAAAGTCGTTGCACGATGGATTTGTGGAGGGCTCGGCCTCGCAGCCCAAACGTTTGTCCGTAAAAAATGACATCTCGTTCACAGCTCCCAAGGGTGCGGGTGGTTTTGAAGCCGTATTCCGTCCGGATGCTTCAGCGTTTGACGGCCGCTTTTCCAACAATGGCTGGCTTCAGGAATTACCCAAGCCGATCACCAAGTTAACCTGGGACAACGCCGTGCTTGTCAGTCCGAAAACCGCGGAATCTCTCGATATCAACAATGAAGATGTGTTGGAGATTTCTTATCAGGGTAAAGTTCTTGAGGCGCCGATCTGGATCACACCGGGTCATGCGGATGAGGCAGTTACGCTGCCTCTGGGGTATGGCCGTCAATTCTCCGGTTCTGTCGGAACGAATTTAGGGTTTAACGCTTACACGCTCCGCACCGCCGAAGGCGCGGGTATCGCGGCCGGAGTCGCGCTTAAGAAGACACTCAAGAAATCGACTCTCGTTACCACGCAAACGCATCACCGTATGGAAGGGCGTGACCTTGTGCGTTCCTCGGATAAAGCGTCGTACCACCCCGAGCATCACGCGGCGGGACACGAAGCGGCAAATTTTTATCCGGACCATTATGAGAAATCTGAAGAGCAACAGTGGGGGATGACGATCAATCTGAATTCCTGCATCGGTTGCAACGCGTGTACGGCCGCCTGCGGTTCTGAAAACAATATTCCATTCGTCGGTAAAAACGAAGTTGCCAACGGCCGTGAGATGCACTGGATTCGCATCGACCGTTATTTTAAGGGGCCGCTCGACAACCCCGAAGTGGCGCATCAGCCGGTTCCGTGCATGCACTGCGAAGCCGCGCCCTGCGAGCCGGTATGCCCGGTGGGTGCCACGACTCATAGCGGCGAAGGGCTGAACCAAATGATTTACAACCGCTGTGTGGGAACGCGCTACTGCTCCAACAACTGCCCTTATAAGGTAAGACGCTTTAATTTCTACCGCTTCTCCGATCAGGCGCATGAGACGCTGGAACTCATGAAGAACCCCGACGTCACGGTGCGTTCGCGTGGTGTCATGGAAAAGTGCACGTATTGCGTTCAGCGTATCAACGTCGCGCGTATCGAGGCCAAAAAGGAAAACCGCAAGATTCGCGACGGGGAAGTGAAGACCGCCTGCCAACAGGTTTGTCCCGCCGAGGCCATCGCGTTTGGCGACATTCACGATAAGGACAGCGAAGTCACGAAACAAAAGGCGCTGCCCTTCAATTACGGTTTGTTGACGGAGCTTAACACGCGTCCTCGCACGACGTATCTGATGAATTTTAAAAATCTTCATCCTGATTTAAAGGTTACCCTGCATGAGTAAAACCGCGCGCAAACCCAAAGAGAATCCGTTTCTAAAGTCAGGGCACACGTATGCGACGGTGAGCGACAAGATCAGCTCCATCGTTCTTCAGAAACACACGCCGCACGGCTGGTTCATCGGGGTGACCATCGGTTTTTCTCTGATCATGTTGTTGGTGTTGGCGCTGGCGCAGTTGTTCATGAAGGGGACAGGTATTTGGGGCATCAATATTCCGGTGGGCTGGGGTTTCGCTATCATCAATTTCGTCTGGTGGATAGGTATCGGTCACGCGGGAACCCTGATTTCGGCTATCCTTCTTCTGCTCCGTCAGGAGTGGCGCACGTCGATCAACCGTTTTGCCGAAGCGATGACGCTGTTTGCCGTGGCCTGCGCCGGTATTTTTCCTCTGATTCACGTCGGACGCCCCTGGCTCGCGTACTGGCTGTTTCCTTATCCCAACACTTTTGATTTATGGCCGCAGTTTCAAAGCCCTCTTGTATGGGACGTGTTTGCCGTGTCCACATACGCGACGGTTTCGCTTATGTTTTGGTTCGTGGGTCTGATTCCGGATTTGGCCACGCTGCGTGACCGTTCGGAAAACCGTCTGGCGAAGGTGATCTATGGCATGTTGGCTATGGGATGGCGCGGTTCCGCGCGCCACTGGCACCGCTATCAGATGGCGTACCTTTTGCTGGCGGGGCTCGCGACGCCGCTCGTTATCTCGGTTCACACGGTCGTCGGTCTCGACTTCGCGGTGTCGCAGATTCCGGGGTGGCATGCGACAATTTTCCCGCCATACTTTGTGGCCGGCGCCATTTATTCGGGATTCGCCATGGTGCTGACGTTGGCGATTCCTATACGGAAAATTTACAAGCTGGAAGATTTTATTACGCTGGAGCACCTGGACAATATGGCCAAGGTGATTCTCGCGACCGGTCTCATGGTGTTCTACGGTTATGTGATCGAAATCTTTATGGGATGGTACAGCGGCAACCAGTACGAGCAGTTCATGATCTGGAACCGCATGACCGGTCCGTACGCACCTTTTTATTGGGCGCTCATATTCTGCAACGGAATCATGCCTCAGGTACTGTGGTTCAAGCGTCTCCGGCGAAACGCGGTTTTTCTTTTCCTCGTGTCCCTGGTCGTAAACGTGGGAATGTGGCTCGAGCGCTTTGTGATCGTGGTCACGAGTTTGCACCGCGATTACATGCCCTCCTCGTGGGGAATGTACTGGGGCACCAAATGGGATTGGGCGACGTATTTCGGAACCATCGGCCTTTTTGTGACGCTGCTATTTCTCTTTATCCGCGTATTGCCGATGATCTCTGTTTTTGAAATGAGAGAACTGGTGCATAAGACGAAGCACGAGGAAGGCCACGAATGAGAGCCAAGCCCTACGGGATTCTCGCGGAATTCGAAGAGCCGGAACAGCTGATCGCAGCCGTTCAGAAGGCGCGCCGTGAGGGTTATCAGAAGATGGATGCGTATAGCCCGTTTCCGGTGGAAGGACTCTCTGAGGCGTTGGGACTTAAAAAGACGCGCCTGGGCTGGATTGTTTTGGGTGGCGGCATTTTCGGCGCGATAGGCGGTTTTGGCATGCAGTATTATGCGCAGGTGATTTCCTATCCGTCGGTGATCGGCGGGCGTCCTTTGTTCGCGTGGCCGGCGTATATCCCGGTGACCTTCGAGACCACGATTTTATGCGCCGCGCTGTCGGCGGTGTTGGGCATGCTCGCGCTGAACGGACTGCCCAAGCCTTATCACCCGGTGTTTCACGAGCCGCGTTTTGAGAAGGCGAGCCAGACAAACTTTTTTATCTGCATCGAGGCGAGAGATCCGTTGTATGACGCCGCGAGAACCAAGGAATTCTTAAAACGTTTGGACCCGGTGGGAGTTTATGAAATTGAAACTTAATGCCGCCGCGGTCGCGCTGTTAGCCGTTGTCCTGCTGTTAGCGGGTTGTTCCGAGGACATGCGCAACGGTTCTAAGATGAAGCCGTATGAGCCGAGCAAGTTTTTTAAGGGTTCTTCTTCGCAGTTACCTGTGAAGAATACGGTGCCCTGGACCGACGGACAGAAAATCGTGGTGAAGCCCGAGAGAATTACGATGCCTCTTTTAAAGAAGGGCCGCGAGAGATTTGATATTTATTGCGCGGTTTGTCACGGACGCACCGGTGAAGGCAATGGCATGGTCGTGCAGCGCGGATTCGCGAAGCCCCCAAGCTTTCATGAGGAGCGGTTGCGTCAGGCCAGCGATCAGTATATGTATGACGTGATCACGAACGGCTTCGGTCAAATGTATGACTACGCGATGCAGCTGTCGCCTGAGGAGCGCTGGGCGGTTGTCTCCTATATAAGGGCCCTGCAGACGTCGAGACAGGTGCCCGTATCCAAGCTGTCCGCGGCCGAGAAAAACGAAATTGAAAAGGAGTTGTTGTGAGAGCGCTGTTTTTTCAGTCCTATCTCATAGCGTTTATGTTCTGGTTCGGTATCGCGATGGGGAGTCTCGTGATCTTGATGCTGCATCAATTGAGCGGCGGCCGCTGGGGGAGTGGTGTGAGGCCTTATCTCTTGCCGGCGGCGAAGATGATCCCGTGGATGGCGATTCTCTTTATTCCCATTTTATTCGGATTGAAGGATCTTTATTCCTGGGCCGCGGATCCTCACGCCTTGCATGGCGCGAAGGCCATTTATCTCAACGTCCCATTTTTCATTAGCCGCGCGATTATTTTCTGGGCGGGTTGGATCGCTCTCTCTTACTGGGTGGATAAGCGGAACATCGGCGGCCCGGGTATTTTGTTTTACGGTTTGACCATGACATTCGCATCGGTGGACTGGGTGATGTCCCTTGATCCTCATTGGATGTCATCCGTGTTCGGTGTCTGGGTGATCATCGCACAGGCCTTGTCAGCGCTGTCGTTTTGCGCGCTGTCGATACAGTTTTCACCGCCCAGGAACGCCCGCAATCTGAACGGCACGCAGGAATTGCATGACCTTGGAAATCTCACGCTGGCGATGACGATGTTTTGGACGTATATCACGTTCACTCAATTTTTGATCATCTGGACCGGGAATATTCAGGAAGAAGTCACGTGGTACACGCATCGCATCGCGGGCGGGTGGCAGCACATGGCGACGCTGATGTTCGTGCTTCATTTCCTGTTCCCATTCGCGATGCTTTTATCGCGGAATGTAAAAAAGAACACGCAGCTTCTCGTGATTCCGGCGGCCGTGATTTTGGTGATGCGTTTCATGGATTGGTCTTGGACGGTTTATCCTATTTTTCACAAGCAGTGGATCACCGGACATTGGATGAACCTGATCGTTTTTGCGGCGGTCAGCGCGGTTTTCCTAGTCCTTTATAAACGCGAACAGGCGAAGATCTCATGAAGCATCACGCCGAAGAAAAACT
>CAYUTV010000030.1:7976-11790 GCA_964447745.1 uncultured Planctomycetia bacterium | reverse complement strand
TTTTTATTTTGCCGGTCATCATTTTTATCATTGGATTGCTCAGTGTTTATAGTGCTTCCTTAAAGGCGGGACACGGTTCTCTGGACCTTTTGGCCAGCCCGTTGGCCAAACGTCAGATTCTTTGGATGGGAGCGGCTGTATTGATGGTGTTGTTAATTGTAAGGATAAATTATTTCCGGCTGCAGGATTATGTCTGGCCCTATTATTTTATGTGTGTGTTGGCGCTCATAGCGGTGTTTTTCTTCCCGTCACGAATGGGTGCGCATCGGTGGATCGGGTTGGGCGGAGGATTTGGCTTTCAACCGTCGGAGTTATCGAAGTTGGCCGTGATCGGAGTGCTGGCGCATTTTTTTTCCAACCACAAGCCCGAGTATGCACGTCGCTCCGATTGGCTCAAACTGTTTGCCATTGTGGCGGTCCCGTTTGTTCTCATTTTAAAAGAACCCGATCTCGGCACAGCGCTGACTATTCTGCCCGTATTTTTTGCGATGCTGTATCTTTGGGGATTCAGGGCGAAGTTTATTTTGCTGTTTGCGGCAGCCGGCGCTTTGGCTAGTCCCGTCCTTTTTCATTTCTTAAAACCTTACCAGCAATCGCGCGTGCTCGTATTTCTTAATCCGAGCAAGGATCCCCTCGGCGCCGGATACAACATCATCCAATCGAAAATCGGCATCGGTTCGGGTGGTTTGTTTGGAAAGGGTTTTATGAGCGGCACTCAAAATCGCCTGGACTTTATCCCCGAAAGACACACCGATTTCATATTTGCGGTTATCGGAGAAGAAGGTGGATTTATCGGTTCGGCATTGGTGGTGCTCTTTTTTTTCCTCATTATCAAAAAAGGATATGAGATCTGCGGCCAGACCCCCGATCGGTTTGGCAGCCAGCTTGCGTGCGGCATCACGACCATGATAGGTATTCAGGTCGGCATAAATCTCGGGATGACCATGGGCCTCCTGCCTGTCGTAGGCATGCCGTTGCCCTTAGTTAGCTATGGAGGCACCTCTCTTTTGATGACCATGATGGCCATCGGACTGATTATTAATATAAAGCTTCACAAGCCCTTGTTTTAGCCGTACTTCTTAAATAAGCCCACTTAAGTCGTTTTCCTACTCAAAAAACCGCTTCTTTTTTGGTCACCCGTATAACCCCTGTAATCCCAATGGCTTATCTAAAACTAAGTTATATTAATAAGTAATTATCACTATTGACTAATATTCATTTATAGTATATTATTTTAATCAAGAAAGGACATTTACCAACTATGGCTACTCAAAAGCCGTTTTCTTTTTTGCCCACAAAGTTAAAACATAAACTTAGGGTGTGTTTTTGCTTGATGTCCCTAGTGCCTCTTCTGATAGCGCTCTATGTGATTTCAATTTTCTTTTCGTATTCGCTGAGACTCACACCTGCCCATTGGTGGAGCATCGCGGCGGTTCTGGTTATCAGCGCAGGATTGGCGCTGTTGGGTTATTTGCTCACCAAGGACATGGTGGACCCCATAGAGTCCGTGAGTCACAAGGTAAAGAACCTGGCCGACGGAAAGTTCGGTGACTCGTTTGAGGAGAAGGGGACCGCGGAAATCGAGGAGTTGTCCAGCAGTCTAAGGACGATTTCACAGAACGCGAGAGAGCTTCTGGAGCGCGTCGAGAAAATGTCACTCAAGGATGCATTGACCGGCCTGCATACGTATACGTATATCCGCGAACGCTTAAGTGAAGAGATACAGCGTGCCGTCCATTACCAGCACCCGTGCTCGTTTGTGTACATCCATCTCGAGGATTTTGACATTTATGAAAAAAAATTCGGTTCCGAAGCGGCTGACGGGGTACTTAAGGCGATGGCCAGAATTTGCAACAAGCACCTGTCGGAGTTCGACAGAGCGGCGAGAATCAACCGAAATGAGTTTGCGATGATTTTTCCGGATAAGAACAAGAAAAGTGCCATCGACATCGTCAGCTCCATTTTGGAAGACGTGCAGAAATCCATGTCGACGCTCGTGGATTCGCGTCTCATGCCGATGAAAGTTTTTGTGGGTATCAGCGAAAATCCGTTGGACGGCGTTTCCGCCGAAAAACTCTACAAAGTGGCGGAACAAAGAATGAAAATTGTAAAAGCATCCAAGCATCAGAGTGTGGAAGCGTTCGCCTCCACCTCGGGCGAAATCAACGTGAGAGGTGAGAAATGACGAAGCAGATCAAAATTGAAGATCTACTCAAAGCCATCGTTTCCGAGCATGCGTCGGATTTGCACTTCGGCGAGGGATTTAAACCGCAGATGAGAAAGGACGGCGATCTCGTGAATGTCACAGATGACGTTCTAACTCATGAACAGATGGTGAGTCTCATCCGCGAGCATTTGCCCGAAGAACGCTTCAAGGAGTTTGAGCAAAAACGCGAGCTGGATTATTCGTTCGGTTTGCCTGGCCTCGGCCGCTTTCGTGTGAATCTCTATTACAACAACGGCCTGATCGGTTGCGCACTACGCGCGCTACCCGACAATCCGATGACGTTTGAGCAGATAGGATTCCCGGTTCATGTCGCCGAAAATTTGGTCAATCGTCCCAGCGGTTTGATTCTGGTGACGGGTCCCACCGGCAGTGGTAAGACCACGACGCTTGCCTCGATGATCGATTACATCAACATGAATCAAAATCTCCATATCGTGACCATTGAAGATCCGATCGAATTCATGTTCAAAAGCAAAAAATCGCTGATCACTCAACGTGAAGTCGGATCCGATACGCATTCTTTCAATGACGCGTTGAAGCACGTGCTACGTCAGGATCCCGACGTCATTCTGATCGGTGAAATGCGTGATTTGGAAACCATTGAAATTGCACTGACTGTGGCGGAAACGGGTCATTTGGTTTTTGCGACTCTGCACACGCCGGACGCGGTGCAGTCCATCAACCGTACAATCGACGTGTTTCCGGCCGGACAGCAACAGCAGGTTCGTGTTCAGTTTTCATTCGTGCTGCAGGCGGTTATCTCGCAGCAACTGCTGTCGAAGGTGGGAGGCGGTCTCTGTATGGCGGCCGAAATTCTGATCGCGACACCGGCCATCCGAACGCTGATCCGCGAATCCAAATCGCATCAAATTTACTCCTCCATTCAAATGGGGCAAAAAGAGGGGATGAGAACCTTGAATATGAGTTTGGCGGAACTTGTCCGAAAGACCACGATCACGCGCGAAGACGCCTACATGCGCTCGCCGGATGTTCAGGAGTTGGAGCGACTCCTGTCGGACGGCAAGATGAAAAAATAGTTTTGGGGAAATCGATTGAAAAAGCTGATTCAAAAACAACTCGGCGAATTACTCATCGACAATAAGATCATCAAGCCCGAAAATCTCGAGCAAGCGCTCGAGATTCAAAAGAGCAAGGGCGGGCTGATCGGTCAGATCCTTGTCGATTTGGGGTATGTCACGGAAGAAGCGATCGCGAAAACGCTCACGGTGCAATATGGATTTCCTTATCTACCGCTATCCGGGTACGAGATCGATCCCGAGGTGGCTAAATTGATTCCGTTCCACGTCGCCAGGCAATACGACCTGATCGCGGTGGACCGCATCGGCGCGATTCTTACTGTGGCGATGTCCAATCCATTGAACATTCAAGCCATTGAAGATATTGAAATGATCACTCATCTAAAGGTACAGATTTTCGTCTCCACATCCGCGGACGTGAAGGATTCGATCAAGCGTTGCTACCAGCAGGAAGGGTCGCCCAAATGAGTACCCTTAAGGAACGCCTCACAGCTGCGTTGGTGGCAAGCAATCTCCTGACCAAAGATAAGCTGGAAGAGGCCTTAAAGAT
>CAYUTV010000030.1:0-7876 GCA_964447745.1 uncultured Planctomycetia bacterium | reverse complement strand
ATGAACGTGAACGCGTTGGATGACATGAAGAGATTCACGAACATGGATCTGCGGCCTTTGCTCGCCAGCGAGAAGGATATTCGTGAGGCGATCACTCAGTACTATGAAGATCATTCCAACGGATCAATGGAAGACATACTGAAGGACATCTCTTTTTCGGAAGAACTGCAAGTTGCGGGAACCGAAATCGTCGAGGAAAATACCCGGGATTTAAAGAGTCTCACTGAAGAAGAGCCGGTAGTGAAACTCACCAATTCTATTTTAAGCGAAGCGGTTGTGAGACGCAGCAGCGATATTTTTATCGAACCCGAAGAGCATAACCTGCGCGTCCGTTTCCGCGTGGACGGTCTTTTGCAGGAAGGTGTGCTGACCTCCCGCACCATGCATGCCGGAGTCGTGTCGCGCATCAAGGTCATGTCGGATCTTGATATCGCAGAGCACCGCATCCCCCAAGACGGACGCTTTAAATTAAAAGTGCGCGACAAGGAAGTCGATTTCCGTGTTTCTGTCCTGCCCACGTATTTCGGAGAGAAGGTGGTGCTTCGTGTTCTGGATAAAGGCCAGGCCGTGCTGGACATCGACAAACTGGGTTTCGAGATGGAGCCGTTAAGAGATTTGAAGAAGGCGGCTGATCATCCGCATGGCATGATTCTGACCTGCGGGCCCACCGGCGCCGGTAAGACAACGACCTTATACTCAGTCTTGAAGCTGATTGATCGGCCCGAGAAGAATATCGTGACGGTCGAGGATCCCGTGGAATTTCAAATCGAAGGCATCAATCAAGTTTCCATCCGGCCAGAAGTGAATCTGACGTTCGCTTCGGCGTTGAGATCCATATTGCGTCAGGACCCGGACATTATCATGGTCGGTGAAATCCGCGACGCCGAAACAGCCGACGTGGCCATCAAGGCCGCCTTGACCGGCCATCTCGTCTTAAGCACGCTGCATGCCACGACCGCGGTGGGTGCTATTACGCGCTTCCTGAACATGGGCATCGAACCCTTTTTGATCACATCGAGCGTGCTTTTGGCCGGTTCCCAGCGCCTTGTGCGAAAGATTTGCGAAAAATGCAAGGAATCATACGAGCCAACCAAGGAACTGGTGGAGCAATTGGGGATCACCGACAGGGATATCAAGCATTCCGGCGTTAAAAAGCTGCTTTTTTATAAAGGAAAGGGTTGTGACGCGTGTAGCAAGAGAGGTTACCACGGCCGCGCGGTCCTTTTGGAAGCACTGACACTCACACCGACCATCAAAAATCTGATTTTACACGCGGCTCCGGAGTACGAGATCAAAGAGGCGGGTCGCGCCGAAGGAATGATGACGCTCCGAGAGAACGGATTGTCAAAGATACTCAAAGGGATCACCACACCCGAAGAAGTGATGCGCGTCACGGTGAAAGATCAGGAAATGCCGGAGAAAGGGAAGGCGCCCGCATGAAACACAATCTGACCGAGCGCCTCCTTGCGCTCTTACAAGAAGAGAAGCAGCTGAGTGACGCCGACATCAAAAAAATCCAGGCGGCCTACAATAACGGGCATGGCGGAAAATTCCAGGACGTGTTGATCCGATTGAATATCGTCACCGAAAAGGAATTCGTTTCTCTGTTGAGCGGTGAATTGAAGATTCCGTTCTTGAATCTTGGCCGCTATAAACTTGATCCCGAGATTTGCAAGATGGTTCCGGAGAAAATTGCGCGCAGCCAAAAGCTGATTCCCGTTTCCAAGATCGGAAATATTCTGACTCTTGCGATGGTCGATCCGTTTAACGTCGTGGCGATGGACGACATCGCGATTCTGACCAAACACAAGGTTGAATGCGTGATTTGCACCGAAAAAGACATTGAAGACGCGCTTAATAAAATTTATTCCTCCGAAAACGAGAAAATGGGAGAGGTGTTAAAGACGATTCAAAACGAGGAGCACCAGGTGGAGGTTATGAAGTCCGAGGATGACCTTGACACGGCGCATTCGGCCGACGGGGCCGCGGATGAGGCGCCCATCGTTAAAATCGTCGACCTTCTCTTGAGAGAGGCCCTGACAAAGAGGGCGAGCGATATTCACATTGAGCCCCAGAAGAACGATGTCCGCGTCCGCTACCGCGTCGATGGTAATCTCCAGGAAGTATTGAGAATTCCCAAAAAAAATCAAAACGCCGTGTTGTCGCGTATCAAGATCATGTCGCGTCTCGACATCACGGAAAGTCGTATCCCGCAGGACGGGCGTTTTAAAATCAGGACGCATGACAAGGAAGTGGATTTGCGCGTCTCTATTTTACCAGTTCAATCGGGCGGTAAGGTCGTAATGCGTATCCTCGACAAAAGAAGCTTAAGCGTGGGTTTGGAGAATCTTGGCTTTGCGAAGAGTACGCTGGACGCCTTTAAATCGGCCATCGCCAAACCCTTCGGAATGATTCTCATTACGGGCCCCACCGGAAGCGGTAAATCGACGACCCTGTATTCCATTTTAAATCAATTAAACACGTCTGAAAGAAATATCATCACCATTGAGGATCCCATCGAGTATCAGGTGAGGGGAATCAGCCAGATTCAAGCCAAGGCCGAAATCGGCCTAGATTTTGCCAGCGGTCTTCGCGCGATTCTTCGTCAAAGCCCCGACGTGGTCATGGTCGGTGAAATCCGCGACTCCGAAACCGCGGATATCGCGATCAAGGCATCGCTGACCGGCCAGTTGGTGCTGTCCACGCTGCACACGAACGACGCGGCGGGAGCCATGACACGCCTGATTGACATGGGTGTGGAGCCGTTTCTGATCGCCTCGAGTGTGATACTCGTGGCCGCACAGCGCTTATGCCGCAAAGTCTGTCCGCACTGCAAAGAAAAAACGGAAATTCCCAATGACGTGTTCGCCCGCATGAATGTCAATCTAGATAAGATCTGCGACGCGAAATCCAGGACATTTTTCCGCGGCAAGGGGTGTGCTAAATGCAATAACACAGGCTTCTACGGACGTATGGCGATTTTGGAAGTGCTGACGGTGGATAACAAGATTCGTGACATGGTCACGCGCCGCGCGTCTTCCTATGAATTGAAAGAGTATGCGATCAAACACGGCCTGGTAACGCTGCGCGATGACGCGCTGATAAAGTTGTGTCAGGGCGTGACCACATTGGATGAAGTGATTCGCGTGACTTCGGAGGATGAATAACAATGCCCGTATATAAATATATTGCCAAAGATAAAACCGGACGCACCCTAAGTGGCGTCGTCGAATCCAATGATGAAAAGTCGGGCATTGAGCTGTTGAGAAAGCAAGAGCTCATCATCATCTCCATGAGACAGGAGATGAAGAAACTCAAAACTTCCGCGTCGCTGCGGTTTGGAGCCAAGATCAAGCTGGGCGAACTCGTGCTCTTCTCCAGACAGCTCGCCACCATGATCGACGCAGGTATTCCGCTGGTACAAGGCCTCGAAATCCTCACCGAACAGGTGGAAAACCACGGTTTTAAGCGCATTCTGGCGGACGTTAAAAAAGATGTGTCTGTGGGCGCCAGTTTCCATGAGGCGCTAGCAAAGCACCCCAGGGCCTTTTCGCCGTTATTCGTCAACATGGTGAAGGCCGGTGAATCGAGCGGTGCGTTGGACGATATCATGGAGCGCTTGGCGAGCTATCTCGAAAAGACAGACTCGTTGATCCGTAAAGTGCGATCGGCGATGATTTATCCGATCGTGGTGACGATCATGGCGATCGGCATTACGCTGGTCATGCTTTTGAAAGTAGTACCGGTATTCGCGTCAATGTACGCGGATTTCGATTCGGCGCTGCCGGCCCCTACGCAGTTTTTGGTGAATCTCAGTAATCTACTGATTTACTCCTTTTGGATTTGGTCGGTGGGCGGTGTTGCGGCATTCATCGCGGTCAAGCAGTGGTCCAAGACCAACGCGGGTATCGAATTCTTTGATGCGTTTAAACTGAATGTACCCATTTTCGGCATTATTCTGAGAAAAGTGGCCGTCACCAAATTCACGCGAACGCTGGCAACACTCGTTAAGAGCGGTGTGCCGATTTTAACCGCCCTCGAGATTGTGGGTAAGACCGCCAACAACCGCGTGATAGAACACGCGGTGGACCGCGTTCGCGCCAGCATCCGCGAAGGTGAGAATATCACCGAGCCGCTGCTGAAGAGCAAGGTGTTTCCTCCGCTGGTGGTGCGTATGATCGCGGTGGGTGAACAGACCGGTGAGCTCGAAAAGATGCTCTCTAAGATAGCCGACTTTTATGACGACCAGGTGGACGCCGCCGTGTCCGGGTTAACAAGTCTGATCGAGCCCTTGATTATTGCTTTTCTGGGTATCGTCATCGGGGGTATTGTCATTTGTATGTTTTTACCGATCTTCCAATTGGCAAATATTGTCACGAAATAAGCTTAAAACTGCCAGTTGACAGAATTGATAGCCGGTGCTATACTATAATTAATAGAGTAGAATCCTGATAAGAAATAATAAGGCGGATTGAAGGGGATAAGGCAGTAAAACGCACTCATAGATTCATACCCCACCGTTTTAATCTTATCGGGAGTGTTAACCAAGGAGCACTCCATGTACATTCGCAAAAATGCCAAGGGTTTCACCCTTGTCGAAATCATGATCGTCGTGGCTATTATCGGTCTTTTGGCTGCGATCGCGGTACCTAACTTCGTCCAGGCCAGACAGACAGCCAGAACGAATTCGTGTATCAACAATATGCGTTTGATTGAGTCGGCCAAAGAGCAGTGGGCTCTCGAAACCGGTGCTGATGACGGAGCGGCGGTGGTGGATGCGGATATCCAGCCGTACCTCAAGAATAACACAGTTCCCGTTTGCCCCGTGGGTAACACGGCATACGTGATCACCGCTGTGGGCACGAACCAAGATTGCCCGAGCTTCGACGCGGCCACGCATAACGCTACGCTATAATCTCTTAGCCGTTTAAGAGAAAAAAATAGCTCCCCGCTCCAAAAGAGCGGGGAGTTCTTTTTTTGACAAGATCACTCAAATTGATTATAATGATGTTAATAATTTGGAAGGAAAATCTACTTTATCATTGGTTTGATGAAAAAAATTTAAATGAGCGCTCGCATACAACACAATATAGGGTTAGATATCGGCAGCTATTCCGTTAAGGGTGTGCAAATGACCTTTAACAAAGCGGATAGCCAAGTGACGCACTCTAATATCGTGGCGGTGCAGGGAAATCTCTTAAACGCCGTCAAGGAATTGATGAAGTCCTTTCCGGCGCCCGCTAAGAACGTACGTATCTCTTTGACGGGACCCTCCCTTTTAATACGCCGCATCAGCTTACCCACAATGACGAAAAATGAATTGAAGAGCGCCATTCGCTTTGAGGCAGAAAAACATATTCCTTTTCCGATTAACGATTGTATTTTGGACTCTCAGATTCTTTCCCAAAAATCCGGCCAAAAAGAGATGAGTGTGCTGCTTGTTGCTGCTAAGCGGGATTTTATCCAAGAGCGGCTCAAGCTCTTGAGCGACGCCGGGCTTGAAGCGGACCTGATAGACGTGGATATTTTCAGTTTGTATAACGCGTTCGAGAAGTTCAGAGATTCCGCGCTGAACCTGCCGAAGACCTACGGCTTATTGAATATTGGCCATCAAACCAGCTCCCTGCTCATCATGCGAGAAGGGACGCCTTTTTTTGTCCGAGAGATTTCGTCGGGCGGATCACAGGTGACCAAAGCTCTGATGGCTCAAAAAAATATCAGTGAGGCCGAAGCTGATCAGCTGAAAAAGAACCGCGACCAATCCAATCTGGAAGTGTTGAAGCAGGCCACTCACCAGGGTTTCGAAAAACTGCTCGAAGGGTTGAATCACTCCATCAACTACATCGAGAACGAAGCGGGGGAAATGGTTGAGTGTGTTTGGATCAGCGGGGGAGGCGCGCTTTCCACCGGAGCCGCCGAGGTTTTGTCGGAAGAAATCGGAAGAACATTTATGGCATGGGAAGGACCCAAGGTTATCAAAGAGCGACCGACTGAGATCAGCGTCGCTTTGGGGACCGCGCTGAGGAACTGATGATAGAAATAAACCTTCTGCCCGAAGAGCTTCGTAAAAAGGAAACAGTTAAGATTTCCTTACCCATCCCCGACAAGAAGACGCTGATGTTGGGCGCATCCGTGCTGGTGGGTTTACAAGTTCTGTTGATCGCGTTCACCATGTTCCAAAAGATGGAGCTTGTGATGGTGAAACGCGAAGTCGCCAAGCTTCATGAGACGGGAAAAGAGCTGGCGCAGCAAAAAAATGACATTGCCGTGATGAAAGAGCGCATGAAGCAGATTCGCTCGCTGACTCAGCGCAAATACGCCTGGTCAGCGCTTCTTAACGCGTTCACGCATTCGATGACCAAAGGTGTGTGGTTGACGTCCATTTCGGTAACCGATATGAGTGCCGCAAAGAAGGCTTCTGTGGCGGCCAAAAAAGGCAAGGAGCCCGCTAAAAAGGCCGCGAAGACCGCGGATGCCAAGGCAGACAAAAAGAAAGCGCCTGCCAAGAAGGACGTGAAAAAAGACGCTGAATCCGCCGCCGAAACAGCACCCGCGGCCAGCACCAAATCTCTGAAGCTTGAAGGCAGCGTCGTTGCGCCGGGGCAAGAAACCGCCTATATAGGCCGTTTTATCAAATCCCTCAAAGAAAACTCAATGATGAATTCTGTGTTCACCGACGTGGAATTGTCGGGAATGAATCAAAAGAAAATCAAAGAATACGACGTATATGACTTCACATTGCTTTGCCATTACAGGAAAGAAAAGGCATGAAAAAAATTCTAGCCCGCTTCAAAGACGGAATCGACACAGTCGCTAATTTCATCAACGAGCGGAACGCGCAGGAAAAGAAGATGATCCTCGTGTTGGCCGTATGTTTTATCCTCGCGATAGATTACTGGGTGATATTGAAGCCGGTTATTGCGTCTTTCAACCGGAATACGCCTGAATTGAACCGCTTGAAAAAAGAAGCGAAAATGTACAAAGATGACCGCAAGAATGAGAGGATCATTAAAAAAGATTGGCAGTCCGTCAAAGAAAAACTGGATGGCATGGAAAAAAGTTTTATTTCGACGGACGAAATTCCCGTACTGCTTGAGAATTTATCAAAACTCGCCTCCGAATCCCAAGTGAGAATCATGTCGCTTAAGCCGTTGGAGACAGAGCGCAAGGACAAGACAGGGCCCTACAAGCGCACTCCCATTAAAATCGAGGCGAGTGCCACTACGCATGCCTTCGGAACTTTCTTATCCAAGCTCGAAACAGGTACGGCATTTTACCGGGTCACCAATTTGAAGATCACGGGTAATAGCACGGGCGGAGCCACCCACAACATGGATCTGGAGTTAGAGGCGTACCAGAAGGCTATATGAAACGTCCATTGCGCAAAATTAAATTGTTTTTGTGGATTCTTTCTTATTTTTTTGTTATGATTTTTCCGGTTAATCGAGCTTATTCGAACCAGGAGAGTTTGTACAATCCGCAAGGTAAGAGGGATCCGTTTCTTCCTCTTATATCGCAGTCGTCGAGGGTAGTTTCAGGCCTTTTGGGCGTTGAGACCCTTGAAGAGATTGTGATCGAAGGCGTGGTTTACGATCCGGGAAAAGGTTCCATCGTTGTTGCGAATGGCGCGGTTTTGAAGGAAGGGGAAACCCTTGGCAGTGTCACGGTGCTTAAAGTTCGGCCTGACGGCGCATTCGTTTCGGTGAACGGATCTGAAGGTTTCAGAAAGGTTTATCAAGAACCTACGGATGTCGGCACGGTAACATCGGCCCAGAAATCAAAACCAGCCAAACGGAGTGTTAAAAAATAATCTTATGACACACACACAGACTCCCGCAAAAATTTTAGCGACAGCTCTTATCATGGTGCTTTGCTT
>CAYUTV010000029.1:0-12391 GCA_964447745.1 uncultured Planctomycetia bacterium | reverse complement strand
TTTCCTCGGCGGGGAAATCCGAGCGTACCCGCGATAAACAATGCCGAGCTAACCCGAAGGCCAGGACCCGCGCCCGGCTTTAGCGTTTAACTATTTGCGGAATCTGTTTAACGAGTTCGAGCATTCTGACTTTCTTGCGGGGATCGTAAAGAAGATAGGCCGGATGATACAACACGAGTGCCGGAATGTTTAATCCGTCGTATGAATAAGCGAGAGTTTTGCCGATGAGTTCATTCATAGGCTTTTTTTTGTGTTCGGGAAAGAGCCTACGTACAGCAGTATTCCCCAAGAGCACGAGGAGCTTGGGTTTGACGAGCTCAATTTGCTTACGTAGTATTGGTGAACAGCTTTTCGCTTCTGCATCGGTTGGAACTCGGTTATCGGGCGGCCGGCATTTGAGCACGTTCGCAATTAGGGTATCTTCGTTCGTATTTATTCCCGCTTCGGCCATTACGCGGTCGAGCATTTTTCCTGCGCGGCCGACAAATGCTTTTCCTTGTTTATCTTCTTCAGCGCCGGGCGCCTCACCGATCAGCATTACCTGCGCTTCGGGATTTCCACGGTCAAAAACAATGCGCGTAGCTCCTGTACAGCAGGCACAACGCGCGTCTTTATCGACAATTGAGGCCTTGAATTGGGTATAAGCGGAATTGGAAATAACTTTTCTCCCGAGGATTCGTATTATAACATGGCTCTATGTCCTTTCAGTCAGCCCTCCTAACATGGTTTGATAAGCATCAAAGAGCCCTGCCGTGGCGCAAGCACTACCGGCCCTATGAGGTCTGGGTATCCGAGATCATGCTTCAGCAGACGCAAATGGAAACCGTTCTACCCTATTTCGGCCGGTGGATGAAGTCATTTCCTTCCATAGAGAAACTCGCCCTGGCAGACGAAGAAAAGGTGGTCAAACATTGGCAGGGATTGGGCTATTATTCGCGCGTGCGCAATCTGCATGCCGGAGCCAAGCTAATTTCAGATAAATTTAAAGGCCAATTTCCTTCAAACTACGAGGACATTCTGGACATCAAAGGCATCGGCCGCTATACAGCCGGCGCCATCGCCAGCATTGCGTTCAACCAAGACAAGCCCGTTGTCGACGGAAACGTGCTGCGCGTCCTCTCGCGCGTTTATGCGATAGATAAGCCGATAGACGTTGAGGCCAACAAAGAGGAATTCTGGGATCTCGCCGAAAAACTGATTCCTTCGGGGAAAGCACGCTACTTCAATCAGGCCATGATGGAGCTGGGGGCTCTCATTTGCACTTCGACCGGTCCCAAATGTGCCGTATGTCCCGTTTCATCTCACTGCAAGGCGTTTAAAGCGGGAACGCAGGAAAATTATCCCGTCAAAATCAAAAAGAAAAAAATGGTGCGCGTCGACGCCGCGTGCGTGATATTGGCTCACGGGAATAAATATTTGATACACCAACGGCCGGTAGGTGAAATCATGGGCGGGCTCTGGGAATTCCCGGAATGGAAGCTTTCCAAAGACAAACCGCTCACCTTGGAAGACAGCCATAGGCAGGTCAAAAAATTACTGAAAAAAGAGTTCGGGCTGAGTCCTGAATTTAAAATGATAGGCCACGTAAAGCGCAATTACACGCATCACTTGGAAACGTTGAGAGTCTTTCGCGTGAATTTAACCGAGAACGGACTGAAATCCAATCGTGAATGGCCGTCCGCCTGGACGTCCAAAAAAGACTTCGCGCGTTACCCTTTCTCTTCGGCACACGCCAAAATAGCAGGCCTGATTTAGCTGCAGTTCTTGCAGAACCCGAACAACTTTAGGGAGTGATAAACGATACGGAAGTCTTTCTTCTTGGCTTCCGCTTCCTGGAGGGCTTCGATTTGGTCGTTCTCGAATTCGATAATGCTGCCGCACTTGATGCAGATAAAATGATCGTGATGGCTGTGACCCAACGCCATTTCGTACACCATCTTGCCGTCACCGAAATCTTGTTCCTCTAATATCTTACTCTCTTTGAGAAGAGCCAGAGTGCGGTAGACAGTGGCTTTAGAAACCGTGGGATCGGCCTTTTTGGACAACGTCAGAAGTTTTTCAGCGGAGAAATGGCGATCTGCTTTCAGAGCTTGTCGCAGGATGGTCCGCCGCTGACTTGTCAATTTTAAATCTTTTTTCTCAAGAAATTCCGAGAACGATTTTTCAGCGTCTTGGAGATTGTGGGTTTCCGTCATAATCCATTCAAGTTACCATAGATCCGCTCAGCTGCCAAATCTCTTGGCCAAACCCAAAATAAGCAATAAAGCTCCAAAAACACAGATAACGCTGGCCCCGGTGGGAAAATCCCAGATATACGAAACGGCCATTCCCGCGCCGCTTGCTAAAATTCCCGCTCCCCACCCAAAAAATAACCTCGCTTTTACCGAATGACAGAAAAGAATGGCACACGAAGCCGGCACCACGAGGAAAGAAAACACAAGCAGCACCCCCGCCAATTGCACTGAGCTCGTTACCACGATACCGAACAATGTATAGAATATAAAATCCCACAGACGGACATTGATTCCGCGCTTATATGCTTCCTCAGGATCCCTGGAAATAAGGAGAAATTTATTCCTTCCAAGATAGTGAATCAGTCCGATCGCGCAATATATAAACAGCATGTGCAAAATATCGCGGGGACTCACCAGCAAAATATTCCCTATGAGAGCGTGCCTCATATGTTCGTCGCCTTCTCCTGATCCGCTCAAAATAAGCAGCAGTAACGCCGCGGACACTGCGTAGACAATTCCTATCACGGCCTCTTGAGGTATCCTCTGGTTCCGGAAACGCGTCGCGGAAAAAACGGCTGCGCCCGCCACGGTAAACCCCAAGGAAAGCCAATACGCTTCCGGACCTTCGAAGCTCAAATGAAAAAGCACCGATAAACTTGCACCCAGCGCAGCGATTTGCGCCAACGCTAAATCCACGAATAGAATCTGGCGATCGATCACATGCAGCCCCAGATAGACGTGGATGCCCGTTAGGACCAAACACGCGACAAACGGCCACAACATGATTTGGATAAAGTCGGTCATTTCAGTGCCTCCGCAATAGAACGAATGTTCATGTCATAGAAGTCAACGATGTCCTCGGTGCCTTCTATTTCACCCGCGGACTGACCTATCACCACCAGTTTTGCTCCGGTTTTTTTGGCCAACGCTTCCGCCTGTGCCCGTGAATAGTATGAAGCCGTTGCGATCACCCGAATACCGTTATCCCGGATGTAGCGTTCCAGAAACAAAAGATGTTTCGGTGTCGGAGGCACCCCCGGTTTCGGCTCTATAAATTTCTCGGCGCGAATGCCCAGGAATCCCGCGAGATATGCGATGTCATCGTGATATGAGATTATTTCCATACCGGGACAATTCTCGCAGAGCGCTGTCCACTCTGAAATCTTGCCGCTCATCTCTTGCACAAATTCGTTCGCACGGCGCTGATACTCCTCTTTACCTGCGGGATCGATCTGCGAAAGTTTATCCGCAATAACGTGGGCAACAATCACCGCATTCTTAGGGCTCAACATATAATGGGGATTGCCTTGCGCATGAATGTCCCCCGCAGCACGTGTCAGCTCCGCGGGAACATTCATAGGGGTGATCCCTGATGAAGCATCCAGATTACGCGGCTCTCCCTTAAATAAATCCGGCTTAGCCGCAGCCTCGAGTAAAGGGTCCACCCACGCTTCAAGGTCCATTCCGCCATGAATAAACAAATCTGCGTTGGCTGTGTTGCGCACATCACTTGGCTTGGGCTGTATAAAGTGGATGTTGTATTTCGGTGAAGCAATACGCTTCACCGAAATACGTTCTCCCCCAACCTTTTTAGCGATGCCGGCAAATGTAGACGTAGTCGTCACAACGTTTATCGGCTCTGCGGCGACACATGCATGCATCTGAAAGAAAAAAATAGCCGTAAGGAGGGTAATTTTTCTCATGTGATTTTATGCTTATGCTCGCCAATCGCGATAGTGCCCTGGATAAACACACGGTTATCATCGTCCCCGCTTGTCAAATCCAGATGAGAGTACTGCACCCGCCAACGCGTAAACTCACTCTGATAGAATGTGAGGTACCCGGTGTACCCACGCTCCGTTTGCCGGGGATTGGAAAAGTCCTCGTCGGTCTCGATGAGCTGCACATCATCGAAGCGCAATCCCGTAGCCCATTGCGGGTGGAATCTCCAGTCCGCCAGCATGTAAGCACCCCAGAGATGACGCGCATCATCAAGGTCCTGATTCGTTATGTCTCCTGTATCGTCATCTTCCAAGGGATAGAACGATTCCGTGCGGTTTACGAAAAATGCTTCGCTTTGGAGCTTAACGTGCCTCTGGTCCCCGTAGCGGTGAATCAGGGTGCCGTCGAGACCGACCACGTTGACCTCAAACGAAGAATCGTCGTCCCGCGAACCGGCCAAATGAGACAATCCTAGTTCAAGACCGGTTGCGTCACTCAAATCTATATAATTTTTGAGATTGCTGTACACGGTAGGATGACGGCGTGTTTCTCCGAATAGAGCGCCTTCTTCCCCGTTACCCCCCTCGAGTACGCCCATCGTGATTTGATGAGTAAAAGGCGTCGGAAGATCCAAGGCACGGGTCACATCCACACCGGTTTTACTGAAGCCATGATGGCCAAAATACCGCTCGATCACCATCGGTTCATCCACGGTATCAAGAGAATCCCGGTGGACAGCGATCGATTTTCCGATGCGCGGGAGGAAACGACCCACGCGGGCCGTCAAATCCAAAGGCAAGCCAAATCGCGTAAGGTACGCTTCTTCTACCTCCATCTCTTCAAAATCCGCGATGGCCAACGCAGCGTCAAACCGTGAATAAGGATCTACAGCACTGCCAAAGATGATTTCAAGCTCTCGCACACTCACCCTATCAGCGCCCTCCTCATCCAATTTAGGAGAGTCAGACATAAACACGATATCTCCCACGACACCGATATCGGGATTCCAGCGACCTTGGAGCGTCCTCTTCGTTTCCTGAGAAGACGTGGGTGATTGAGTGACAGCAACCGCCTGGCCTTTGAGCACGGCGATCTCTTTCTGCTGGGCATCCACGACCACTTTAAGATCTCGTACCATCCCTCTCAGCTCCACAATCTGAGATTCCAGCATGGCGAAGTCTGCCGCATAAACCTTCTCCTGCGGCGCTGTGCAGCAAATACATAGTAAAATAAAGGACACAAGTCTTTTCATAACTTCCTCCTGTTAATCTTGATTTAACGGAATGGAACTTAGAAAAGAACTGGTGGGGCTCTTCCTTGGAAATTTAAATGAGGCTTTGAGGAGAAACGAACGGCAGTCCGGGTGACCACCAAAAAAGATACCGCGAGGACAACAGAAAAAATTATCCCCGCGGTGTCAGACGAGATGAAATGATGCGCCAGTTGGTGAAGCGCGCAATCCGAATGCCGGGAATGATCAAAATCTCCGTCGTGAGAATGCGGCATGTCGCCCAATGGTGCGACCAAAGAAACGGCCGCGACACATGCGACAAATAGTATTATTCGGATTTTTTTACTCATAGCCAAATTCTAACAGATCACCAGTGGACGCTGCAAGACCAATGCCAAGTATAGTCAAGCTCCTGATGAACGCCCCCAAGACTCTGGTACGCAGGCAAAAGAATGGACGCTTCAATAACCGCGTTCTCGGTGATCTGGTAAGAGATCGCAGGACCCAACAACAGTGTCCTGCCTCCGCTATCATGAACGGTAACATCATTCGAATGCTGTCTTGCTTCCCACTGAAACTGCGCATCCGCGCCAAGCTTGAGACGGTCGTTTAATACAGACCGGCGTAAGAACGCCGATACAAGAAATACGTCCCCCGCTTCAAATTCCTGAGATCCTTCTTGTTTGATAACATACGAGATGTTTCCACGATATTCCGTCCCGAGCGCTTCTCCCTGATATATCAGGCCCAGCGGGAAATCCGTAGAACCGGTACCGGGTTGCATTTCGGGCTCCGCCAGTGCTCCTTGAGTCGTCAGCTCTTTGGTTTCGCCGGTCGCAAGTTTCACACCCGAAAAAAGTCCCAGCGTTTTACCCTGTTCACGCAGAAATTTCCATACGGCTAGCACCGTGATGTCACCGAGCCCCGATGTCGTCTGACGGGCACCGAGACGCGCGTGATCATCAATTTCCGTGAAACTCTTTTCTACAAACGGGATTTCGACGACCATCTCTACGGCATCGCTGAGCGACGTTCTTAGCGCAGTCGTATAGAATTCTTCATGCACTTTATTGTGGTAGTGATGTCCGTCATGATGAAGCCGATGCGCTTCCCTGGCGGGTATTTGGTCCCAATTGTGCTGCTCAAAACGCATGTCCACTGCCACACGCGAATCAGCCGCTTGATGCCTGCCCATATTGGGAATGGTACAGGATTCGCAAGCCCATAAAGGGGTTTGAAAACCCATAATTAAAAAAATGAGTAAAGAAATATAGCGAAACATAGTTTCTCCTTCTTGATGAATGATTAAAAATTATCAAAAAGAAGAGATTTTTGGAGGAGTGAAAATCTCGGACGAAGGGGAAGTATAGTAACTACGGTGACTGAAAAGAAAGACCTTATGTTTTTTAAAGGCTAGGCTTGCAAAACCGTCCGGCAGAGCCGCGTCATCTCCCGAGACCGCACTCCTTGCGCCGCTTCCGGCACCGGAAGGAACCGTGATAGACACCGTATCTGATTTCTCGGAGGTCTGCGCCATCATGGAGCACATATGGAACGCGCGTTTCCCGTCGCAGGCGGTCTTCTCCTGAGAGGGCTTGATAAAGGCACCTAGCGGCATAAGCCAAAGGATGACGGTGACGAGGGAAAAAAGTGCGGTGATTCTCTTCATGCGAAGATTATAAACCGCGCAGGCGCTGTTTCCAAATAGATAATCCGGTGATGATCAAGAGGATCAGCGCGATACCGGGAATGGCGGTGAGTTCTTTTTTAGTGCCAAAAAAATTCAGCTTGTGAAGCTTCATCACCCAAAAATGAAAAACACGCGTGCGGTCCTCATCTTCAAGAATATTGCCCGACTCAGAGAGATAAATCGACGTCCTGTTGCTGTCCTTAAAACGAACTGCCGTAACATTCAAAAAGTCTTTTCCACTTCTGTGATGATAGGAAGGTATGCGGTCCACCGCCAGGATATCCGAGGAATTCACGTATTGCATGGCAATTTCGATAGCCAGCTCTTCGCTTAGTGGAGTCAGCGTCTTCCCGGTCACCGCATCAATGAGGATCTCCCGGGTTCCCCCTTGAGGAACATCGCCTGTCACCGCATATACCGTGTGGCCGGCTTCCTTTCTGAGGGACACGCCGACAGCTGTGACACCATGCCGCTCCGCCGCTTGCGCCGCCTCTTCAAAAGAAATACGAACCTCTTGCCTGTCCACCGGACCGGAAGGAACGTTCTTCTTCAGGTAATCATCCTTCCAGTAAAGGTGCGGCGCATAGGCCCATAAAAGACCCGTGATCGCCGCCACTAAAAGAAACGGAACGGCGATCACGCTGATCTGGCGGTGCTGCTTTCTCATGCTTTAGACAATGACAGGGTCATCCGGTGGCGCTCTAATGCGTAATCCTTGCCTTCGTAGCTGCCTTTTTTCTCGACGCTATGAATGACTTCGAGTACATATAGCCCCGCCCACGGCAGATCCAGCGCAATGCGGCCTTCATCATCGGTTTTGATCTCCCGGGACCAGCCATTGGGAGCGGTCACGATCACTTTTTCTTGGGCCAGAGGTTTTCCTTCGAAGAAAACCTGCGCGGATTTTTGATCGGCCGAAGCCAGCATGTCCAACGGCAGAATCGGCGATGAATCCGAGGCTGCCGCGAGCCGCGCATAGTAAAAGGGCTTCGCGATGCCTATGTTGTACTTCGTCATGTCTTTCACGGGCACGCGCATATTTTGCACAATCGCTCCGCTCGCGTCACCCTTGATGATGAACCGGTCAGAACCCGTCTCAATCTGTGCCGCTTGCTTATTTCCTTTTGCGTCGAGCACCCACCCCTCGAGACCATTGACGTCATCAAGCTTGCCGCCCGATTTTTCACGAATGCCGTCGCCGTATTCTCCGAAGAAGACATTCAATTGCGGCTCGGATCCCTTTTCTATCCAGATCGCGTGCGCAAACGCATTCGTCGTTAACAAAATTGCGGCGGCCGCGATCAACAATGAATTCAAAAACAGCTTCATTTTAATACCTCACTTTATAAGAAAAGTTAACGTTCAGCGGTTCGCCCGGCAATGCTCCGCTGAAGGTCGCGTTTGTAAAATACTCTTCATCGGTGAAATTTTTAACCGCGAGACGAAACTCCTGATTCTCAAGTTTATAGAATACGGCCAAATCTCCCACCCAGTAATCAGGAACTTCGTTGGCGTTCAAGGCATCCGCATAGGATGTACCCTGATAAACCGCGCCCGCACCGAATCCCCACCCTTTGAGCGACGGCTGCTGGAACGCATGCTGAAGCCACAGCGAGCCCATTTTCTCCGGTACGGACTGAGGGTCTCTCCCCTTCAGATTGATGCCTCCGGAGAGTTGATCGCCCGTCATTTCAGCGTCCAACACCGTAAAGTTTCCGATAACCGTCCATCCCGCTCCCAGATTTGCGACCGCATCCAATTCTACGCCGGTCGTTTCCTGCTCGCCCACAGGGATGGTATCTCCGCCGCCGAAGGGCGTGACATAGTAATTCTCGCGTGTGGTTTGAAACACGGCGATATTTGTCGTGAGACGGTTTTCAATCCAATCGGCTTTGATGCCGGCCTCAAGCTGAAAGGATTCCTCGGGGACTTCGGCAATCGTGGTCGATTCCGTTTGAATATTTATGAAACGGCCGCTTGAAACGCCTCCATAAAGTGAAAACCATTCTTGCGGCTGGTAGACGGTGCCCGCTTGCCAACTCCAAAGCGCGTCTTCGTAATCAAGAAGACGGTAGGTGTAAGGAGCCGCCGTGGTCGGGTAGCGGCTAAATCCGTCATCCGTGTACCAAACATTGTCCAAACGCACACCGCCCCGCAATTTCCACTGCTCCGTGAGCTCAATCATGTCCTGGCCGTAAAAAGAAATCGTGTCGGACGTGATGTTCCTGTCGAAATTGGGCACGCGCACGAGTGAAGAAGCGCTCATCTCTGGGATCACGGGATTAAAAGGATTCGTGATGTTGCCCAAGGAGGCGTTTTCGCGGACGGTGTCCACATCGATGCGCTCATATTCAAATCCGCCGAGAATCGTGTGGTTCCATTCACCGGTGGAAACTTTCCAGGTGCCTTCGATTTGATATGAGAGATCGTACAAATCGTCGGTCTGAGCACGCGCATCGCGAGACGCAAACACGCCGGCCGCGTTGATAGCGCCCGCAGCGTTACGCAGCATGTCTAAATCGCGGTGGTCCAGCACAAACGCGTTCTTAAGAGAAAAAGTCTCATTTTCCGACCATTCATGCTGTGCCGTGATTCTGTGAATTTCCTGCTCCGCGAAATTAAACGGCGAATAGTATTTATTTTCATGATCCACGGAAATGGGCGCTCCGTTCATGAAGGGAATGCCATAATTATCGGGCACGATTTCCATGTGCCGGAA
The DNA here is from genome assembly GCA_964447745.1 of uncultured Planctomycetia bacterium. Classification (GTDB taxonomy): domain Bacteria; phylum Omnitrophota; class Gorgyraeia; order 2-02-FULL-51-18; family 2-02-FULL-51-18; genus CAYUTV01. Next base: position 2,795 of record CAYUTV010000029.1, on the reverse strand, counting down.
ATCATAATCCACGGTCCACGTTTGGATATCGTCCGGCTTCCACGCCACGGTGGGCATCACCGACCACAAATCTCGTTCAAGATCACGAAAACCGTCCGTGTGCTGGTAACCCGCGATAAAACGCGAAGGAAACTCGGCGGATCCGAATATCCCTCCGAAATCACCATACGCTTCATATGTGCCAAAGGATCCTCCGGCAACGCCTATTTCCGCTTGGCGGTCAATGGTAGGTTTTTTGGTCACGACGTTCACATTGCCGCCGGGCTCTCCGCGGCCATAAACGGCGGACCCTGGTCCTTTAAGCACTTCCAAAGTCTCCACATCCCATAGAGTTCGATAATAGCCGTTCATTGACGGTCCGTCCGTCAGCCCGTCCCTCAAAAAACGCTGGCTGAGACCGCGGATAAGATAGCGATTGGCGAATCCATAACCCCCACCCATGACGGGAGTGACACCGCTCACATTTTTCGTGGCTTCATTCATTGTGTAAGTGACCTTGTCGTCCAGCAGTTGCTTGGGAACGACCACAACCGAAGCGGGAATATCTTTTAGCGGCACTTCCATTTTCGAACCCGTCGTCGCAGTGTCCGCCTTATACGGGTTCTGAACATCCCCCCTAACGAGGACTTCGTTTAATGTCGTCACTTTTTGCGGCGTGCGGTCATCTTCTGCGGAGACCGCCCACAAAAAAGGGACAGGCCCGATACTCAGTATGGCAAAAGAAAAGGCCGTCAGAATTAATTTATCAATTTTCATTTCGGAACATCTCCTGGAAAAATCTCTGGCTGGGTGATTCAAAAGATCCAAGCGCCGTCCCTGGCTGTTAAAGGCGCTTGGTGCCGATTTGAGGCTGAAAAAATTGTCTGAGCCAGGCAATCACGAGCCACCCCAGGCAAATGATAACCATGGCGGAAGAAATCCATTGGCCGTAGACACCATCCGGAGAAAACGGCTCCGTGGCATTGTGCCAGTATTCACTGTTGGGGAAAATACCTGCCTCGGTGAATTCATGAAACGTATGGATCAAAATCTGTCCGACAAACATCATAAAGAAAACTGCCGTGACTTGAAAGAATGTCTTCAGATTGATCAGATAACTGAGCCTTGCCCACAAAAAAGCCATGCCCACAGCGCCCATAATGCCTAGGACCACTCCCGTGACCACCTGGTGGTCATGAACCTGCATGAGAAGCAGTACCGTCTCCATCCCTTCTCGGGCAATCATCAAGGTCGTGAACAAAAACACGCCTCCATACGCGCTTTTGCCGGAAGATGACGCGGTAACCTGAGATAAATGTTTCTCCATATCGGATTTTAGACGCGGCGCAGTTTTCCACATATGAATCACCAGCCAGGTAACCAGTATGGCGGCGACGACGCCGGCGATCCCTTCCCATAGAGGCTCATTCGCGCCCAACATCAAAAGATACCCCAAAACACCGCTCACAAGAACCGAGGCCACAACCCCGTATTTCACGGCGGAGATAAGATGCGCCTGGCCGGCCTTTCTTAAATAGGCAAACATGATCGCGACGATCAGAAAGGCTTCGAACCCTTCCCTCAAAACAATGACAAATGCCTGCATCATAAAAAAATCCTTAACTGTTTACCTGATTTAATTCAAATCTCACCGGGACTTCCACTCTCGACTCGACGGGCATGGAACCCACTTTGGCCGGCAGGAACTTCCAACGGGATACCGCTTTTTGCGCGGCTTCGTCCAGCGACGAGTAACCTGAACTCTTTTTCAAAGCCACTTTCTTTGCCAGTCCCTTTTCGTTTACTTCCACGAACAAAAGGACCAAGCCTTCTTGCTTATTCTGGCGCGCGATCAATGGATATTGCGGAGCGGGATTCTTTAAATAATTCGGTTTCGCCAATGTTTCCGCGCCTGCCGCGGTATGTAATGTTGTGACATCCTTGCCGGGTATCAGAGAACTGCCGTCACCCGTGATTTTGTCTTCATTCTTGATCTCAACCTTGGCTTCTTCCTTCACTTCCGGCATATTCATTTGCTCGGACTCTTGGACAACAGTTTCCGGTGTCTCAACGGGAATGTCGATCATTTCTTGCGCTTGCGGTAAAGCTGCGATCATGTGTATTTCGATTCCGCCCGTCCCGGTCTCAATGCCATACTGGGCGGTTTGAGCAAACACCACACTGCCCAACGTGAGAAGGAACACGTGGAATACGGCGGCGATGGCAAAACTCGCCATTTTTTTCTGAGCGACGCTGGCTTTCGGCAAAGAATAAGTTAACGGGCTCACTTGGATTCCTTTCCGCTGGTCTGAATGCCGACTTTAGTGATCCCCAATTGCCTTACCTCGTCGAGCACGCGGATCGCCGTTCCATAATCGGCTTTTTCATCGCCGTTAATGACAACTTTGAGGTCCGGGTCGCTTTGCCGAAGCCCCTTAAGCTTGCTTTTCAAATCCTCCATTGAAGACAATTCCTTATTGATATACACGTTCCCTTTGTCCGTGACGGTCACGGTGACATAAGACGATCTGTCCTGTTTCTCCCCGGAAGCTGCGGAAGGCAGATTCACCGTCATCCCCTGATTCTTGACCATGGACAAAGACACCATGACAAACGTGGCCAGCAGAAAGAAAACGATATCGATAAGCGGAATAATTTCGATTCTGGCTTTTCTGCGGGTATGGACGGGGATACGCATGTTAGTTTTTGCTCTTGCCTAATGAGAGATCCAAATGAGTGGCTGCGTCCTCAATCTCGTGACGCGCTTCTTCAAGCCGTGAATTCAAATAATTGAAGGGTATCAACGCGATGATCGC
>CAYUTV010000028.1:0-13589 GCA_964447745.1 uncultured Planctomycetia bacterium | reverse complement strand
AGGGCATCAAGAGCACTTTTCATTATGACTTATCGAAGAGTGGCGTGATTAAAAAACGCCATCAGACATTTGATCTCAATGAGGCCAAAAGAACAGAGTTCCACATTACGAGGGATTTGGAGTCTCGCGGAATTGTGGCGAAGTGACATTCGTCACAGATAGATTTTTACGTTTCTAGTAAATTAAGAATATAGGAGGTCTACAGAATGCAAACGCATTCGTTTCATATTCCGGTGATGGGTACCGGTTTTACCGTGGATACCCCGCTCAAAGTTGCCCGATACGGCATCTCGAGCGTCATTTCTTTAGTGGATGACAAACTTCTGGAAAAAATCAGGCATTATTACTGTGCAATGCATCAGGAAAAATATGACCCGATTCCGGAAATAGATATGAACCACCGCGCCCGGCGCGTTACGGAGTATCTCAATTTTGTTGGCCGGATAGTGACGAAGCAGGTCAAAGAATTGAAAGAATCTCCGTTTGAAGAAGAAAGTGAAATTTCAAAATATTTTGAGATGCTGGATGATAACTCTTACTTGAAGAGAAAGTATATTGACATGCTTTATTCAGAGAATCCAAAAGATAGGTTGTCATTGCAGACATGGTTGAGAGAAAGAATTGTCCCGGGTTCAATCGACATTAACATCATGACGAAGGCGGATCGTGAGAATACTTATAATGGGGAAAAGCTTCCCAAAGAATATTCGGATGCGATGGCCGCATTGAGAGGATTTGCAGAAAGCGATTTAAATTCTTCCGTAGTTTTCTCCGCCGGCCTGAACCTGCACTTGTACAGTTACGTCGCCGAGTTTGATGACTTTTATGCCGATGAGCAGGGGACCTTTAAAAAGAAAATTACCTTAAAAGTGAGTGATTTCAGATCCGCGTTTATACAGGCGAAAATATTTGCCAAGAAGGGAATATGGGTTTCAGAGTACCGCATTGAATCGGGCCTCAATTGCGGGGGGCATGCCTTTGCGACGACCGGACACTTAATGGGCCCGATTCTTGAAGAATTCAAACTTAGAAAAAAAGAGCTGGTCGATTCTTTGTTTTTAATTTATCGCAATGCTTTAATTGAGAAGAAGAAAGTCACGCCGTTAGATCCTCCTCCTGTTTTGATAACGGCTCAAGGAGGTGTTGGCACATCGGCCGAGCATCAATTCTTGTTCCGGTATTATGAATTGGATTCGGTGGGGTGGGGATCCCCTTTTCTTTTGGTTCCGGAAGCAACTACAGTTGATAACAAAACGTTAGCACAATTAATAAACGCCGGCGAAGGCGATATTTATCTGAGTAACGTCTCGCCCTTAGGCATCCCTTTTTATAACCTGCGCAATTCATCGAGCGAGGAGGCTAAACAGCAGAGAATAAACTCGGGAACACCTGGCAGCCCATGTCTCAGTAAGTTTCTAGCGTTTAATACGGAATATGGAACCCCTCTCTGCGTAGCTTCCAATGCTTACCAGAAGAGAAAATTAGAAGAAATCAAACAACAAAACTTAAGCGACTCGGAATATGCCAAGGAACGCGAAAAGATTCTTGAGAAAAGCTGTATCTGCCGGGATCTGGGCGACGGGGCTCTACTTCAACACCAGATTCCGGATAAACAAAAGAAAGAGCTGACGCCGGCGGTGTGCCCAGGACCAAACCTCGCTTATTTCTCAAAGATTTGTTCACTCAAGGAGATGGTGGACCATATTTATGGCAGGATAAATATCCTGGATAAAAATCGTTATCGCTCCCATGTATTTATCAATGAACTGAGGATTTACATCCATTATTTAAAAGGTCTTATCTTGAAAACATCCTCTAAAATAACCACCAAAGAAACGGAGTATTTTTCCGAGTTCAGGCGAAATTTGGCGGATGGCATCGAGTATTATAAGAATCATGTAAATCATTTCCTTGAGGAATCAGAATCTTCCAGAGAAAAATTTCTAAATGAACTGACAGCATTGATGTTGGAAATGGAAGAGCTGACTTGGGCGAACGCATAAAAAGCCGTCGACTATATATACTCGAAGAGATTGCCAATAGCATTACTTGTGGCATAGGGCTTTGCTTAAGTATTGCAGGTTTGGTGATCCTTGTTGTCTTATCGAGCCTTCATGGTGACGCCTTCCGCGTTGTTAGCTTTAGCATTTATGGCACCAGTCTTATTCTGCTTTACATAACGGCATTGTTTTACCACGCTGTGCAGCATAAACAGGCCAAATATGTGTTCGAAATCATGGATCATTCGGCTGTTTACGTATTAATCGCCGGGACCTATACGCCATTTGCACTTGTTACTTTGAAAGGCGTCTGGGGCTGGAGTCTTTTTGGAATTGTTTGGAGTCTGGCGGTATTTGGCATTGTGTTCAAGTCATTCCACGTGAGAAGGTTCAAAGTCTTTTCCAATATTATCTATTTGGTGATGGGTTGGCTTATCGTTATTGCGGTTAAACCAATGGCGCAGGCACTATCCCTTGGAGGAATCGCGTGGCTTTTGGCAGGAGGCCTGCTTTATAGCGCAGGAGTGCTGTTCTACGCGTATGAGGAACTGCCATTTGGCCACGTTGTATGGCATTTGTTTGTTATAGGGGGCAGTCTCTGCCATTTCTTCGCCATATTGTTTTATGTACTGCCTTTATGAGTCCCATCCTGAGATTTGAACAACAGTTTATTGAAGAAGCGGTATACCAGGCTATAGACTCTGACAAGCGGTTGACAGAATTTTTTCGTATTGAGACAGGCTCAATGAATAGCGGACAAAAAATTGAAGAAACTTTCCAGAAATTGGGTTTTCAGCAGGCATTCGAGAAGCTCATTTCAGAATTCCCTCTTCTGGCGAATACGGATGTCACGATTTCAATAAAACGTGTTTTTAGTCTAGGCCAGGAAGGGTCTCGGCTGAACGATAGCAAGGGCAAAGAAGTCGTCTTAGGATTATTGACAAGACGACTTTTGAATCACGCTTTTCTGGAAATATATCTTCGGTGTGAGTTGCTTCGTGCATCGGACATGCTGGATCCGCTATTTTCTTATAAACCGATTCCTGATCATGGTCTACATGGAAGCGAAGAGTCGGTGCGATGCCGATTCTTTGCTTTATGGGATCTCTATATTTCGTCGAGACTTGGCTACGAAGGCATTCGAATTCGTGGTCACGGCGATGAAGATAGAAGTGCGTTCCAAATAACCGGTTTTCATTTTAAAAAAGATACCCAATATCCTGATAAAATCGCCGATCAACTGAATCGTAAAGGCTTTTTGTCACAGAAGGACCTACTTCAATTAGCCTACTAAATGAATAGTTATGTGACATTTGTCACAGACGAATTGACTCCGCTCGAGCATACTCTTTACAAAGAGACGAAAATGAAAAAATCCCGCAAAGTAACAATTTATGGATTGCTTGAAAGGGACCATCGAGCCACTTTTCAGAAGCTCAATCAATTTTATGACGCTTTAAATAGGCTGCGGTATGAGGGGAGAATGACTTTGGGGAGAAACATGGCTGAAATCCACGATCTGGTCGCGTATTTTAAAAGGGAACTATGCGGCCATATGAAAGATGAGGAAAAGACCCTTTTCCCGTTCGTAAGTTCTCATATCCCGCGCCTTGAGCCCATGGTTTATCTGCTTCTTTCAGAGCACGAGGATTTCAAAAGCAATCTACAAAGTCTTGAAAAATCCATAAGGGAATTCAAAAGGAAAAAATTTTTAAAGCAATCCGCCCTTGATTCTATTTCGGAAAAAGGCACATATCTAATCTGTCTTCTTCGAAGCCATATGTGGGTAGAAAGCTGCAGTCTGTATAGGGCGGTTGATAAGGAATTACGATCGGACGAAAAAAGGTCTTTAATCAAACGAATCAAAGAACGGGGAGGTGAGAGAAAATGACACAGCCAAAACGCTATTGGGCGGCAATGGTACTGCTGATATTCATGGTTTCTTCAACCGGATTTAGTTTTAGATCTGAGAGTAAATCAAGGACAGCCGATCAGGCCGTGGCGGGAGTTTCGGCGCTGCCTGCCGATGCTTCAAAGATTATCCAAGAGCGTGGTCTGACCCCGGATGACGTATTCGGCGCTCTCTCCACATTCATGCCCTCTGGAAAGTATGACGACTACGTAATGTTTGCCTCCGGCGGACACAGCGGACAGATGTTCGTGATTGGCCTGCCGTCGATGCGATTACTGCGTGAGATTGCGGTATTTGAACCTGAATCGTGGCAGGGGTATGGGTTTGGGGTCAAGGAAACCCCGCTAATGAATGCGCCAATAGGCGGCGATGGACAAAAAATAGGGTGGGCCGATACCCATCACCCCGCACTCAGCGAGACCAACGGTGAATATGACGGGCAATATTTGTTTATAGGAGACAAATCGCATGGACGCATTGCGGTCATTGACCTAAGGGATTATGAGACGAAGCAATTCGCCGATGGGACACTCATGCACAATGATCATGGCGGTTGTTTCGTGACGCCAAACACCGAATACATTGTTGAAGGCGCACAGTATGCCGAGCCTCTGGGCGGAGAATATGCGCCGATCTCTCAATACAAAGAAAAATACCGCGGTTTGGCAACTTTCTGGAAGTTCGACCGGAAAAAGGGCCGCATTGATATTGAAAATTCTTTTGCGATAGAACTCCCTCCTTACTGGCAAGATCTGGCAGACGCTGGCAAGGGGCCCAGCGACGGCTGGGTTTTTATGAACTCTTTCAATACTGAAATGGCGACAGGAGGCGTCGAGAAGGGTAACCCACCTTTCGAAGCGGGCGCATCGCAGCGTGATATGGATTATATGCACGTCTTTAATTGGAAGAAGGCCGAGGAATTGATCAAAGCCGGTAAGTTTGAGGTCAAGAATGGTTTTAAGCTCATGAGTCTTAAGACAGCCATTGATGAAGGCGTGCTCTTTTTTATACCCGAACCCAAGAGTCCGCACGGCGTGGATATTACTCCTAGCGGAAAATACATGGTCGTGGCAGGAAAGTTGGATCCCCATGTAACCGTTTATAGTTTCGAAAAAATGAGAAAAGCTATCGCTGACAAGGACTTCGAAGGCAAAGATGACTATGGGGTTCCTATCATTCGCTTCGATGCGGTCAAAGAGGCGCAGGTGGAGTTGGGCTTGGGGCCATTGCACACGCAATTTGATAACCAGGGCTACGCCTATACTAGCTTATTTCTGGAGAGCGCCGTCGCGCGGTGGACGCTGGGTAATGACAAATTTCAAGCGCCCGAAAAGCCCTGGACACTGGTGAGTAAAGTGCCTGTTCAGTATAACATCGGGCATCTGGCGACTGCGGAAGGTGACACGGTCAGTCCTGACGGAAAATACCTGGTGGCGCTCAACAAATGGTCGGTGGACCGTTTCTCAAAACTAGGGCCGCTGTTGCCGCAGAATCTCCAGTTGGTGGATATCAATAAGACAGGGGATACTCTGAAGGTGCTTTACGACATGCCCATGGGCTCAGGCGAACCTCACTACGCTCAAATCATCAAGGCGGATAAATTGAACACCTGGGATGTTTATCCTGAGATCGGCTGGGACACGCTTACTCAAACTAAAAGTGACAAGATGGTGACCGAAGGCAAAGTGGTACGCAACGGCAATGACGTCGAGATTTACATGCCGCTCATTCGCAGTCATTTTGATCCCGAACACATAGAAATTGAGCAGGGACAGCATGTGACAATGTACCTGACGAACCTCGAGCGTACTCTGGACGCGACGCATGGTTTTTCCATATCGGGTTACAACATTGCCGCAAGCATTGAACCGGGTGAAACCGTAACCATAGAATTTACAGCTGATAAACCAGGCGTGTATCCCTATTATTGCCTGGAGTTTTGTTCCGCACTTCATCTTGAGATGACAGGTTATCTCATGGTGAAACCTAAGGAGTGATCTCTCGGGAGAAGCGGTGATGCTTGCACGTGTTTGCGGAAACAACGATATTAGAGAAAAGATGACAAAAGCACTGCTTCTGGGCGCCGCGCTGGCAGTGCTTTTGTCTATTTTCTTTCCTTACTGGTACTTGAGTGTCAAAGCGCCGCAGTATCCCAAGGGTCTTCACGTGCAGATTTATCTGAACCGTGTAACGGGAGACGTGAGGGAGATCGACACGCTCAACCATTACATCGGTATGCGGCCTCTCGGAGATGCCGGGAAATTGGAAAAGCAATTTGCATTGCCCGGAATTCTATTCATTATCTCGTGTTTATTGGTGTCGATTTTTGTTAAAGGCAAATTTTCCCTGCTGCTTATTTTGCCACCTATTCTGCTTCCGGCCGTTTTTGCTGCAGACCTTTATTTCTGGCTGAGGGATTTCGGTTTGAACCTGAATCCTCATGCGGCATTGAGTTCTTCCATAAAACCATTTATACCGCCGATCTTAGGGGAAGGGAAAATCGCCCAGTTTCATGCCAACGCTAATTTTGCTTTCGGCCATGGGTTGAGCATGCTTTCAGCCATTTTTTCGTTCGCTGCTTTTCTATTGCGTTTTAGTCAAAATAAATGCACTGCTCGCGGCAAAATGTTTCAGGTTTTTGGGGCCATCATTCTTACGGGATTGATGTCTTCTCACGATGCTTTTGCTCGGACATTAACTGTGGGAGAGTCGACTTATCCGACGATTCGGTCAGCGATCGATCATTCTTCGGATGGAGACACGATTCTCGTCAAATCCGGCACCTATCATGAATCTTTGATTATTGAAAAGTCAGTCCGGCTTGTGGGTGAGCGGTTTCCCGTGATTGATGGCGGCGGAAAGGGAACGGTGATTCGATTGAATGCCCCCGATTCATCCGTTCATGGTTTCGTGATTCGCAATAGCGGAGACACGTTGGCGCGGGATGATGCAGGGGTCGTGGTTTCGGGTGCAAGAACGGTGATTGAAAATAACCGCTTTGAGGATGTGTTGTTTGGCATCGATTTGAAACGCGCGCCAAGGAGTGTTGTTCGCGGCAACGATCTTCAAGGCAAGGAACTTCCCATCGCCCGCCGCGGAGATCTCATACGGGTCTGGTACAGTGACGACGTGCTGGTAGAGAATAATCGCGCGCATGACGGACGGGATGTGGTGCTTTGGTATTCCAAAAATATACGTGTTCTGGGAAATCATTTCGAACGAAACCGCTATGGATTGCATTTCATGTATTGTGCGGATTCGGTGATTAAACGAAACATTCTTTTAAAGAATTCTGTCGGCGCCTATTTAATGTACAGCGCTGATATTCGACTTCAGGAAAACCATCTCTTAGAGAACCGTGGTCCGAGTGGTTACGGGATCGGCTTAAAGGATATGACGGGGGCTGTGGTCGAGCGCAATCGCGTGGTAAACAATCGCGTCGGCCTCTTTTTGGACGGCAGCTCAAAGAATTTTTACCGGTTAAATCTCATAGCTTATAATGACATCGGTATTCAAGCGCTGCCTTCCTCAAAAGAAAACCGTTTTAAGTCCAATAACTTTGTTGAAAACACGGAACAGGTAAATCTGGAAGGCGCCAGTATTCATACGATCAATGACTGGGATGGAAATTATTGGAATGATTACCGCGGTTATGACGGAAATGAAGACGGTATCGGGGAAGCTCCCTATGAGTCGCAACGGTTTTTCGAGGGCCTGACCGAGCGTTTTCATGAACTGCGTATTTTTTACTCAAGCCCCGTTATTCAAGCGCTGGACTATGCATCGGCGGCGTTTCCTGTCTTTGCGCCGTCGCCGAAGTTCATCGATCAATCGCCCTTGATACGTCCAGTGATGCTTGGGTTCAAGCCGGAGCCGGTTCCTGTCGCACCTCTGTGGTTTTTTGTTTCGGGAATGCTCCTGTTTCCCACGATGGTCTTATTTCGGGCGAAATTGGTTACACGTGCTTTGACGCCGACCTCTGAAAGATTGGTGTCCAAGTCCGAAAAGCGTGTTCTTGGGCAGCCCGTGATTCAAGTCAAAGGCCTCACAAAATTTTTTAAGAAACACTGCGCTTTAAGCGATGTAAATTTCGAGGTTCATGCGGGCGAAGCCGTTGCTCTATGGGGGCCGAACGGTGCGGGTAAGACGACCTTGTTGCGCTGTCTTTTAGGAATCAGCCCATTTCAAGGGAGTGCCGAGATTTTGGGCTCAGACGTCAGAAAAAACGGCAAAAAAATACGTTCAAAAATTGGTTATGTGCCGCAGGAGATCCGTCATCGCCCCGATCAGAATGTATGGGAGGCTATTTCTTTTTATGCGCAGCTTCGCGGGGTTTCCTCGGTCCGTGTGGCGGAGCTGGTCAAAGAGTGGGGATTATGGGATTCACGCGATCAGCTCGCGCAAAACCTCTCAGGCGGCATGAAACAGAAGCTGGCGTTAGCGGTGGCGCTTCTTTCGGACCCGCCACTGCTTTTTCTCGATGAACCTACAAGCTTTTTGGATTCCAAAAGCCGGAGGGAATTTGTCGCGTTGCTGACGCAGTTGAAAGCGGCCGGAAAAACCCTTCTTTTTTGTTCGCATCGTTCCGCCGAAGTTCTCAAATTCGCGGATCGCGTGATTGTTATCGAAAACGGTCTTGTCCAAAGCGACGGCAAACCACAATTGCTGGAGGATCTATGAGTGTTCGAGCGCTTCTAGCGATTATTTTTCGTGAAATCAGCGAAGCCAAACGAAACAGCTGGTTCGTTCTGGTGGCGCTTCTTTTCACGCTGTTATCGGTGGCAATGAGCTTGCTGGGATTGGCCGGTCTTGGAAATTTTGGAGTGACCGGTTTTGGACGGACGGCCGCGAGCCTTTTAAATCTGGTCTTGTTTATCGTGCCACTGATGGGCCTGCTTCTGGGCGCCATGAGCCTATGCGTCGAAAAAGAGCAGGGAAGCCTTGCCCTTCTCATGGCGCAGCCGGTATCGACGGCCGAGATTCTTCTGGGAAAGTATTTGGGCGCTTCAGGGGCTCTTGCCGTCGCGATATTTTTAGGATTCGGTATCAGTGGGACTGTGATCGCGTTTTATGCCGGCTCAGCCCAAATAAGCAACTTTCTAACCTTGGTTCTTTTCACAATAATGCTGGGCTTTGCTTTTCTGAGCCTGGGATTTCTTTTGTCCGTATTTGCAACTCGAGCGACGACAGCGACGGGTTTGGCGCTCTTTGCCTGGTTCTTTTTCATTTTTTTAAGTGACTTGGGAACAATCGGGGTGGTGTTGAGCGTGAGTTTTTCTCCTGACGAGCTTTTTTGGCTTTCCATGCTGAATCCGCTGCAGTCTTTCAAACTGGCCGTGATCGGCGCTATGCAACAAAGCCTCGAGGCATTCGGCATGGCGGGCCAATACGCAGCGGATATGTTCGGAAGATCTTATGTTTTTGTGACTGCCGGATTAATCTTTTTTTGGATCGCGACGCCGCTAGGCGTTTCGCTTTGGAGGTTTAAAACCAAATGCGCCGATTGATCCCGGTTTTTTTTCCTGTAATTATCATTCTACTTGTCTCCGGTTGCGTAAAAAATGAGGCGGGTCGGATTCCTCCGACCATTCGTTATGGCGAAGATCTTTGCGCTGAATGCCACATGATTATTTCCGAGCCTAAATTTGCGGCAGCGTTGCACGATGGTCGCGAATGGAAAAAGTTCGACGATATAGGTTGTCTGGAAATTTACCAGGATAAGGGGTGGATGAGGGGAACGGCCTGGGTGCATGATTACACGACCGAGACCTGGATCGAAAAGGATGCAGCCATTATTCTTGTTTCGGACGAAATTCGGACTCCCATGGGCTATGGGAAAATTGCCAAAACTCAATAAAAGGAGAATCGCATGGACAAAATAAATCGTAAAGGTGTAATGATAGCGGTCCTTTCACTTTTTTTAGGGATAACGCCCGTTTATGCGGGTGGGACCGTAAGTGGAAAGGTTGTCTTTGAAGGCACTCCGCCGTCGGCAAAACCGATTAATTTCGGCGCCGAAAAGCAGTGCGCCATGATGCATGGCGATAAAATACCCATGAACGAAGATATTGTCGTGAATGCCAATGGAACATTGAAGTCGGCCTTGGTGTACGTAAAGGAAGGCGTTGCTGCCGCTGCCGCGCCGACAGAACCGGTGGTTATTGACCAAAAAGGGTGCGTATTTTCGCCACATGTAAGCGTCGCTATGGCAGGACAGAAAGTCATTTTTAGAAACGATGATTCGGTGCTGCATAATGTGCGCTCGGTTTCTAAAACAAATAAGGCGTTCAATATCGCCCAACCTATTCAAGGAATGGAAACGACCAAGGTATTTGATCAGCCGGAAATTGGTATCCCGATGCGCTGTGACGTCCATTTCTGGATGGCGGCCTATCTGCATGTTTTAAACCACCCTTATTTTGCAGTGACAGGGGAAGATGGTTCTTTTACCCTGAAAGATCTGCCGCCGGGCAATTACACCATCGAAGTGTGGCATGAAAAACTAGGGACGCAAACGATGGAAATCACCGTGGCCGACGGCGAAACTAAAAATGCCGAATTTACTTTGAAGCAAGCCTAGAAAGCGAATAGAATACAACTTGTGAGCAAGCGCTGGTCTCTTATTCTTCATGAGCCATTCCGTCTCTTTTTTCCTCTAGGAATTCTTTTTGGAATCGCCGGAACAGGCCACTGGCTTATTTATGGTACAGGTCTGAGCGATACGTACTCCGGATATTATCATGCGTCGCTACAAATGTGGCTGTATATGGGCTCGTTTGTGGCAGGTTTTTTAATGACAGCCATTCCGCGGTTTGCCTCGGCTCCCCATGCGAAGACATCCGAAATAATAGCCCTGCTTTTTTTGATGCTTTTTATATTTATTTGCCTTACGGCAAAGGCCTGGATTATGGCCGGCGTCGGTTATATCGCATGGCTTTTGATTCTTTTCATGTTTATTTTACGCAGGTTTATCCTCAAAGGACATTCCGTCAATCCGCCGCTGGAATTCGTTTGGATTCCCGTGGCATTTATTCATGCGATCTGCGGAACGTCGGTCATCGTGCTCAGTCAAAGCGGCATCCTAGTGCCTGCGTTTTTACCGGTCGGACGATCCATGGCTCAACAGGGGTTTCTTTTATCGTTGGTGATGGGCGTTGGAGGTTTTCTAGGGCCTCGGCTCATGGGTCTTTATGAAATGCCCAGTCCCGATATGTTTAAAAAATCTGAACGTTCACGAAAACATCGCCTTCTTATGCATTTGGGGACCGCCGCCCTACTGTTTATCTCGTTCTGGTTAGAAGGGCCCAACAGAGCTCCAATCGCTTACTTTTTACGTGCCATAGTCGTTACGTTTAATTTATACTGGGTGAGCAAGGTTTTGCAACGTCCTAAGATTCAGGATCTTTTTCGGCGATTTTTATCGCTTTCTTTTTGGTTTGTTGTGGCCGGTGTATGGATGACAGCCCTTTTTCCCAAACATCATGTAGCGATGCTGCATGTATTGTTTTTGGGAGGATTCAGTCTTTTGACGTTTCTGATTTCTATCATGGTAGTTCTAAGCCATTCAGGCAATCCCCAGAAATTAGGCCAACCGCTTTGGATTTATTGGATTATTTTTGCGGGTCTTATGTCTGCATTAGTCGTCCGTTTGTCATCACAGTTTTTGCCAGAGCATTATTTTACGCATTTGGCCGTCGCCTCCACTCTTTGGATCATCGTAGGTGTTGCCTGGCTTATTTTTTCAGCGCCTTATCTTTTACGCGTTCCAGTCGGAAGCGAAGGCGGGACTTGCTAGCATTTTAACGAAGGGGAAAACGTGATCTATTCAAAAACATGCGAGTATGCGATAAGGTCGCTCATTTTCTTTGCCGATCATCCCGAAATGAAATCGGCAACGGTCAAAGAAGTGAGCAAGGACAGCGGGGTGCCACAGGCCTATGTCGCAAAGATATTTCAGTGCCTGGTGCGTAGCCGCATTCTTTGTTCACGGCGTGGAGCCAGTGGAGGGTATTCGTTGTTAATACCCGCCTCCAAGTTAACGCTCTTAAAAGTGATCCAATCTTTGGATGACGTCTCAAAATCTCCTTTCTCGAACTGCATTATGGGTCTTCAAAAATGCAACGATATCAATCCTTGCCCGCTTCATAATATATGGGCGAAGGCAAAGGAAGGAATGATGAAAAAGCTTTCCGTGTCTACTATTTCAGACGTCGCAACGTTGGGGGACAAGTTCAGGCTTGGCAAGCAACGGAGACATTTTCTTTCAAAACACATGAGAAGCATTTTTACGGTTTGACATGAAAAGCCCCAGGCCTCTTTTACGGACGGTTGATTTCGATAAAAGTCCATTTATTGTGATTTGGGAGACAACGCGCGCTTGTGCATTAAAGTGCGTCCACTGCCGCGCGGAAGCCATCAATAAAAGAAATCCCGATGAATTGACGACCAAAGAAGCGTTTTCACTTTTAGATGAAATCCGTCTATTTGGGAAGCCGCTCGTTGTTTTGACGGGAGGGGATCCACTGCGTCGTCCGGACGTAAAAGATATCGTTGGTTATGGGACTCGAATCGGCCTTCGGATGGCCATTACACCGAGCGGAACTGACGAAGTGACCCAAAAGGACTTGAAGGACTTAAAAAAAGAAGGCCTTGCGCGTTTAGCGGTGAGTCTGGATGGTTCCGATTCTAAAATTCACGACAGCTTCAGGGGTGTCGACGGGTCTTTCGACTGGACGCTGGACATTATTCGCTGGGCCAATGAATTGAATTTACCCGTTCAGATAAACACAACGATTACCCGGCACAACTTAAACGACATGGATGCGATGGCGGACCTTTTAGGTGAGTTCAAGATCGCGCTTTGGTCCGTGTTTTTTCTGGTGCCGATGGGCCGCGCCAGAATTGCGCAGCAAATTTCCGCCGATGAACATGAACAGGTATTTCATAAAATGGTTGATATTGCGTTATCCGCTTCGTTCGATGTTAAGTCAACCGAAGCTCCGCAATACCGTCGTGTTGTGCTCCAAAGAAAAAAAGAGACCGACGAATTCAGTATCAATGGCACTAGTGAAGGTTCGTTTACCTGGATTAATTCTTCAAAGCAAAACGACCTTAAGAGGGCGATTAAAGGGGTGAACGACGGCAAAGGCTTTCTATTTATTTCTCATAGAGGGGAAATCTTCCCCAGTGGGTTTTTGCCAATCTCAGCCGGCAATGTTCGAAGAAATTCTTTGGTCAATGTCTACCGGAATTCTGATCTTTTTAAAACGCTTCGAGATTACTCAAAACTCAAAGGAAAGTGCGGTATCTGTGAATATAAAGCCATTTGCGGAGGTTCGCGGTCCAGGGCATTTGCGGTTCACGGGGACATGATGCAGTCGGATCCTTCTTGTTCATATATGCCAAAATATTAGCCGAAAAAGTAGTGTGACAAACTGTGTCTGTTTTAATTAAATCTAGGTTATAATCATAGGAGTGTGTATGGTGACGAACTTAATTGTGCAATATTTTCAAGCTGACCATAATCGTCTGGATGCGGCGTTTGCCACGTTCCAGGACTTAAAGCGCGAATCGTTCGACGAAGCGCGAAAGTACTTCAAATTGTTCTTTAAAGGATTAAGACGGCATATCGCTTGGGAAGAGGATATATTGTTTCCTCTTTTCGAGAAAAAATCAGG
>CAYUTV010000027.1:4214-14100 GCA_964447745.1 uncultured Planctomycetia bacterium | reverse complement strand
AGCTCATCACACCCATCGCCATGGAAAAGGAACTCCGCTTCGCTATCCGCGAAGGTGGTAGAACCGTCGGCGCCGGTGTTATCTCGGAGATATTGGCTTAAAAAATGAGAGAATTCATTCAGTTTGAGTGCACGACCTGTAAGCAGCGTAATTACACGTCGAATAAGAATAAAAAGCTGCATCCGGAAAGAATTGAGTTAAGCAAGTTTTGCCCTTTTTGCCGCAAGCACACGGCTCATAAAGAGCAGAAGTAGTTCATAGCAAGTACAACGGAATACCAAAAAACTCGGATTTTGGATGAATCCTTGATCTAGAGTTTTTTTCTGTTTTTAAATGGTTTTTAGGCCAGTAGCTCCAATTGGCTAGAGCGGCGGTCTCCAAAACCGCTTGTTGGGGGTTCGAGTCCCTCCTGGCCTGGTTTAGCGGTGCTGGATTATAAGGGATCGATGATACAAAAAGTTAGAACGTTCTTTAGCGAAGTAAGAATAGAGCTCGGCAAGGTTACCTGGCCGACCAGGGAAGAGCTCTTGGGATCCACCGCGGTCGTCTTGATGACGATGTTGATCCTGTCGGTGTTTATCGGAGTTTGTGATTTTGTGTTTACATTCATCATGCAATTGATATTAAGGTGAGCGCAGTTATGAGTAAGCAATGGTACGTGATTCACACGCAAACGGGGCGTGAGGACCATGTGAAAACGACGCTCGAGAGCCGCGCGCAGCAGTTCAATATGCAGGACAAAATCGCGCAAGTGCTGATCCCGACGGAGAAGGTTTCCGAGGTAAAGGCAGGCAAAAAAAAGATTTCGACGAGAAAGTTTTTCCCGGGTTATGTGTTGGTGGAAATGGAATTGACGGATGACAGCTGGTATTTGGTGAAGAATACCCCCGGTGTGAGCGGATTTATCGGTTCGGGCCGCAAACCCCTTCCTTTAAGAGAGTCCGAAGTCGCGAGCATCATCAAACAGGCCGAAGAGAAGAAAGAAAAGCCCACACCCAAGATTTCGTTTGAAAAAGGCGAGAGTGTCCGCGTGAAGGAAGGTCCGTTCGTCAATTTTAGCGGCATTATCGAAGAAATGAACCCCAATAAGGGTAAGCTTAAAGTCATGGTGGCGATATTCGGCAGAACCACCCCGGTGGAACTCGAGTACTGGCAAGTCGAAAAGATATAAGGAAATAATATGGCAAAGAAAGTCAAAACCACAATCAAGCTTTACTGTCCCGCAGGCCAAGCCAATCCGGCTCCTCCGGTGGGTCCCGCGCTCGGTCAGCACGGCGTGAACATCATGGAATTTTGTAAGGCGTTCAATGAGAGAACCAAAGGCAAAGAAGGATTGACGTTGCCTGCGGTCATTACGGTGTATGAGGACCGCTCATTTGATTTTATCATCAAGAGCCCGCCGAGCCCTGTGTTGTTGAAGAGAGCTTGCGGCGTCGCGAAGGCTTCCGGCGAACCCAACAAAACCAAGGTTGGAAAAATCACGAAGAGCCAATTGCGAGAGATTGCCGAAGAAAAAATGAAGGATCTTAATTCCAAGAATATTGATGGTGCCATGAAGATTGTTTCGGGTACCGCACGCAGCATGGGAATTGAAGTCGAGGGTTAAAATGTCTACCGCAACTATTTCTAAAAGAAACAAATCGATCGCTCAGCTAACGGAAAAAGGGAAGGCCTACTCTTTGAAGGACGCCGTCGGCGTCGTGAAGCAGGCCCCCAAGACGAAGTTTGACCAGTCGATTGAATTGCAATTCAAATTGGGTGTGGATCTTACCGCCAACGACCAGGCCGTTCGCGGTTCTGTCGTTCTTCCTCACGGACAGGGCAAGAGCCTCCGCGTCATCGTGTTTTGCAAAGATGAAAACGCCAAGGCCGCCAAAGAAGCGGGCGCTGATGTGGTGGGCGGAGACGATCTGATTGAAAAGGTATTGGGTGGATGGATGGACTTCGATGTGGCGGTCGCGGTTCCGATGATGATGAAGGAAGTCGGTAAGTTGGGTAAGGTGTTGGGCCCTCGCGGGTTGATGCCTTCACCGAAAGCCGGCACCGTTACCGACAACCCCGCCAAAGCCGTCAAAGAAGTGAAAGGCGGACGAATTGAATTCAAGATGGACAAGTTTGCCAATGTGAACACGTTGATCGGCAAGCTGTCTTTCGCGGATGACAAGATCGTCGACAATGCGACCACGTTGATTGAGGCGCTCGTCAAGGCGAAGCCCAGAACACTCAAAGGCACTTACATCAAGAGCGCTCACATGTCTTGCACCATGGGGCCCGGCGTGAAACTCGACATCAGCCGGTTCATCAAAGATCAAGAAACGGAAGACTAATCATGAAGACAACCGGGTTCAGCAGAGTTTCCAAAGATATCATCATTCGTGAAATTGAAAAAGAACTGAAGGGTAAACCGACCTTTTTTGTGACTCAGCATGGCGGCGTATCCGCAGTTTCTTTGGACAAGCTTCGCAGGAAATTGAGAGGGGTAGACAGCCGCTATCTCGTCGTCAAAAAGAGCCTAAGCAAGAAGGCCTTTGAACGCGCGAATCTCAAGGAAGTATCCGATGCCATGACCGGTGCGTGCGGCGTTGCTTTCACCACGGGCGACATTATCGCATCCTCCAAAGTTCTCGTAGAATTTGCGAAGGAAAACGAGGCATTCAAGATTCAGAGCGGGTTCATGAACGGTCAGGTTATGCCCGCTGAACAGGTTAAAGTTTTGGCAACTCTGCCATCTAGGGAAGTCCTGCTCGCGAAGATGTTAGGTACGATGCAGGCTCCTATGTCCCGACTCGTCGGAGTACTGTCGGGAACATTAAGAAAGGTCGTCACAGCAGTAGACGCAATTGCTAAGAAAAAGCAATAATTCGTATAACCAAACAGTAAAAGTGAGGAAATAGAAAATGACACAGAAGATGCAGGATATAATCGGTTCTATCGAGACCATGACGGTTCTGGAACTTTCAGATCTCGTGAAAGCCCTCGAAGAGAAGTTTGGCGTCTCTGCCGCAGCCCCTATGATGGTGGCGGGTGGTGGAGCAGGCGCAGCCGCGGCTCCCGCAGCTGAAGAGAAGACTTCCGTCACGATCGTCCTTAAGGATGCCGGTGCGAACAAGATCGGCGTTATCAAGGAAATCCGCGGAATCACCACTCTCGGTCTGAAAGAAGCCAAGGATCTCGTCGATGCGGCTCCCAAGCCCATCAAAGAAAACGTCCCCATGAAAGACGCCGAAGCGATCAAGAAAGCTCTTGAAGCCGCCGGTGCTAAAGTGGAATTCAAATAAGATCTATTTGAATTAAAACGGTAAAATTTTTTTACCGAGGCGTATTTCTGTCCCTACTTTTATGGGTGGTTTTATAGAAGGATACGAGAACAAAAATGGAAAAAACCGACAAGCGTTATAATTTTGGAAAGATTCCGGAAATCGCGGAGATGCCACATCTGGTCGAATTACAAACCAGATCCTACGACGAATTCCTGCAGACGGGTGTGCCCAAGAGCCGCCGTAAGAACGTCGGTCTTCAGGAAGTCTTCAATGAAGTATTCCCGATCGAGAGCTATGACGGCAAATATAAGCTGGAATACGTCTCTTATTCCTTGGAAAAACCCAAATACACGCTTGAGGAATGCTATAAGAAGGGCATGACCTATTCGCTGCCGCTGAAGATCCGCGTGCGGTTGAAGTCGGCGAAGGAAACAAAAGAGCAAGAAATCTACATGGGAGACCTGCCTCTCATGACGGAGACCGGAACATTCGTGATCAACGGCGACGAACGTGTCATCGTCAGCCAGTTACACCGTTCCCCTGGCGTTTCCTTTGAAAAGAACCTTCACCCCAACGGCAAGATGCTCCATTCAGCGCGCGTCATACCTCACCGCGGCGTCTGGTTGGAATTCGAGTTCGACATCAATGATACGTTGTACGCGTACATTGACCGCAAAAAGAAGATCTTGGCGACGACCCTGCTGCGCGTGTTCGGTTATGAAACCGACGAAGCGATCATCAAGGCGTTCTGTGGTCTCGAGAAAATCGATTCCATCAACCGTTATAATCCCAAGAATCTCGTGGGACACACATTGGCGCAGGATGCGGTCAATCCCGAAACCAATGCGGTGGTTCTGGAGCAGGGAACGACTCTCACTCGTGAGAATCTGACCAAGCTCTCCAGCGACGGCATTAAATCCATTCTAATTACGCGAACACAAGTCCCTGAGATCGTTGCTACGCTGAAGAAAGATCACACCAAGAATAAAGACGAAGCTTATGTCGATATTTACAGAAAATTAAGACCCGGTGACCCTCCGACGGTGGAAAGCGCCAAGAACATGGGCGAGAAGCTTTTCTTCGACGCGCGCCGTTATGATTTGGGTCCGGTCGGTAGATTTGTGTTAAACCGCAAACTCGGTATGAAAACCAGTCTTGAGGAAAGAACGCTGAACCCCGAAACCCTGATCGCGATCATGAAGCGGTTACTGGCCGTTAAAAACGGAGATGGTGACACGGATGATATCGATCACTTGGGCAACCGCCGCGTCAGAACGGTCAATGAATTGCTTCAGGGCCAGTTCCGCATCGGTTTAGCGCGTCTTGAAAGATCCGCCAAAGAGCGCATGGGCATTTATGACCTCGAAAACATGATGCCGCATAACCTGGTCAATTCAAAGCTCGTGTCGAGCGTCATTCGTGACTTTTTCGGCAGAAGCCAGCTCTCCCAGTTTATGGATCAGACGAATCCCTTGGCAGAAATGACTCACAAGAGACGTATGTCAGCCCTCGGACCCGGCGGTCTATCCCGTGAACGCGCCGGATTTGAAGTCCGCGACGTACATCACTCACACTATGGCCGCATTTGCCCGATTGAAACACCGGAAGGTCCGAACATCGGTCTTATCGCGTCTCTCAGCACTCACGCCCGTATCAACGAATTCGGATTTATCGAAACGCCTTACCGCAAAGTCGAAAACGGTCGCGTAACCGATAAGCTCGAATATCTCTCCGCGGACATGGAAGACAATTACGTGATCGCCCAGGCCAATGCGAAACTTGATTCCAAAAACCATTTCGTGGACTCCAAGATCATTTGCCGTAAAAAAGGCGACTTCCCGTTTGTCGCTCCGAAGAACATTGATTATATGGACGTTTCACCCAAGCAGCTCGTCAGCGTGGCCGCAAGCTTGATTCCGTTTTTGGAACATGACGACGCCAACCGCGCTTTGATGGGTTCGAACATGCAACGTCAGGCAGTGCCTCTTCTGGTGACGGATTCTCCGCTCGTCGGAACCGGCATGGAATTCCGCACAGCCAAGGATTCCGGCGCGGTCGTGATCGCGAAGGAAGAGGGCAAGGTCACCGCGGTTCAATCCGACGAGATCGTTGTCAGCGGAACCCGCTATCCTTTAAAGAAGTTCAAACGCTCCAATGCCAGCACGGCCATCAACCAGCGCCCGATCGTTCAGTTGGGCGAGAAGGTTAAAGCCGGTCAGGTCATCGCCGACGGCGCAGCCACGGACAAGGGTGAATTAGCCCTCGGCCGCAATGTGTTGGTCGCGTTCATGCCTTGGCGCGGGTATAACTTCGAGGACGCCATTCTGATCAGCGAGAAGCTGGTGCAGGACGATGTTTACACCTCCGTGCATATAGAAGAATTTGAAATTGAGTCCAGAGACACACGTCTGGGCAAAGAAGAAATCACGCGCGACATTCCGAATGTCGGCGAGGAAGCTCTGCGTAACCTCGGCGAAGACGGAATCATCCGCATTGGCGCGGAAGTGGGCCCCGGCGATATCCTTGTCGGTAAAGTCACTCCCAAGTCCGAAACCGAATTGTCACCTGAAGAAAAACTGCTTCGCGCGATTTTCGGCGAAAAAGCCGGTGACGTTCGCGACGCATCCCTGACGGTTCCTCCCGGCGTGGAAGGCATCATCATCGAGACCAAGGTATTTTCCCGCCGCGGTCAAGAAGCCAAATCGAAGGAAGCCAAGGCGAAGGAAGCCAAGGACGTCGAAGCGATCAAGGAATTTTACGGCACTCAAATCGAGCAGATTGAAAAAGACAAAATCGCGAAGCTTTCCGGCCTTTTGCTGGGCAAAGAACTGGCGACAAGTCTCGTGGACTCCGAAACGGGGACTACGCTTATCGGCCGCGGCCGCAAGATCGTTAAAGCCGATCTCGCGAAAATTGCGCGCGCTGACATGGACAATGTGAAGCTCGATGACGACGATCAGACCGAAGAAGCCATTAAGAAGGTCTGCCGTTTGATGGACGACCAAATTGACGAACTCCGTTACGAAGAAGACCGCGAAATCGACAAGATTAAGCGTGGCGACGAACTTCCTCCGGGAGTTTTGAAGAGAGTCAAAGTGCTCGTGGCGAACAAGAGAAAAATCTCCGTCGGCGACAAAATGGCCGGACGTCACGGAAACAAAGGTATCATCGCAAAAATCATGCACCAAGAAGACATGCCGTTCCTCGAAGACGGTACTCCGGTGGAAATTGTTCTCAATCCGCTGGGCGTTCCTTCACGTATGAACGTCGGTCAGATCCTCGAAACCCACCTCGGTTGGGCGGCGAAGGTTCTTGGCATCAAGATTGCGACACCGGTTTTCGACGGTGCCACCGAAACCGAAATCAAGCAGTTCATGAAGAAGGCGAACCTTCCCGAGCACGGCAAAGTCACATTACGTGACGGCCGCAGCGGTGAACGCTTCGACCAACAAGTCACCGTGGGCTACATCTATATGTTGAAGCTCGCGCATTTGGTCGACGATAAGATTCACGCTCGTTCCATCGGACCTTATTCTCTCGTCACTCAACAGCCGTTAGGCGGTAAAGCGCAATTCGGCGGTCAGAGATTCGGAGAAATGGAAGTCTGGGCGCTCGAAGCTTACGGTGCCGCCTACACACTGCAGGAAATGCTGACTGTTAAGTCAGACGACGTGCAGGGTAGAACGCGCATGTACGAATCGATCGTCAAAGGCGAGAACTCGCTGCAACCTGACACGCCGGAATCATTCAACGTGTTGGTCAAGGAACTTCAGTCACTGGCGTTGGACATCAGAACCGAAAAGAAATCGGATTCAACCAAAGAAGAAGTTGAGGTGGCAAGTGAATAATTCTCTGTCTAACAGCACGACCAACGAGTACGTTCCGCCGAGCTTTGATTTTATTTCGATCAAGATTGCGTCTTCGGACGTAATCCGTTCTTGGTCGCGCGGGGAAGTAAGAAAGCCCGAAACCATCAATTATCGTACGTTCAAGCCTGAAAAAGACGGCTTGTTCTGCGAAAAGATTTTCGGACCCACACGCGATTGGGAATGTAACTGCGGAAAGTACAAGAGAATCAAGCATAAAGGCATTATCTGCGACCGTTGCGGCGTGGAAGTCACGCTGTCCAAGGTTCGCCGTGAGCGCATGGGCCACATCGAGTTGGCGGCTCCCGTCACGCATATTTGGTTCTTCAAAGCCGTCCCTTCACGTATCGGCGCTCTGTTGGAGCTGAACCTCCGCGAGCTCGAACGCATCATTTATTACGAAGAATACATCGTTATCGACGCCGGTGACACCCCGCTTAAAAGAGGGGACCTCTTGAGCGAAGAGAAATACCAGTCGATGATTGATAACTACGGCCACAAATTCGTCGCCAAAATGGGCGCCGAAGCCATTCGTGATTTGCTCAGAGATGTGGAGCTCGATAAGCTCGACGTCAAACTGCATGCCGATCTCAAGCAAACCAAGGGTGAAGCCGGTCAGAGAAAGATCATCAAGAGCTTAAGAATCGTCGAACAATTTCAAAATTCGGGCAATGAATCCGAATGGATGATTCTCGACACCGTCCCGGTTATTCCTCCGGACCTGCGTCCGCTGGTTCCCTTGGATGGCGGCCGTTTTGCGACCAGCGATTTAAATGACCTGTATCGCCGCGTCATCAACCGCAATAACCGCTTAAAGAAACTTCTCGAATTAAGAGCTCCCGAAGTCATCGTTCGCAATGAAAAGCGCATGCTTCAGGAAGCCGTTGACGCGTTGTTTGACAACGGCCGTCACGGTCGTCCGGTTCTCGGATCGGGCAATCGTCCGCTGAAGAGCTTGAGCGACATGCTCAAGGGCAAACAGGGCCGTTTCCGTCAGAACCTGCTCGGTAAACGCGTCGACTATTCCGGTCGTTCGGTTATCGTCGTCGGTCCTGAGTTGAAGCTGAATCAGTGCGGTCTGCCGAAAAAGATGGCCCTCGAGCTTTTCGAGCCGTTTATCATCAAAAAGCTCCGTGAACGCGGTTTTGTTCACACGATCAAGAGCGCCAAGCGCATGGTCGAAAAAGAAAGATTGGAAGTTTGGGATATTCTTGAAGAAGTCATCAAGAACCACCCTGTTATGTTAAACCGCGCCCCGACGCTTCACCGCTTGGGTATCCAGGCGTTTGAACCGGTGTTGGTTGAAGGAAAGGCCATTCGTATTCATCCGCTTGTTTGCGCCGCTTTCAACGCCGATTTCGACGGTGACCAGATGGCCGTTCACGTGCCGCTGTCACTCGAAGCGCAGATCGAGTGCCGCATCCTTCTGATGTCGGTTAACAACATCTTTTCGCCGGCTGACGGCCGTCCCGTCGCGACGCCGAGCCAAGACGTTGTTCTCGGTTGCTATTATTTATCCAAGGAGCGCAAGGGCGTTCAAGGCGAAGGCAAGATTTTCTCCAGCGCCGAAGAAGCTCTTATCGCATACAACGACAGAGAAGCCCATTTGCACGCGAAGGTTAAAGTGCGTGTGGAAGGCCAGCTCATCGAAACCACGATCGGGCGCATCATTTTCAACCAAACGCTGCCCGAGAGCGTTCCTTTCTTCAATGAATTGTTCACGAAGTCCAAGCTGAACGCGGTCATTGCCGAGTCCTACAAGCGCTCCGGTCATCACCGCACGATTCAGTTGTTGGACGATCTTAAGGATTTAGGTTTTGAGCACGCAACACTCGCGGGTATTTCAATCTCCGTCGATGATCTGAAAATTCCGAGACAAAAAGGAATTTTCATCGAGAAGGCGACAGAGCGAGTCAATAAAGTCGAAGAGCAGTATCGCCGCGGTGTCATCACCGAAGGTGAGCGCTATAACAACATCATCGACATCTGGACACAGACCACCGATGAAGTTGCCGACAGCGTTTTCACCGAACTCGACGTGTTCAACCCGATTTTCATGATGGCCGACTCCGGCGCGCGCGGTTCCAAACAGCAGATCCGCCAGCTGGCCGGTATGCGCGGTTTGATGGCTAAGCCATCGGGTGAGATCATCGAAAGCCCGATCAAAGCCAATTTCCGCGAAGGTCTGACCATGTTGGAATACTTCATTTCAACGCACGGCGCCCGTAAGGGTTTGGCCGATACCGCTCTTAAGACCGCGGATTCGGGTTACCTGACACGTCGTCTTGTGGACGTGGCTCAGGACGTCATCATTAATTTGGAAGATTGCGGTACCGTCAAAGGTATTTTCGTTGAAGCGATCGTCGAAGGCGACGAGATCGTGGTTCCTCTCCGCGAGAGAATCATCGGTCGCGTGGCGCTGGATAACATCGTGGATATCGTCAGCGATACGACGATCGTCGAAGCGGGCCAGGAAATCACGGAAGAAATGTCGAAGCAGGTCGAAGAGACCGGCATCGACAAGATCAAGATTCGTTCGGTTCTCGCGTGCGAGTCCAAGCGCGGCGTTTGCGCCAAGTGCTACGGACGCAACCTCGCGACGGGTCGTTTGGTGGAGTTGGGTGAAGCGGTGGGTATCATCGCGGCGCAATCCATCGGTGAGCCGGGCACTCAGCTGACCATGAGAACATTCCATATCGGCGGTACGGCGAGCCGGACTGTCGCGGAATCTTCCATCAAGGCGAAGAATGCGGGAACGAT
>CAYUTV010000027.1:0-4114 GCA_964447745.1 uncultured Planctomycetia bacterium | reverse complement strand
CCCGCGACAGGCAACGTCGAAAGAGTTGTCATGGAACACCGCGGCGAACACCATCCTCAGATCATCATCCAGGACTCCAAGAAAGACGTTCTAGCGATTTATCCGATCCCTGCGGGCGCGCACATTACCGTCGACGACGGCGAAAAGATGCACGCGGGTGATTTGATCGCCAAGACACCGAGAAAAGTAACGAAGACCAAGGATATCACCGGCGGTTTGCCGCGTGTGGCCGAGCTTTTTGAAGCGCGCCGTCCGAAAGATCCTGCGATCATCTCCGAAATCGACGGTATCGTTGAATTCGGCGAATCGAAGAAGGGTCATCGTCGCGTCGTGGTGAAGAGCTCCACCGGAATGAAAAAAGAATACCTCATTCCTCACGGCAAGCATCTAAACGTGTACAAAGGCGACTTTGTTTACGCGGGTCAGCAGCTGGTTGACGGTCCCGTCGTTCCTCAGGATATTCTGAAAATCAGCGGCGAAAGAAAACTGCAGGAATATCTCGTGAACGAAGTCCAGGAAGTTTATCGTTTGCAGGGTGTCACGATCAACGACAAGCACATCGAGACCATCGTGCGTCAGATGTTGAAAAAAGTTAAGATTGTTGATTCCGGCGACACTGATTTCTTGGTCGGCATGCAGATTGACCGTTGGAAACTTCAGGAAGAAAACGAGCGCGTGATCAAGCAGAAGAAGGAGCCCGCGAAGGCTGAACCGATTCTGTTAGGCATCACAAGAGCGTCGCTCAGCACCGATAGCTTTATTTCGGCGGCGAGCTTCCAAGAAACCACGCGCGTTCTCACGGATGCGGCAGCTTCGGGCAAAAGAGATTACTTGCTTGGGCTCAAAGAAAACGTTATTATGGGACACCTTATCCCAGCCGGAACCGGCTTTGCCGGACAGCGCCGAGTGGAGATAGTGCGTCATATCGAAGAAGAAGCGAAGAAAACAAAACCCGTGGAAAAATCGGCGCTGGATGAGTTAATCACCACCGACGATAAAAAAGCGGGACTATAAAGGAGAAGGAACTCAGTTTAATTTATGCCCACAATCAATCAGCTCATACGATTCGGCCGCGAAGCCGTGAAGTCAAAAACGAAGTCGCCGGCTCTTCAGAGCGCGCCGCAAAAGCGCGGTGTTTGTTTACAGGTGAAAACGCAGACTCCTAAAAAGCCGAACTCGGCGTTGAGAAAAGTCGCCAGAGTACGTTTGACCAACGGTTATGAAGTCACCGCGTATATTCCCGGCGTGGGACATAATTTACAGGAGCATTCGATTGTGACGATCCGCGGCGGCCGTGTAAAGGATTTGCCGGGTGTTCGTTATCACGTGGTTCGCGGTACGCTGGATACCCAGGGCGTGGCAGATCGCAGAAGATCCAGATCCAAGTATGGCGCAAAGGCTCCGAAGAAGGATTCGAAAGCCGCCGCCCCTAAGAAATAATAAGGAACATTTTTTAAAATGAGACGCAGACAAGCATTAAAAAGAGAAGTAACGCCGGATCCGAAGTTTAATAATAAGGTTGTTTCACGCTTCGTCAACATGTTGATGGAAGACGGCAAGAAGTGGAACGCCGAGAGCATTGTGTACGGTTCTTTGGACATTGTGTCTCAGAAACTTCAGAAGAACGATTCTTTGGAAATTTTAACCAAGGCCATCGACAACGTCCGTCCGTTGCTGGAACTCAAATCCCGTCGTGTTGGCGGCGCCACCTATCAGATTCCGGTTGAAGTGAAGGGCGAGCGCGGCGTTTCGCTGGCTCTCCGTTGGATCCGCAATGCCGCACGCGGCCGCAAGGGCAAGCCCATGAAGCAGCGTCTGGCTGATGAAATTTTGGAAGCATATAACGGTCAGGGTACCGCCGTTAAAAAGAGAGAAGAAATTCACAAGATGGCCGAAGCGAACAGAGCTTTCAGTCACTATCGCTGGTAATTTAAAATGGCAAACGTTTATCCTTTAGACAAAACTAGAAATTTCGGAATCGCAGCGCATATCGACGCCGGTAAAACGACGACGAGCGAACGCGTTCTGTACTATACCGGTAAGGTGCACCGCATGGGCGAAGTCCATGACGGAACGGCGACCATGGACTGGATGGAGCAGGAGCAGGAACGCGGTATTACGATTACGTCCGCGGCGACCACATGCTTTTGGCGCGAACACCGAATGAATCTTATCGACACACCGGGTCACGTGGATTTCACGGTTGAAGTCGAGCGTTCCCTGAAGGTATTGGACGGAGCCGTTCTGGTTTTTTGTGCGGTCGGTGGTGTCGAACCTCAGTCCGAAACGGTGTGGCGTCAGGCCGATAGATATAAGGTACCGCGCGTCTGCTTTATCAACAAGATGGACCGCACGGGCGCCGATTTCTACATGGTGCTTGGCCAGATTCGCGAACGTTTAACCAATTCCAGCTCCCCGATACAGCTTCCTATTGGAGCCGAAGACAAGTTTCAAGGTCAGATCGATCTCGTAAGCATGGACATGAAGATCTATCACACCGAAGATTTGGGCGCGACCTATGATGTCACGCCAATTAGCGACGAATATAAGGAAATCGCCGAAAAATACAGACACGAGCTTATCGAAAAGCTTTCCGAAGTCGATGATGAGCTGATGGAAAAGTACATCAACGGTAAAACCATTTCGAACGATGAGGTCAAGCAGGTTCTCCGCCGCGCGACCATCGCCAATTTGTTTGTTCCTGTGATCTGCGGCTCTTCCTTTAAGAATAAGGGCGTGCAGTTGATTCTGGACGCAGTCGTCGATTATTTGCCGTCTCCGCTGGATCTTCCTCCGGTGAGAGGTCTTGAGGTCGACGGTGAGGGTGAGTTGTTCCGTAAGCCGGATCCCAATGAACCTCTGGCCGCGCTTGCTTTTAAAATTGCTACAGACCCATTTGTCGGAAAATTGACGTTTATCCGCGTTTATTCCGGAACGATCACTTCCGGCACGTATGTTTACAACGCCTCGAAGAATGAAAAAGAACGCGTGGGTAAACTGGTGCGTATGCACGCGAACAAACAGGAAATCGTCGACGAAATCCGCGCGGGAGATATCGGTGCCGTGGTGGGATTGAAGAAAACGGAAACCGGCGACTCCATCTGCGACGAAAAGAACCCGATTATTCTTGAAAGAATGCAGTTCCCGGATCCTGTCGTCGACATGGCCATCGAGCCGGCGACCAAGGCGGACCAGGAAAAGATGGGTATCGCGCTCAGCCGTCTTCGCGAAGAAGATCCGACGCTCCGTATCCACTATGACCAGGAAACGGGCGAAACCATCATCAGCGGTATGGGCGAATTGCACTTGGAAATCATCGTCGACCGTATGAAAAGAGAATTTAAAGTCGAAGCGAACGTCGGTAAGCCCCAGGTCGCGTTCAAAGAAACCATTACCAAACCGGTCGAAATTGTTGGTAAGCATATTCAGCAGTCGGGTGGTCGCGGTCAGTATGGTCACGTCGTGTTTGAAATGAGACCCAACGAACCCGGTACCGGTGTGACGTTTGAGAGCAAGATTGTCGGTGGAGCGGTTCCTCGTGAATATTGGAACCCCATCAAAGCGGGTGTTATGGAAGCGGCATTATCAGGCGCTCTCGCGGGTTACCCCGTTACGGATATTCATGTGGACCTTGTGGACGGTTCGTTTCACGTGGTCGACTCTTCGGAATTGGCGTTTAAGTTGGCCGCTATCTACGCGTTTAAAGACGGTATGCGCCAAGCGGGAGCGATTCTTCTTGAGCCCATCATGGACATCGAAGTGACCACGCCGGAAGAATTTATCGGTTCTGTCATCGGTGACTTAAGCTCGAGGCGATGCAAGATTGAGACGACCACTCAAAAAGGGAACGTAAAGGCTATCCGCGGTAACGTTCCTTTGTCTGAAATGTTCGGTTATGCGACCTCTGTTCGCAGTTTGACGCAAGGTCGCGCAAGCTTCGTGATGCAGCCTTCGTTCTATGCATCCGTGCCGAAGAACATCGCGGAAAAAATTATCAAAGCAAGCAACACACAAGAAGCCATCGAAGCTAGAAGAAATAGATAAAGGAGTCGGGGAGTTATGTCCAAAGAAAAATTCGAAAGAACAAAACCACACGTCAATATCGGAACCATCG
>CAYUTV010000026.1:7509-14383 GCA_964447745.1 uncultured Planctomycetia bacterium | reverse complement strand
GCGGCGACGGAACCCGCGGCGATAGAAAAGATCAGCCAAATGGGATATGTGCCCATTGCGGTGCATCCGGCCGGAGCCATGCCCTCCGAATCTTCCCGGGAGTCTGCGCCTATTTTCCTGACCAAACGCTCCCGTGACCGGCACGGTATTTTTTTTAGCCGTCACCTTGCGAGTCTTTTGAAATCCGGCGTGCCGATTCTGAGAGCGATAGATATTTTACGCGAACAGGAAAAGGACGCCTCGTTCAAGAAGGCGCTGGACAACATCTGTAATCAGATAAAGCAGGGCATGACTCTGTCCGAAGCTCTGGACGATTTCCCCCAGTATTTCTCACCGATGTATGTGGCGATCATTCGCGCGGGTGAGGGCGGCGGCGCTCTTCAGGAGGCGCTGGCGCGGATGGCGGAGTATTTAAAGAAACAGGATGTTCTCAGGTCGAAGATCAACCGCGCGCTGGCCTACCCGGCCCTTCTGGCTTTTGCGGGTCTCGCGACTGTTTTTTTTGTGGTGACGTTCGTGGTTCCGAAGCTCGCCAAAATATTCGAAGGCCTGAATCAGGATTTACCTTTATCGACGCGTATTGTGATGGGTGCGGGTCAATTCATGCAGCACTATTGGATTCTGGTTCTAGTGATCCTGGCTGCTGTGTTCTATGCGATCCCCGCGTTGGTTCGCAAGTACTTCGGCGCGGATTTCTTTGACGGAGTAAAACTGTCCATTCCTTTCGTGAGTACGTTTGTGTTTAAGAAGGACTTTGCGGCGTTCAGCCGTACTTTGGAAATGGCGTTGTCTCACGGTATGCCTTTTCTGGAAGCTCTTAGAATGTCGATACCCGTGGTTCGCAACCGTCTTCTGCAGGAAGCGCTGGTCGACTGCCGCGAGCGTGTCGCGAAGGGGGAGTCGTTCGGGGCGGCGCTACGCGAATATCCCTACTTTCCCCATTTTGTGACGGACCTTTTGTCCATAGGTGAAGAATCCGGCCGTATTCAGGAGGTTTTGAGCGAGTTATCAGATGCTTATGAACAGGAGATTGACGATCACTTTGCCGTTTTTACGACACTTTTGGAGCCGGCGATGATATTATTGGTGGGATCAGTCGTCGGATTTATCGTCGTGGCGATGCTGTTGCCCATTTTTGAAATGAACACGGTGATGTAGGAGAGCGTATGAGGAACCAGAGGGGTTTTACTCTCATTGAAATATTGTTGGTCGTGGTTATCATCGGAGCGCTGGCGTCGATGGTAATCCCGAGATTTTCCGGCAGAAGCGAAAAAGCAAAAATCACGATCGCGCGCGTGGATATCGACGCGAACATCGCTTCCGCCTTAAAACTCTATGAACTCGACAACGGGATTTTTCCCACGACGGATCAGGGATTGGATGCGCTGATCCGCAGACCCGGATCCGGTCCGACGCCCTCCAACTGGAACGGACCTTATCTCGAAAAAGAACCGGTAGATCCCTGGGGCCGCCGTTATCAGTACCAGTCTCCCGGCAGCCACAACCCCAACTATGATCTTTATTCGTACGGCCCCAGCGAGAAAGATGAAAAAGGTCGCATCACTAACTGGACGTAACGGTTTTACGCTTTTTGAAGTTCTGCTGGCCGTGACGGTATTCGCGCTCGGCGCTACGGTTATCTTTCCCGTGTTTCTCAAATCCACAGACATGATCTCCATTATGAAGCACCGCTCGGAGGCGGGACTTTTTCTCGAGAATTGGATCGCGGAAACTCAGCAAGGACTCAAAACCGGCAAGGCCGCCGAAGGCGGCTCGAGGGGCCGTTGGCAAAGCGGCGGTCAAACGTATGAGTACAATTTTGACGTGCGCCGCGTGGCGCAGGGATCATCGCTCTATCGCCTTCAAATGATTATCGAGTGGCGCGATTTCAGGCAAAACAAGATCGAAAAAACCTTTTATGCGATCAAATAAAGCAAACCGGGGTTTTACGCTGGTGGAGCTCTTGCTGGTGGTGTCGCTTGCGGCGGCGGCATTCGGCGCGATGAGTGCCAGTCTCATGACCGGTTTTAACGTTTACCGCCGTCTCCATGATGTGACGATGAATGAGGAGCCCGCGCTGCTTTTTGAGAAGATTTCGTCGGACATGAGAAATAGCTGCGACTATTCTATCATCGCATTTTCACTGAATGATGACAGCGTTACGATGGCCACAATGCTCAAAGAGAGCGTTGCCTCCGGTCTGGCCGCATTGCGTCCCGTTCAGGTCTCTTATTCATGGGACGCCGATAAGAAAACCGTGACACGCGTGGAAACGGATCCCGCTTTCTCGCAGATTCCGGAACGGGTACAGGTTTTGGCCAAGAATGTGGCCGCATTTAAACTGAGCTATCCTGAATCCGGGCATGTCAGTGTTTATTTGACGCTGGAGAATAACGGAAAAATGCGCGAATTCATCAAAAAAATCTATATGCCTTCTCGTTATGCGGTCAGCGTCTAGGTCCCGCGGTTTGCGCGAACGGGGCAGCATCTTTATCGTGGCGTTATGGTTCATCACACTTTTGAGCATTCTCGCGATCGGTTTGGCCCAGACGGTTCGCCAGAAGATCACGGAATTCCAGCGGTTGGAGAAACGCCGCGAATTGCGTTTGGCCGCGGAGTCGGTCGTGAACAGGGTAGTGGCCCGCATGGCGGAACTTGCTGCGGGAGGGGAGAGTATCCCTTTGGATAAATTAGCGCAGTTCCGGGCGGACGCGCGGGGTGAGATGACCTTCGATGGCGCCAAGGCGCGTTATCTGATCACGGATGAGACCACAAAATTCAATATCAATTACACGGACATTACGGTCCTTACAAGTTTTCTATCAGACAAAGCGGGCCGATATTTAAACGATAATTCTGCGACAAACCTGGCATCGGCCATCATTGATTTCGTCGATGCGGATGATTTTATCCTCAATGACTACGACAACGGCTCCGAAAAGTTCTCGTATGAGAGAGCGGGTCTTGCCTACGGGCCTAAAAACACCGCATTTGAATTCATCGGGGAAGTGCGGTTCGTGAAGGGGATGACTGAGGAAATATTCGCCGCGATTGAGCCATACATTACCGTTTACGGGGACGGCAAGGTGAATCTGAACTTTGCGGATGAGGAACTGATGAAGACCATGGGGATCTATCCGGATTCTGCAGCCAAGATCCTGGAGCTTCGCCGTGGTGTGGATGGTATCGAGGGGACCGGAGACGATGAAGTTTTCACAAATACTCAGGAAGTTTATGATCGTCTGAAAAGTTCATTTCTTCTCTCGGAGCCCGAGCATCAGAGTTTGCAGGCTATGACCGCGAGCAATTATTTTACTTTCCAGCCACATTGCCTTAAAATTGTCGCAGAAGCCTTGTTGGTAAACGAGAAAGCGAGAAGCAGCGTGGTCTGTGTTCTTGACCTTAAGAACGGGTTTAAATACTGGGCCGAGGTTTAATGAATGTTTAGCAAGGACTTGCTGCATATCTATCTGGACGAGAGTTCTCTGAAGATCGCGCGCTCCTCCTTTTCTCAGGGGCGGAAAACGGTCCAGGCGCTTTACTACAAAGATCTCACAGGTGTTTCCACTGAGGATATCCGAACCGAAATCGCGCGCGGTGCCGCCGCACTCGGCCCCCGCGTGAAGAACGTGTCCGTGGTCCTTGCCTCAAAATACATCATCACCAAGAGCATCGAAGTTCCGTCTTTGGACCAGAAGGAAATTGAAGACATCGTCCGTCTGCAGGCCGTCAGACACACCCCGTATTCCAAGGAAGAGGTGATCGTCGGTTATATCAGTCTGGACGTGATCTTGGAGCGCTATACCAAGGCATTGCTGGTTATTGCCTCCAACGACAATATTAGAAAAAAAACGGATCTCATAGAGCTTCTCGGACTGAATATCCAGAGTGTACACCTGGCTCCGGAAGTTCTCACAAAAGTCGTTTCCGGTGTTTACCCGGAGGGTCCGCTCGGTTTCTTGTATGTGGATCAGAATTCGACCGATATCATCATCATCAATAAGGAAAAACCGCATTTTATTCGAAGCATTCCGGTCGGGTCCAAGCTCCTGAAAGACGCCGCTAACCAAACGTTGTTGGCCGAGGAAATCAAAAAGACGATCGCCGCCTATCAAAGTGAAGACGCCAACTCCATGCCGAAACGTTTTCTTATCGCCGGCACGGATGCGGAGCGGGCCGTTGCTGCCAAGCCTCTGGAGGATGATTTTAAAATCAAGACAGAGATATTCATGTCCGAGGGCAAATTACCTATCTCCGAAGAAGCGATGAATGTCATGAAATCGGTTCCACAGGTCTCATTTCTGGACGTGATCAGCGACGCGCTGACCGAAGATGAGGGCAAGGTGGACCTGATCCCGGAAGATCTGAAGATCCGCAAGTCATTCAGAAATAAAGGCCAGGAGATATTTCTTGCCGGGTCGTTCTTTATCGTGATTTTTATTCTCACCATGAGTATTTTTCTGACGAAGATCTATTTCCGGAACTCCTACCTCAAAGAGATTCACAAGAATTTCCAGATCAAAGAGCAGGAGGCGGAGGAGCTCGTGTTGTTGTCGGAGGACACGCGGAAGATGGAGGCCTTTAACGCCAAGCGCGGCCGGGCGATCACGGTCCTGGATCAGCTGCAGACGATGCTTCCGCAGGAGATGTATCTCAGTGAGATTATGATGACCACGGACGAAAAAGTTTCGATCAAAGGGACATCCGAGCTCATGTCAGCCGTGTTTTCGTTTGTAACGGAATTTGACGCGAATCCGTATTTCAAGAGCGTCAATCCCGACTATACCAAGAGTCGCAAGGAAAACGACAAGGATGTGAGCGATTTCGGGATCACAGCCGGCATTGAAGGGTTGGGCGCGTCCGAAGTGGCGCCACCGGTTGCTGCGGAAGCGACGGAAGCGGTGCCCGCGGATAAGAAAGAGGAGACGAAATAATCATGGCTGACCCGGACCCCAAAGCCGCCGCTCCCCAAGAACCCGCCGCGGACGCTCCCAAGGCGGATAAAGCCGCAAAACCCAAGGGAGGGAAGCTGAAGGCCTTTATGGCCGGCCGCACGCCGCGCGAGCGCATATTCCTTCAGGCCACGGGGCTCGTCATAGCACTCGTCGTCGTCGATCTGATCGTGGTGCGCCCCGTAACCAGTTATTTATCGCGCGTGGACGAGATGATTTCAATCGAAGAAAAGGTCATCCCGAAGCGCCTGATGATTCTTAAATACAAAGACAAAATCGTCCGGGAATACCGTTCATGGAAACCTCTGATGTCCGACCCCCTGATCACGCAGGAAGAAGAAATCGCAAAGCTCCTGAGAGAAGTTGAGCGCGTGTCTAAAGAATCAGGACTGTTTGTTTCGAATATCAACCCGGTGAAGACCACGGAAAAGACGAGTAGTATTTATGAGCTTTCGGTGGATATCGAAGGGAAGGGGAATATCGATGCCGTGCGCAAATTTTTAAGAAAGATAGAAAATGATAATGCCGCGATTCGTATCGATGCCTATACACTCAAACCTCAGGGCAAGGAATCCGACGAATTGAAGTTTTCTCTCACGATCATTAAAATCGGCGTCAAAGAAAAGCAAATTAATGTCTCGGTCTAAGCTGACCCGCCTCTTCCTTTTTTTTCCTCTGATATTTTTTTTCGAAATCAATGCCGTCCAAGCCGCCGAGGTGGATCCTGCCAAGCTGGAACGAGCCAAACTGCTCTATGGCACCATACAGAAAGCGCAGGCATATTACAAAGAAGGGCGCCTCGATGAAGCTAAGCGCGAATTTCGCGAGCTTATCCGCTTAAAGCCCGATTACGCTCAGGCCTATCAGACATTGGGAATGATTGCGTTCCAGGAAGACGACATGGTCAGCGCCAAAGAGTATCTGGATCAGGCGGTCACGCTGAGCCCCAACGAACCCAACATCCATTATCTCTATGCCAGTACGCTGGTTCGCATGAACAAACTGGATGCTGCCGCCGTGCATTATCAGCGTACCACCGAACTCAATCCTCAAATGGCCCGAGCGTTTCATGATTACGGGATGCTACGTTTCCGAAAAGGGGAATATCTGAAGGCGGTGGATTTATTTGAACAGGCCCGCAGCATAGCACCCGGGACGCCTAATACGCTCATGATGTTGGGGATGGCTTACGTCAAAGCCAAGAAATCCGAACGTGCCATTGAGATGGTATTGGAGCTTCGTGACTTAAAAGAAATGACCAAGGCGGACGGATTGGAGAAATACATGCGTGCGGAGGAAGCCGCTCAACAGCCTCCCGACGAGATTCTTATGCCCAAGGCACCCAAAGGCGCCAAGCCGCCGGCGGCGTCACAGCAGGGCGCCAAGAAAAAACCGGCCAAAAACCCCTTCCAGCGTTAACTTAGCCCGTCCCAATGCACTTCAAACAACGATAGAATCGTTCTGTCCCGCACATCTTCTTCATGAGCGGCAAGTTTGAGATACCGGAGTCCCGCACCTTTGAGATAATAAAGTCTGAAAGCCATGGATTCGATCAAGCGGGGATCGGCGATAACCGCCTGATAAGGCCCATTCCCGTCTTTGAAGATCAGCGCGCCCGATGCCAGTGCCGGCGACGGATTCTCGTTCTTTCGAAGAGAACCGTTTTCTTCGGAATAAATGAATTGAAGCGCTCCGCGTCCCATCGTTCCCGCGACGAGCTCCGCCTCCCTTAGATCTTTGGTTACGCGCAACCCATTTGTGAAATAAAGATAACCGGCGTCTTGGGCTGAGACGAACGCCACATTATCCCGGGCCATGGGTTTTCCGGACAGCGCCCAAAGGAAACGTACATACGCGGGCGAAGAGGGCGCCGGGAGCTTGACGGAACCTTCGCGGACGGATTGCATCAGGGTTTCCGCTTT
>CAYUTV010000026.1:5558-7409 GCA_964447745.1 uncultured Planctomycetia bacterium | reverse complement strand
TTCTGAAGTTTCCAAAAAGATTCGCGCCACCCAGTAAGCTTGGGGCGTATTCTGCGTCGCGCCGTCAAATGTGACGCGCCGTTCCGCTCCTCCGGTGATGAAATGGCCAGGAGACCACCAGGTGGTCACGATGCTCTCTTCCGGCGAATTATTTTTGAGATACTGCATGACGCGGTCCCAGGTTCCGTTATAGATTGAATGCTGATAGCGGATCGATTGATGCGCTTGAACACCGATCATGACGGCGATAAAGACGGCTAAGAGAGTTTGGAGGATCCGCGCAATGGGCCGAACCCTCTCCAACCAAATAAAAAGCTGACGGATACCGAAACCCAAGGCAATTGCCATGGGCGCAACCAACAAAAGAGATAAACGTTCAATCCGGACGCCCAGCAGAGACGCCGAAACAAAGAGAATGGCCAGAAGAGTGCTGCCGGCCCAGTTCCCGTCCGTTCGTGATTGCCATGCTTCGCGAAAAAGAGAGAGGAGGCCGAGACAAGCCAGCGCATAGAAAAAGAGACTGCCTACCTGCGCGGTCATATGACGAAAATTCCCGGGGCGAAGTTCACCCACGGTAATAAAGATATCGGGCCAAGCGCTGAATGAGGGCCGCGTAAAGCGTTGGAAAAACTCAACGCTCTCGGTGGCGACACCGCGAAGAGCTTCCGGTCCCCACACCACTCCGGTGAACAGCAGCGGAACGAAGATTTGAACGCCAACGATCGCCGCGATTTCTTTGGAACTCAAGTGGCGCATCTTGGCTATACTTGCCACCACCCATGCGCCTGTCAGCGAAAGCAACGTCATGAAATAGAATATGAGCCAGCCCCGCCAGAAGAGCGAGTGAAGGCATATGCTACAGGAGGCCGCCAAGGCCCATAGGAGACGCTTCTTGGTCGTCATGACTTGTGAAGACACCGCACCCAAGAGGCATCCTGCGGCCACAAGCGGAAAGAGGACATTGTAGGCGTCGGTATCGAACCAGCCGTGCAGCGTTCGCCGCAGAAAAATTGGCACCAAGACTAAAAAAAGGGCCGATAAAAAGGCAGACGCTACGTTTAGAGGCAGTACTTTGCGGAATATCCAGAACAGCGCCGGTATCGTGAGGCAGGACAGGAGAATCACAACCCAGCTGATTGTCTCAGCCGGAGCGATGGAGGGTCTAAAGGTTTGCACCGCGCGATGGAATAGAGCTCCGACGTACGGATGCAGATCGATCGGGTACCAGGCGCCCACCGGCGCCAGCATGTTTTCGTTGAAGTACTGACTGCCCTTGCGCACCGAGAAAAATGAACCCTTTTGCAAAACCTTCTTCGTCAACGCCAAGTAATAAAAGGAGTCCACTTCCAATAGGTACCGCTTGCCGGGCCTGTCAGCGAGAAAACTTTTGGCGGCGGCATCAATCGTCTCGCGAATTTTTTTGCTGTCCTGAGAAGTGATCTGCTTCAGGCGTTCCGTTCGAAGTTTTGTTTTGACCGTATCAGATTCCGAACCGAAACGTGAGCGTATTTCTCGGTCGACCGCTTTTTGAAGGTTCGCATAGACGAGAATTTGTGCGTTATTGCGCGCCTCGTAATACGGATAGACGAAAAGGGGATAGAGTCGGAATAGAATGGCCGCCAAACACGCGGCGATTCCGGCCGCCAGCCAGAGACGATTAGTTTTTACGTGTGGCGATGTTAAGGGCGTCATCATTGGCGTTCAACGCGATGTCCGGCGTCAAACCCTTCTCCGGAAAAACACGTCTGTCGAAGAAAAAAGTTAGAGAGGTGATCATAAAGATCGCGGATTTATCTTCAAAGTCATAGATGCTTTTTAGATACGTGGCTCCGGCGGTTGTTTGACCGACCA
>CAYUTV010000026.1:0-5458 GCA_964447745.1 uncultured Planctomycetia bacterium | reverse complement strand
TCAAAGTCATAGATGCTTTTTAGATACGTGGCTCCGGCGGTTGTTTGACCGACCAGCTGAGCGCGCTTTTTGGCCTGCATGACGCCGCTAAACATTTCGGCCGCACTCCCGGTCTTTTCATTTACCAGAATAAAGACAGGGCCTGTGTAGCCCACCGTTTTGGCTGGTGCCGTCATCATGACCGGGGGTTTTTTCTTGCGGGCAATTGCGAATAGATAATCATTGGGCGGAAGGAAGTAACCGAGAATCTCGCGCGCCGCCAGCGGCGGGCCGCCCTCGTTGCCGCGCAGGTCTAAAATCAGTTTTCGTATCTTGTCGACTCCGAATTCCGCCATCATCTCGGCGAAGTCCTCCGATGTCTTCTGATTGAAGTGCGTGATCTTCAGGACCAGCGTGCCCCGTTGAGGGGAGGGGAGCAATTCCACTGTATCGCGAAAATAGGATTTAATTTCCAACACCAGGTCTTTCGTTTCTTTAGTGCGGACAAACAGGACGGTCAGCGTAATTTTAACGCCCAGCTCCGCAGTGAGCTTCGAGGTGACCGTCGCTTGGTCCATCGCCGAAGCTTTTTCACCATTAATACTTATAATCACATCGCGCGGCCTGATACCCAGCGCGAACGCCTCGCTGTGCCGTTGGACTTTGATGATCTCGAGCCCTGCCGCCGTTGGGCGCACTTCGATCCCCAGATCCTCGGTCTGTGCATAGGCCTTTTCTTTGAATTCCTTCGTTTTTTTAGGCGGGATGAAAACCGTTAATTTATCCGAGGGACTTTTTAATTTATTCACCAGGAGGCCGGCACCCAAATGGATGTAGTTTTCTGTCTGCTTTGTTTTATCGTTCAATTGCCTAAGCTTGTCCGCCGTGTATTCCTTGAGAAACGCTTCATAGACGCTTTTTTGAACAGGCAAATAATAATTATCGTCCATGGTTCGATACACTTTCTCCAAAAGGGCGGTGAGTTCCGATGTTTGTCCAGTCTGGACGGGGGAGGGAGTTGCGGCTGCTAAGACCATGGCTGGCATTCGTAAGTCCTGCAGAATGAAGCAGCTTAGGAGGGTGGTCAGGTGAATAAGACGGTGCCGTAATTTCATGCTTTTTAAGGTACCCTATTTCAAGGGGAACTTCCAGGGAAAAGTAGCAGTTAAACCCATATAAACTTGTTAACTGGAATAAATAATAGTAAAAATATATTGTATCGCGGAGACCCCATGGTATAATGTGTTCGTAGACCCGAATGGCAAAAGCTATAATCATTTTATCGATGTTGGCGTGTCTGTTCGGACCCATGGCCATTTTTTCGTTGATTGGCTATAAGTCATTACAGACACTGGGGAAGCGCCCCTCTCATAGTGCGCGTGTCATGACGGTGCTCGTCATCAAGCTCTCGATAACGGGAGCCATTTTGATGGGACTGCTCATGATGCTGGTTAAAGTGTATGGCTAATGATG
Source organism: uncultured Planctomycetia bacterium (assembly GCA_964447745.1). Lineage (GTDB taxonomy): Bacteria > Omnitrophota > Gorgyraeia > 2-02-FULL-51-18 > 2-02-FULL-51-18 > CAYUTV01. The sequence continues at coordinate 4,006 of CAYUTV010000026.1, read as the reverse complement.
AACCCACGGGTAGCATGACGGCAGAAAAATTCAGGAGTTCAGAAATGAAAAAGTTTGGAATTGTGGCAGCGGTGGCGGTTTTGTCAGTTTATATGATCACATCGTTACAGGCCTCTCCCGCAAGAATAAAAGACAGATCGATTGTCACCTTGATGTATTCACTCAAAGCGAACGGGCAGGATGTTGTGACCGCCATGCAGCGCGAGCAGATTCAAATGATCATCGGCAGGCCCAGCTACCCAAAGGCGTTGCAGGATCAGTTGGTGGGCATGAAAGAAGGGGATAAGAAAATCATCACCCTAAGACCCGACCAGGCATTCGGTGTTTTAAGACCGGATTTGGTTCGCAGAGTCGCGAAAGACAAGTTGCCGAAAAATCTCAATTTTACGGAAGGTCAGCTGATCAAGACCAAAAGCGGTCAAGGCGGTATGCGTGTCGTAAAGGTATTGGATGACTCTGTTGTGTTTGACCAGAATCATCCTCTGGCGGGTAAAACCCTGGTCTATAACGTACAAATTGCCAATGTGGATTAATCAAAAAGGAGCTATGCGCATGAAGATAACAAAAATAACCGGAGGACTGGTGGCGGCCCTTGTCCTGACCACTCTCGTGTGTTCCGAATCTTTCGCCGCCCCGAAGAAGAAGCCGGCCGACGTGGGATCGACACTCGCAAGAATTGATGCCAAGACCGCCGCAACGCTGTCGAAGCTTGATGCGAGAACCATCAACGCGTTATCCAAAATGGACCCTCGGGCCATTGATGCGTTATCCAAGATGGACGCCAAAGCCCTCAGCGCGGTTAGCCGCATGGGCAGCGACGGGTCTCTCTCCACGATGAGACAGAACCCCAAGACCGTCACGGCTTACAACAACATGGCCAAGGCGACTGCGGAGAACAAAAGAAGATAACGAATCGATTTAACATCGATTTGCCAACGCGTAACCCGGAAGCATGCTTCCGGGTTACTGCTTTTTGGAGTGTATTCAATGGCGCTTGAAAATGTCTTTTCCTGGTCCAAGTCCCGTGATGAGCAGTTTCGCGACTGCCAGAGAAAATACTTTTATGATAAATACGCGTCCTGGGGCGGGTGGGACAAAAGCAGTCCGTCCGAAGCCCGCATGGCGTATATTTTGAAAAATCTTAAGAATCGATGGGCCTGGAAAGGCGAAACGGTGCATCATGTTATCGAAGCCGTCCTTAAGTCGGCGCGTTCTGGCCGGCCGGTGCCGGAACCGGATGCCATCACGCTCTTGACCGAGCAGATGCGCAAGGACTATCGCGCCTCCAAGGCCAAAAAATACATGGATGATCCGAAGAAAAGTCCCGGATTATTCGAGCACGAATATTTAAAACTGGTTTCCGACGACACGTGGAAAAAAATACATGACTCTTCGGCGGAATGCCTGTCGAATTTTTTTAAGTCACCCTTTTATCGCGAGCTGTTGACCGATAACACACAAGATTGGCTGGTGATAGAAGACCTCGAGGAATACAATTTCAACGGATCCAGAATATATGTGAAGTTGGACTTTGCCAGAAGAAAAGGCGATTTGATAGAGATCTATGATTGGAAAACCGGCAAAAATAATCCCGCGGATGCAGGCGTGCAGATGGGTACGTATGCGCTGTATGCGATGGGGAAGTGGGATATCCCGCTGTCGAAGGTAAAAATGTTTCTCATGAATCTCTCCTCCGCTCCCGCGATTCCTGAGGAGCAAATTTTGACCGAAGAGGCGCTGGAAAAAACGCGCTTATTCATCTCACGCAGCATTGCGGCCATGCACACCCTGCTCGACAACCCTTCAAAAAATATCCCCAAACCCAGAACCGAGTTCCTTTTTACGTCTGATCCGCGTCTTTGTGACTCCTGTAATTTTCTTAAAATCTGCGATAAACCGCGTTTGTCTTGAATTTCGTATTTTCTTCTGGTAATCTGATAGATAAGTGCTCGTTGAGATGTGTTGTCTGTACTAATTTAAGTCTTTTAATTTCGAGAGGTTATAAAAATTGACCTCAGACTCCCACGATTCCATCGATTGTTGCGGTCATCTTTGCCCCGTGCCAATACTCATGACGGAGGAAAAAATGCGGGAAATGGGCTCCGGACAGCTGCTGCAGGTAATTTTTACGGACCCGGGGGCAAAGCCGGACCTCATGGCCTGGTGCAAGGCCAACGGGCACGAATGGACCGATTTTAAGGAAACTAAACCCAAGTATTCGGCTTGGATCAGGAAAAAATATGACCAAAGAAATTCTTCATAAAAGTTTACTAGAGGCGGCCAAGGCGATTCGCAAGGCCAAGAAAATCACGATCGCCTGCCATGTTAATCCGGACGGGGACACGCTTGGGTGCCAGCTGGCGCTGGGCCTGGCTCTCTTGATCATGGGTAAGAAAGTTTTGTTGGTGAGTCAGGATGGAGTTCCCACGCGCTTTCAGTTTCTTCCGGGGAGTGAGTTGATTCTCTCAGGAACCACGGAAGTTTCTGACATTGCCATCGCGGTGGACTGCGGCAGTGACGAGCGGCTGGGTAATCTTAAAAATCTTTTCTTTAAATCCAAAGTCACGATGCAGATAGATCACCATGATTTTGGCGAGGCTTTCGGGAAAATCCAGGTGCTGGAAGAGGAAGCTTCTGCGGTGGGTGAAATCGTCTATGAATTGATCAAAGCGCTCAAAGTTCCTCTCACACCCGCGATCGCCACGTGTCTCCTGACTTCCATTATCGTGGATACGGGGTCTTTCCGCTTTTCAAACATCCGTGCGAAGACTTTCGAGATTTGCAGCAAATTGATTAAAACCGGCGTTGATCTTCAGCACTTGATCGAACAGTCGTACTGGAAGCAAAGCCGTTCAGCCGCAAAAGTCAGCGGTTACGGCGTAATGAAAACAGAATTCTCCAAAGACGGCAAGCTCGCATGGTCCACGGTTTACCAAAAAGATTTCAAAGATTTTGATGCGCGCATGTCCGATGTGGACGGCGTCGCCGATGAAATGCGTTTTATTGAAGGCGTAAAAATTGCTGCTTTTTTCCGAGAAACAACCACCAAAAAGTTTCGTGTGAGTATTCGTTCCAGTTATGGCATCAATGTCGCGCAGGTTGCGCGCCGTTTTGGGGGTGGAGGGCATCACAATGCCGCCGGTTGTTCCATCCGCGGGACGGACAAGGAAAGAAAAAGGTTCTTAACGGAGCTTAGTAAGCTGCTTTAACGTGCAAAAAACCGTCCGGTTTCTCATTATCGGCGGCGGTGTGGCGGGGTTGTCCACCGCGTATCACCTCGCCGCACAACGCGCGGGCTCGGTCATGCTTCTCGAGAGAGAAAAAAAGCTCGGAGGTCATGCCTCGGGCCGTAACGCAGGCATGATCCGTCAGACCGTTGAGGACGCTGATTTGGCCCGAATGGCCGTCCAAAGCCGCCAGGCGCTGAGCCGTTGGAAGTCAATAGGATTTGAAAATTCCGGCTCGCTTTTGCTGGCCAAAGGCAAAACGACCTCTTCACTCGCCAAGATCCGACGAATTCTAAAAGGTCTTGGCGTGCGCGCCAACCTGTTAAAGAATAACGCCGCCGCCGCCAAAGTTTCTCTGTTAAAAAATGCCGATTTTGAACAGGCATTATTTTGCCCGACCGACGCGCTGGTCGACATAGACCTTTTGTTAAAGCAGTTTTTGGTCCGTCTGAAGAAAAGAAACGTTACGGTCATTTTGGGAGAAAAACCCCAGCGGATTTATAAAAAAGACGGATTTTTTTATGTGGAAACCGATAAGGGGCAATACCGGGCGCAGTATCTCGTGAATGCGGCCGGTGCCTGGGCCGGACCGCTGGGCAAGCAGGTGGCCGCCCTCGAGATTCCCTTTAAGGCCTATCGTAGGCATCTTTTTCTGACGGTTCCGGGCAAGCGGGAGAATTGGCCGTTTGTGTGGGACTTGAGTCACGAGTTCTATTTCAGACCACAGGGCGCGTCACTGCTCTTAAGCCCATGCGATAATGATTTTTTCAAATTGAACG
>CAYUTV010000025.1:3974-14874 GCA_964447745.1 uncultured Planctomycetia bacterium | reverse complement strand
GACCTTCTGAGCCACAGTCAGACGCTCTAACCAGCTGAGCTACACCTACCATAAATTTATTGATTTGATTCTAAAGAACTTACAATCTTTTCAAACTCTTGGACACTACCGCTATTTCCATCCAGTAGCACAGTAGTAGCAAATGGCAGCGCCATCTCTAACTTTGCCACTGCTTGAGCCTTGTGATAATCGGTAAGGTGCGAATACCTCTCCGTCATCTTAAGACTTGAATGGCCTAAGAGTTCTTTTACCGTCATGAGGTCTGCCCCGCTCATACGCAAGTGTGACGCGAATGTATGCCTCAGATCGTGAACTCTTAAATCGTTCAAGCCCGCGTTCTTCCGGGCCGTCTCAAACGCCTTCCTGAAATTGAAAGGCTCTCCTGATTCGCCGGGAAAAACCCAAGTCTCGCTTTTCTTATTGATCCGCCGTTTTAAAAGAGCCTCTTTCACAGCCATGCTCATGGGGATATAGCGAATCTTGCCGCTTTTGGTCTGAAATAAGCCAATAAGACCCTTATTAAAATCAAGGTCCTGCCATTTGAGCTTTTGGAGTTCCCCCTTCCTCATTCCGGTATGAATAAGAATAGTAAAGATCTCCCGAAGCTCCAAAGAAGAATGAGCCAAAAACCGCTCGATTTCCTCCTTCGTCAAAAAGCGTGTCCGCTGATTATCCTCTTTTAACTTCTTCGTCCTGGCGCATGGGCTTATTTCCAGATACCCCCACTCAATCGCTTTGTTAAAAAGCGTCTTGAGACAAGCGAGTTTTCGATTTACGGTAGCCGGAGAAAGATACTTAGGCTTTGCTCCTTTTTTCTGCCGTATCCGAGCAGCTCTTGCTTTTGCCACCCAGTCATCAATCATCGCCTGAGTTATTTGGGAAATAGAATAATCCCCAAAATAACCGTTTAACTGCCTGAGGTAACTTTCGTCAGAATGTTCCCACGAGAGCTTATTTACCTTGGCATAACGATCAAGGTAAATAGTAGCGAACTCACGGAATCTGATTTCCCCTTGCCAGGAGTTTTTCTTGCTGTGGATTTCCGATACACGTTTGTAGTATTGCTCAAGAGCGGCCCTTTTCGTAAACTGATAGGTGCACTCTTGAACCCTTCGCCCATTGCGTGTGAAGGTCATCCACCATTGCTTGCTCTTGTCCCTTTTATCCTTACGGAAGTAAACACCCAACCTACCCCTCACTTTCCGCAGTCAGGACAAGGCAAGATGAGGACGCGAATATCTTAATTTCTTTGCCATTTTGAGTCAATTGAAACTCCTCCTATGCCGCCTGATCCGAAAATACCTTTTTTTCTTCGAGCCATCGCTTTATATCATCGAGATCAAATCTTATGGCCCGGCCTATTCTCACAAACGGTATCTTTCTTCGGCTGACCATGAGGTAAATTCCACTTTCACTGAGATTTAGCTCCTTGGAAAGCTCATGAATATTCAGCATCATAACTTCCCTCCTTTTTATTAAAAAAATTATACCCCTCTCATGTATAAGTGACACTTTGGGGGTGTTTCGTAACCACTTTTAGAGAACTATTTTAATTTTCTACTCGCAATACGGCTCACTTAACGAGATCGGATAAAGAGCATTCGCCGGAGGAATTTTTTAATTTAGCTTGGAGAAGATCTTTTTGGATATCTTGGATGGATACGAAGTGGGGTTTGGAATAGATATCGGCTTGACGTGAAACTCGGTAGGCTTGTTCTGGGGTATTAACGACATATAGGACTTTATGGATATGGCTATCTAGGGTGTAGTTTAAAAAGATCTGCCTGTAGTGCTGTTTTGACTTCTGTGAGGTCTCATATTCAATGGCTATGCATTTGTCTTGGGTAAGGATCAAGCCATCAGGGACCCTTCTAAGGTCTTTACGCTTCGCTAGGACACGTCTAGATAACCAGTGCTTATAACCCCACTGGTGAAATAGAATCCTGATATCGGTTACCGCTAAATCATGCCCATAGCCTGAATAACTTTGATCGCTGATTGGCTTTAACCCATAATCTCGGTTGAATCGTTTAAGCTGGCCTATACCCTTCGTAGTTACCAAATAGATAGCATTCCGATACACTGCTGTCTTATTAGTCGTCAAATACCCTTCCTTTCTTAATTCACTTAGACGCCTAAATACTTCCCTACTTCCTTCCTGTAAACCATTCCAAAATACACCTCTTACCTGCCTTTCCGTCATGAACTTCTGCTCTAAAATCCAACCCAATAAATCAATATCTCTATCTGTAATCTTCATACTTATTCCTTTCAAAATGAAAATAGCTTTCCTCCCGATTCCCTGACCTCAATATCTCGAAGAGAGAGTGAGGTCAGGGAATGCGCAAGCTTTAAGCGCAAGGGAGGAAAGCGGTTAGAAGTTCCGAGTGGCCACACGGGTTAGGCGGGCGTGTGGGCCACTACAAAGTTTTTTAAACAGACAATATAAATTACAGTTAGCCTAGAAGGCGTTTTAACTACTTAAGTGACCATTTTGAGAAATAACTAAGAGCTCTTTGGAGCGTTTAACGGCTTGCGTGAGATTGAAAACGATATTTTCTTTTCCGATCAAGTCATAAAGGCCCGAACGTTTTATGGCGTTAAGTGGCTGAGGGTTGACACAGGCCAAGACGAGACGTACCCCTCTTTTCCTGCAATCTTCAAAAAGCGACTTTAAAACATGAAGGCCCGTCGCATCGATGACCGGCACGTGGCTCAATCGGATGATCTGGACTTTCGGCTTTCTCGAAACAATCCGCATTGTCTCTTCAAATTCCTGCGCAACCCCGAAAAACAACGGCCCGCGGACGTCGTACATGTCGATCCCGTCGGGCAGCTTCGGTAAAATTTCCTCGCCATTCCCGATTAGGTCTTCATCATTAAAATCCGTCCCGACGAGTTTCACTTGTGCGACCGTAGACATGCGGTACATAAAAAGAAACGCGGATAAAACCATGCCTACTTCGATGGCGACGGTCAAGTCAATAACGACAGTCAATAAAAAAGTGCTAACAAGAACGATAACATCCGTCCGCGGACCTTTTAAGAGAACCACAAAAGAGTGCCATTCGCTCATATGATAAGCGACAACCACTAAAATTCCGGCCAGACAAGACAATGGAATAAGTTTCGCCCAAGGCGCAAAGATGAATAAAATAAGAAGAAGCGTGATAGAATGAACGATTCCTGCGACAGGCGTCCGCCCTCCGTTTTTAACGTTAGTTGCCGTACGCGCAATAGCGCCGGTGGCCGGAATGCCGCCAAACAGGCTTGAGGCGATATTAGCGATTCCCAGTCCGACAAGCTCAATATTTGAACGGTGTTTGCTTCCGATCATGCCATCCGCCACGACAGCAGATAACAAAGACTCAATGGCTCCAAGCAAAGCGATCGTGAATGCAGGCTGAATCATTTGTTGGATCAACTGAAAGCTGAACGGCGGAAGCTTCGGCATAGGAAGAGAACGGGGCAAATCTCCAAAGCGGCTTCCGATCGTCTCAACCGGCCAATGAAATATTATCGGTATCGCTGAAAATAAAATAATGGCGATTAACGAGCCGGGTATCCTCGTCGAGAGTTTCCCAAAAAATTTCGGCCATAGCATAATGACTGATATCGTGCCGACCGCCAATAAAACCGGATAAAAGTTCCAGCTATGAAAAGATTCGAAATAGATTCGCCACTTTTCTATGAATTCGGCTGGGAGCTTTTCAATCTGCAGTCCGAAAAAATCTTTCATCTGAGAGGAAAAAATAATGACGGCGATTCCGCTGGTAAACCCCACTGTGACCGAACGCGGAATAAATTTGATGACTTGTCCGAAACGCGCCAATCCAAAGATGATGAGAATAATGCCCGCCATCAGAGTGGCGATGATCAATCCATCGATGCCATATTTTTGTACGATTCCATATACAATCACCACAAAAGCGCCCGTGGGTCCTCCGATTTGAACCCTGCTTCCACCGAGAGCGGATACCAAAAAACCCGCGACAATCGCCGTAATCAGGCCTTTTTCCGGCGAAACGCCTGACGCGATACCGAAAGCAATCGCTAAAGGCAAGGCCACAATCCCGACGATCACTCCAGCAATGAGGTCTGAAACGAAGTCTTTGCCTGAATAATTTTTTAAAGTCGTGAATAGTTTCGGTACGAACATACGTCTTTCCCTCTAGTTGTCACTTTACTTCAATGATTGAATTGAAACTTCCATACGCATTAGGAACCGATTCGGCGTTCGGATCGGTTTCCCATCGAGAGTTATCTATTAAAAATTTGTACTGATACTTGCCCGGCGCCAAAGGAATCACCACTTCCCATAAGTCCGCACTTTGGCGCTTCATAGGATGACAAAAAATATCCCAATTATTGAATTCGCCGGCAATGAAAACTTGATAAGTCTTTTCCGGAGCCCTGAATAGAAAACGGATTTTCCGTTTTGGACGTTTTTCGGCGCTCATGAAGGTTTCCTCAGAGCAACATCATAATCGTCACCGAGCGGTTTCAAAATGATGTGGCCTTCCCGCGCGAGCCAGCCGACGCTCATAAGCAAAACATCCCTTGGCAAGCCGAGTTTTGCCACCAGTGTTGAAAAACGTGTCGCGAAACCTGGCTGCTTGTCCAGAAAATGCCAAATATCACCGGCAGCAAGGCCAATTTTTGTAATCATATATACCTCGATAGAGGTTCCCTTGATTTAGTCGTTTTAACCGATAATTTTCGAATAATGGCATTTGCCATTTGTCGAGTCCCAGCGGCTAAATGAGCATCTTCTTTGTTCTTAAGATCGGCCGTTGTTTGACGGTTTTCTCCAAGAACCTCAGTCACGGCATGCTCCAGTCTGTCCGCCGCTTGAAATTCTCCCAGGTGACGTAACATAAGCACCCCTGATAAAATTGCCGCCGTTGGGTTCGCTTTATTTTGTCCGGATAACTTAGGGGCCGAACCATGAACCGGCTCAAATACTGCCAAGTTATCTCCTAAATTAACTCCAGGTGCTACGCCCAGCCCACCTATAAGCCCGGCACAAAGATCCGACACGATATCCCCGTACAAATTCGGCAATACCAAAACATCGTAAGATTCCGGCGACTGCACAAGCTGCATACAAAGACTATCAACAAGCTGATCCTGAAATTCAATCCGTTTGGCGTATTCGGCGCCGATCCGCCGAAATATCTGCAAGAAAAGGCCGTCCGTGTACTTCATGATATTCGCTTTGTGAACCGCCGTGACTTTCTTCCGGTTATTCTTAACGGCGAACTCAAAGGCAAAGCGGATAATACGCTCTGACGCGGCGGCCGAAATGGGTTTTAATGAAATGGCCGCATCTGGTTGGATTTGTTTTCCTCCATGCGCCTTGACCCATTCGATCAACGCTTTCGTATCAGAATTTCCACGGTCGTACTCGATGCCTGCGTAAAGGTCTTCCGTGTTTTCTCGGATGAGGATAAGATCAACTTTTTCGTAATGGGAAGGAACGCCCGGATAAAGTCGGCAAGGCCTGATACAAGCATACAAGTCGAGCTCTTGGCGAAGAGCAACGTTAACCGATCGCATCCCCGTCCCGATGGGCGTTGTGACCGGGCCTTTCAGCGCTACTCTGTTTCGGCGAATGGAATCAAGCAGCGAATGGGAAAGTGCCGAGCCGCCACCGGATGCCGCTTTTTCTCCCGCTGCTTGCGTCTCCCACGCAATGGGGATCCCCGTGGCGTTAAGACAAGCCTGGGCGGCGGCAATCACCTCCGGGCCTATCCCTTCTCCTGGAATAAGGGTCACTTCATAAAAGTTTTTCTTCATCACATCACTCAGCCAACACGGTGATTGTCGCGGCGATTTTTTTGTCCCCAGGCCTTGTCACATAACGCACAATCACGCTCGATCCAAGTTTCAACACAGAGACCTTCAATACCGCGCCACCTCTGTTAGTTATCGAAATATTGGGACTGAGCGCAAACTGGATCGGCTCTTCTTTTCCCGCCTGCTCTGATTCTCGCCCCAAGACAAGGACCTTAGAACTTATGTTAAATTGTGTAATTCGCCCCTGAAGTGTTTTTTGAAATCCCATGTCGAGTCTCTTTTAGTTGCTTTATTTGTCTTAAATCCACACCGGCTGAACGCTCTAAAACCAGGACCTTTATGACTAATTCTCCCCCGGATTTTTCTACATAAGCCACGTTAACCGTTTGCCCCGGCTTAAATTCTTCCAATTTCATCAGCTCTCTTTTTTCATTTGAAATTAATGCCCCCTGGTCCACATGGAATAAAAGAGGGTCCGTCTTTTCCGATACACTTGCCTTAAGGACTACCTTGAGTATTCTTTTTTTAGAATCCACTTCTTGAATAACCACATTACTCAAAGTGATCCATGATTTCGGGTACGTAAATTTTTTCATTTTTAGCGCGTGGCCTTTACTCCAGTCGTGCTATCCGCCTCATGCAACATCTCAGCGAATAACTCCCCATGACTGCCCAATCGAACAACTTCTTCTATCTTGACCTTAATAAAGATGACTTTTTCTGGGATTTCTAACTCAAAGTGTTCAGAGCGTTTTCCGGTTTGCAAACCTTCGATCAACCGGTCTGCTGAAAAATGGATCAATTTTTTGTTGAATTGCTCAAGCAGCATCTGAAAAACTTGGCCCGTTATTATCAATTCCACTGACCCGCTCAGGCGGTATCCCTCAAGATTTTTAAGATCCATAAAGGACATGGACGCCCATGGATTAAACCTTAGATTACCCACTGTCTTTGCGATGGTATAATCCACAAGATAAAAATAAGGGTCTTCGATCTTGAAAAGAAACTTGGGCGCCGAATGAGGTTTACCCTTATTATCCACTGTGGCTATACTTAAAAAATGTCGATCTTTTAATATTACAGAGATTTTTTTAATCATTTTTCGTCTGTATCATTGTTTGAGTTTCAGTCTAAATACCTTTGCGTCATGTGCGCTGACCTTGGAAATCCCGTGTTGCTGTGGCCAAATCAATGCTGTTCCCAATTGCGTGCGGATCCTAACCATCACGTCTTCCACGCCGCCGGTAAACTTTTGTACAAATTTCGCCGTGTCGATAATACGTATTTCCATGATGACTCCCATTTCCTGTTCTTCGCCATAGCAAACGACTTCATCCACCTCGATATTCAGTTTTTCACTATCCTTAGGCGCCATAACACCTCATCGATTAGATCCTTTCTTGTTCCATTTTTTACAAATGCGTTTTCTCATGATGCTCGAAGACTCCCTCAAGACAAACGCTAGCTCATCCGCCACCCGTTGAATGGCCTTTGCGAGTAACGCTTGATCGCGGCGTTGGCTATGCGAGAAACTCTCCTCAAAGTCTCCATTCAAAAAGGAAGCCCCTTGGGAACGCGCTGTTCGAACATGCTGGGCCAGCTGAAAAAGATCCCCTGTAGAAAGAGAAGCTGAGATTTGTTCAAAACAGTCCCGCTGAGACGTATCGGAATCGGTGACGGATGTTTCCAAAATCCGTAAGATATCTAGCGCTTCTAATCTTGTAATGGGGTAGCGGATTCCCAATCGAGAGGCTTCGGATATAGCAACAAAAACCTTTATCTTGAGGCGTGAAGCGCCGATCAAAAAAGTATAATAAAGCTGACGGCCTTCGCCGATATTGGTATTTTCTATCTTTTCAATACGGCAAAGTCCATGCACGGGATGCGCGACAAACTCTCCCGCTTGAAATTGGATGCAAACGAACTCTTTTGTTTCGTTTTTCTTAGACTCTTCTTCCAAATCGATTTCCGCCATTTTTAAAACCTAACCTCGAAGACCAATAAATGACATGACCATCTTTGCCACGAAAGGTCCGCCACTTTCAGCGGAATAACTAACGACCGCCCGCTGGCCTCTTTTTAAACCGGACAATTGCAAGGAATGAAAATTTTCATCGGTGACTTCGACATTCGGATCTATGCGAAATATTTGCGTCAACCCATTTGCAGTTTCTAAAATTAGTGTGTCCAGGTCGACTTGGGTAATTTTTCCCAAAACCTTTTTTAAAATATGAACCTTTTCCATCAGTAACCTTTTAATTCTTTGATCCGATTTCGTACGATTCGGTCTATCCATTGGCAATAGTATAATTCGGCTGTCATATGCTTCTTTTCCTTTTGGTTCAAAGATTCCCCACGTCGGCTTTTTAATAAAATGTATGCGCATTTCGGGCACTTGGAACTTAATCGCTTCAGTACATCCGGTATTTTTTTATTCATCGTTTATGAATCCCTGACGCTTTTCAAAAGCTCGTGGTCGATCTGTAATTTACGCTTTAAAAGGTCCGTCAGTTTTTCTAGAAATTGTGTCATGTCTTCATTTTGAATTTTGTATAGAACTGAGAGCCCCTCTTGTCGGGCAATGACAAGGCCGCCTTGTTTCAATATTCCGAGATGGCGTGAGACGGTAGGCTGATCGACGCCCAAGGATTGGGCAAACTGGCCTACCGATTTTTCGCCCCGGCAAAGAATCTCGAGAATCTGAAGCCTTACAGGGTGAGCCAAATCTTTCAAGAATGCCGCTTTAATAAGATGAATCTCGTTCTTCATGTTATAACCTTATATTCAAATATAAGGATATACGAATTGATCCGATAAGTCAACTTTAAGTTATAAACCGACGCTTTTAAATCAGGTGGCGATGGATTGTGGGGGCTTGTTTGGGGTTGTCTTTGAGGCTTATTAAGCCTAAGTCAATCATTGTTTGCTGACGCAAAAAAATCAATCTTTGCCTAGCGTCGTCAATACGCGTTCGGATTCTTTGAATTTCTTCCTCAGCATGATAGCTATCGGGCGAAGTACTTGAAAGATATTGTGATCCTGAATGTCATAAAAAACGGTGGTTCTTTCTTGCCGGGATTTCAGGATGCCAGCATCGCGCAAAGCGAGCAAATGACGCGAAAGGCTCGATTGCTGAATTCCGAGAGACTTCATGAGAGCGCTGACGCTTTTTTCTCCATGCTTTAGAGTTTCGATAACTTTTAATCGAATTGGATGGCTTAGAGATTTTAAAAAATCCGCTTTCACCTTATAAACCATATCCGCGCCGTTCGATCGTGGATTCATTTTACTCTTTTACTCCCCTATGTAAATTTTACGAAGCTTATATTCTATTCCTTGTAACACGGTGGGTCAATTTCCAAAAAATTTTATGCAATTTTACGCGCACACCTGCTTACCCTTATCCAATACCGAGGCATATCTTGTGTATCAGATTCTTTAATATCCGATACACAAGATATTTTATGTTTCATAGGTTAAACACAAACCCGCTAACATTCACCCCTGCGCTTTGCTCACGGTGATAATTTTTAGGTAAATTGAGGAAAAACACGGTGACTGGAAATGAATCGAAAAGACGGCAAGTGCTTGAAATCAGAGAGAATAAGTGAATTAAAGCAAATCGGGGAAAACGCCCTTTTCGGATTGTGGACGAGGTGTTCTCCGAGCAGGGGGCGAACTTTTAAGAGACCCTTGGATTGCCAGAAATGATTATATTGAAGTCATTCTCGGCAATTCAGACTCTCTGAAAAGAGGTTTTTGGCAAATCATACGAGAAAAATCTTATCTGCTACTCCTCATAGGTTCTTGCGTAAATCTTCCTCATCTCGCCCTGCACCGACCGCAAGTTATCAGTAGCACTACAGTAGCTGATGACGTATCAAATTGGCCTGAATGGTAGTAAACGATGGGGTCCTGTTTGAAGAGATTGTGAATGAAAATCAAAAAAAATTAAATCGCAGGCAAGCTCCGGGTGGCGCCACAGTCAGACGCTCTAACCAGCTGAGCTACACCTACCATAATTTTTTTATAGCTTAACCGGTCACCACAGCTGGTACCCAGCTGCCTCCGGCCCTACGGGCCGTAGGCCCGGAGGGAGCTACACCTACCACGAAGCTTTTTGAGAGCCGTTATTATAGCAAAGACCTCAGTCGAATTTCAGAAAATCCTTGATCTTGTTGACGGCCTGCTCGACCTTGTCTTTTGCTTCCGGATCGTTCTTATCGGCCAGTTTGCCGAGTGTTTTTTCAAGAATATTTCCGACATTGCCAAAAATGGTGCGTTTGAGGGAGCTCTCGATACTGCGCCGCAAAATATCTTTGGGCCGCACGGACCGGTCGGCCATGTTCCATTCGGCGTAGATCTGGAACTTGAGCCGTCCCGAGCGGTCCTTAAGAACTTCGAGCATCTGATCGGCGTTCAAGCCGAATAGCTCGTTATTGCCCTCATACGACTGAAAGAGAAGGCTGGAGACTTCGAGATCCGAGTTCAGCGTGAACAGCTTATTCTCAATCGTGACGGTAGTCATGGCGTTCAGTTGACCGTCTTCGATCAGAGCCGGCGTGATCAATTTATAATAGGGTTCAAAAAACGGGATAAACAGCCCCTCAACCCGTATACTCGCGTTGGTGTCTCGCGTAAGAAAAGCCGTCCACCCCTTCAAACGGAACTCCGCGGGCCGGCGGTCTCTTCCCTGCACCAAACGCGCGCTGGCTTGGTACGATGTGGGTTCGGCTGACAACGGCAACCGAATATTGCGAATATCGGCCTCAATTTGATCCATCGTGAAGGCGTATCCGGACGTGAGAATGTCAAAATCAATGAACCGAAACTCGCTGTTTTTAAGCTCGAGATGCCTGATTTCCAAAGGAACTGCCGTCGTCGTCGAGGACGACGCCTCTCCGGCCGGAGCGCTCTTGGAAGGCGCTCCTTCCCTTACCGCGGCGGAGAAGGCATGCAAAAGCTTGCCTCCCGTTTTACGCACGAATACGGCCGCATTTGCCACTTCGACTCTATCGATGATCAAACGCCTCTTGGATAAACTCAGCGGCGACACGTTCAAGCGAACTTCGTCCACGGCAAATGCTCTTTCGCCTTCAAA
>CAYUTV010000025.1:0-3874 GCA_964447745.1 uncultured Planctomycetia bacterium | reverse complement strand
AAAATGGTGTCCCCGGCGCGATTCGAACGCACGACCCTCTGCTTAGAAGGCAGATGCTCTATCCAGCTGAGCTACGGGGACTTAAGTTAAATTGTCGGGGCGATAGGATTTGAACCTACGACTTCTTGCTCCCAAAGCAAGCGCTCTAGCCAAGCTGAGCTACGCCCCGGAAAATTATGTCTAATTATAGCTTTGCAGGGGCGGGCTGTCACCCTCTTAGAACAATCACAAAATGGCTTATTTTTTCTTGCGGGAAACGGCTTTTTTGGCGACTTTAACGAGGTTTTTGGAGGTAAAGCCGTACTTCTCGAGCAGCTCGTCAGGGCTGCCAGATTCAGCGTAGCAGTCATTCATGCCTACGAACTCGACGATCGTGGGATGATTTTCTGAAAGCGCTTGTGAAACGATGCTGCCAAGGCCGCCCCAGATCAAATGTTCTTCGGCAACGACAACGGCGCCGCTTATTTTAGCTTCCTGGATGAGAAGATCAACGTCGAGAGGTTTGAGCGTATGAATGTCGATAACACCGGCATCAATGCCTTCTTTGGCGAGCATATCAGCCGCTTCCAGCGCTTCAAAAACGAGAAGGCCAGTCGCTACAAACGTTACATCTTTGCCGGCGCGCAGCTTGATACCCTTCCCTATCTCAAATTTGGTCTGTTCGTTATAAATCACCGGCGCGTTCGAGCGTCCGGTTCTGACATAAACGGGGCCTTTGTGCGTCGCGCATTGCTTGATCAGAGCTTTCGCTTGGAATTCATCCGAAGGAACAATAACGGTAAAACCGGCCAATGTTCCGGCGAGTGCGAAATCTTCAACCGACTGCTGAGACGCGCCGTCTTCACCGACACTGATGCCGCCGTGAGACGTAACGACTTTTACGTTGAGGCCCGGAAACGCCACACCCATGCGAAGCTGTTCATAACCTTTGCACATGAGAAAGCATGCGAAGGAACTGATAAACGGAATCTTGCCGCAAGAAGCCAAACCTGCTGCAATACCGACGAGGTTCATTTCCTGGATACCGATGTCAATGAAGCGGTCGGGATACGCCTTGCCGAAAGCGTAAGTGCGGGTAGACTTGGACAAATCGGCATCCATGACGATAACGTCAGGATTTTCTTTTCCTAATTCAACGAGCGCCTTACCGTACGCATCGCGGGTGGCCGCGCCCAATTTTCTCTGGACCATTATTTCATCATTCCTAAAATTCTTTGGATTTCCTGGTCATTTTCACCAAGTTCCTTGAGAGCCTTGCCTGTTTCATCTTTCGTGTTGGCAACACCGTGGAAGTTGTTATTATTTTCCATGAACGAAACGCCCTTGCCCTTGATCGTGTGCGCGAGAATCATGCGCGGCGCCGATGTGGCGGATTTGGCCCATTCGAGCGCATCACAGATTTCTGCGAGAGAATGTCCGTCGATTTCGCGTGTTTCCCATCCGAATGATTTCCATTTTTCGAGGATAGGTTCCATGTCGAGAATTTCTTTGGTGGTGCCGCCCAGCTGATACTTGTTGTAATCAACTATCAGCACGAGATTCTTTAATTTGTGAAATGAGGCAAAAGCCGCTGCTTCCCAAGTTTGACCTTCATTGAGTTCACCGTCACTCATGATGACCCATGTCAGAAAATCTTTTTTATCGAAACGAGCGGCCAGTGCGCAACCGATGCCGATGGACAGTCCCTGGCCTAATGAACCTGTTGAAGCCTCTATGCCGGGCAAACGGCGCATATCCGGGTGACCCTGAAGCGGACTTCCGAGTTTTCTTAAAGAAAGGAGATCCTTGGGATCGAAATAACCGGCTTCAGCCAGCGCCGCATAAAGAGCCGGACATCCGTGGCCTTTACTGAAAATCATGCGATCGCGGTCCGCCCACTTGGGATTCTTGGGATCGTGCTTAAGGTATTGAAAATAAAGGGCTGTGAGAATATCTGTTGAGGAAAGCGAGCCGCCTGGGTGGCCTGAGGCCGCCAGACCCAGCATCTTAATGACGTGACGGCGGATGGTTAAGGCTATCTTAGATAAACGTTCCAGGTCAATTTTCTTATTAGAAGCTGTCTGAGAAAAGGGCATAAAAAAACATCAAATGTGAATGGGATTCCGCAAAGCCTAAAGTCTAGCTGTTAAACACCTTTCAGTCAACGAATTTCCGAGACGCCGAGCCTGAATTTCAGGAAATTATCGAGAGAGTCGCACAGAAGATACGGATTGTTCTTTTTCTGGTCCCCCATCGTCGTCGTGGGCTTATCCGCGTAGTTATGACCCGGGCACAGAATCGTCGAATCATCGAACTTCATCAGTTTCTGGGTCAGCGTGTAATACATTTGCTTGGCGTCGCCTCCCGGCAAATCACAACGGCCGCAGGCGTTAATAAATAACGTATCCCCCGAGATTAAATGGTTTCTCACATGAAAACATTGGGACCCCGGCGTGTGTCCGGGGGTATGGATGAGTGAAATTTCCACGTTACCCGCCTTGACCTTGGTTCCGTCATCCGTCTTTTTAATATGATCGGACGTAAAACCGAGATAAGAGTCATCATGTTTGTTCACATAGACGGGACACGACACCGATTCCAGGAGTTCTTCAATACCGTTCGTGTGGTCAAAATGATAATGGCTGATCAGGGCACCTTTGATTTTCAAATCTTCCTCTTTAGCGATCCTCAACACGGTGTCCACCTGCCACGCAGGGTCGACGACGAAAACCTCGCGGGTCTTCTTGTCTCCCACGAGATAGACAAAATTCTCCATGGGGCCGATTTCAAGTTGTTTAAGATAGAGATCCGATTCTTCAGGCATGAGTTCCGTTTGGCGCGGCGGGAACGGAAATTTTGACGAGCTCAATTTCCAGTTTACGCGCGATGTCAAAAATTCTTTCGTCCCGGTAGAATTCACCGTAGCAGATTCTTTTAAGGCCGGCATTCGCGATCAATTTAAAGCACGGCCAACAGGGACTGGCAGTCGTATAGATCGTGCCTCCGTCGATGCATACACCGTTCTTGGCGGCCTGGATGATCGCATTAGCTTCGGCATGAATCGTGGCCACGCAATGGTCGTTTTCCATCATATGTCCCACTTCCATGCAATGTTCGAGTTTCCGTATACTGCCGTTATAGCCCGTGGACAAAATGGTTTTGTCCCGGACGATGACAGCTCCAACAAACTTCCTCTCGCAGGTAGACCGGCTCGCGACCACGCGCGCGATATTCATAAAATATTCGTCCCAATTGACTCTCTGAGCCTTTTTATCGAGCGATGCGTTGGACATGGCTACTGTTTCTCCTCCACGGGAACGTCGGCTGCGGGTATTTCTTCCACGGAATGCTGCATGAGACGCGACCCTTCCGGCGACGGGGTCATCGCCTCGGGAAAATGCGTTTTAAACCACTGAGCGGATTCCAGTGCCTGATTCTCGGCCTGATTTAAATCCGTCCCGGCATAGGCGGGCGCCGACGCGGATAGGAAGAGCATCAAAAAGAGAGCGCTAAGGGGCTTCGTCATGAAATTCCACATTTTTAAATTTTGCCATGACGCCCCTCTGATTGCAAGCAATTCGCCTGCGAGCACTTCCGAGGATTATTTAATTTTAAGTGATTTTTAACTCTGGAAATAAATGATGTCTGAAGAGAGTGTTTTTTGCTACATTAAGACCATGAAAACATGCTTACTCGCAGTGCTGGTTTGTCTGCTCGTCTGCTCCGCATCGCAGGCCGCCGAATCCACGTTCACTGTTTTACGTTTGGATAAAAACGCCTGGATCAAACAGGCCGACGGTTCCACGCTGTCGGCGTCAGAAGGCCAAGTCTTAAAGGATTCAGACCATTTGACAGTACTCAAAGGTAACAAGGCGACGGTAGCGCTTCCCGGACA